>JANOTI010000182.1:0-11104 GCA_031416255.1 Sphingomonadales bacterium | reverse complement strand
CCACGGCGCTACGCTTGGGACAGTCCCCTGCGTCGATGAAGCTAGAAGCTTTGGATCAACCCAATCCCCACTTTGTGAACCAACGGCAGACTGGTAAAGCCTAAATCGATTCGGAGGAGAGATTGCTTCACAAAGCGGGTTGTCTGGCCCGTTGTTATCGTTTGGTAATCTAGCGGACCGACAAAACCCGTTTGCCCTGAGTAGGTGCAGAGCAAAGCGAAGTGCCGTATCGAAGGGTTTGGATTACGCAGAGGGTACTTCGATACGCTACTTCACTGCGTTCAGCAGCTACTCAGCACCAACGGTAGAGGGGCGTGTAGACGCAAATCGGTAATAACCTACCGCGTCTTTACGTAAGTCCCAGGCGCATCTTCGATAGCGCTTAGCCTGCCTTCACCCGGAATACGCGCGCCTTTGGCGGCGATGGTCTTGGGCGAAAGCTGCGACAACCAGATATGCCAATCCGGCCACCAGCTGCCTTTGGTCTCGGTCGCGCCCTCGATAAATTCATCCAGCGATGACACCGTTGCATCGTCATTCAGCCAGTACTGATATTTCTTCTGCGCAGGCGGATTGACCACGCCTGCGATATGGCCGCTACCGGCGAGCACAAATTTTAGCGGGCCTTTGAAATGGTCGCGGATTTTCCAGACACTGGCGGCCGGGGCGATATGGTCTTCGCGGCCAGCTTGAATATAGCTTGGGGTTTTGACGTTAGTCAGATCAAGCGGCACGCCCAGCGCCGACATCGCGCCCGGTTCGATCAGTTTATTATCGCGGTAAAGATCGCACAAATAATCCTTGTGCCATTTCGCAGGCAGGTTGGTGACATCGCCATTCCAGTGGAGCAGATCGAAGGCTGGATAATCCTCTCCCAACAGGTAGTTTTTGACGACGGTGGACCAGATCAGGTCGTTGCTGCGTAACAGATTAAAGGTCAGCGCAAGGAAGCGGCCATCGAGATAGCCCTGCGGCGATGCCATCGCCTCGACCATCTTTAACTGGCTGTCATCGATGAAATTCAGCAGCTCGCCGCCACGGGTAAAATCAATCTGCGCAGTAAAGAATGTGGCTGAGTTTACCTTTTCCGCTTCACCCTTTGCATGCAAAATCGACAGAGTCGCCGCGAGCGTGGTTCCGGCGACGCAGTAACCGATGGCATTGACCGTTGGCACATCAAGCACCGCGCGCACCGTATCAATCGCGTCAATCTGCGCGGCGATATAATCGTCCCAAATCACATCGCGCATATCACTACCGGCGGATTTCCAGGAGACAACGTAAACCGTAACCCCTTGATCCACAGACCATTTTATAAAGCTTTTTTCGGCAGTTAGATCCAGAATGTAGAAACGGTTGATCCAAGGCGGAAAGATGATCAGCGGGGTTTCCATCACCGTGTCGGTCGATGGTGTGTATTGGATCAATTGATACAACGGCGTTTGATGCACCACTTTGCCCGGTGTGCAGGCAATGTTGCGGCCGAGTTCAAAGGCATCGGGGTCAGTATGGGTTAGTTGCCCCTGCTGCATATCGCGCATCATATGATTGACGCCTGCCATCAGGCTTTGGCCTTTAGTCTCAACCGCTTTTTCCAGAGCCACCGGATTGGTGAACGGTGAGTTGGCGGGGCTCATAGCGTCCACCACGGTGCGGATAGCAAAACCGATTTTTGCCTTTTGCGCCGGGTCCAGCCCCTCAATCTGGTCCGCAGCACCCAGCATATAATCGGACATGACCTGATACCCTTGGCGCATCAGGTCAAACACCGGATGCTCCCATTGCTCTGCATTAAAGCGGCGGTCGCGTGTGTTCACTTTGTCACGCCCAGCGGCGGCAAGTGGTTTGAGAACTTGCCCCCACGCATCGAGCGCGTGTTTGTACGCTGCTAATGGATCAGCAACACCACCGCCCATCTGCTCCGTCATTTTCGTAAAAATTTCGGGATCCATAAAGGGCGGGAGTTGGGGTGAATCAGCCATAAATACTGCATAGCCTATTGTCCCGATATGATGAAGCAGCGTTTTATGGTGCAGTGCAGCATTTACATTCTCGTTCAATTGGCGCAAGGGCGTGAAATCATGACATTTGAAAACCTGCCCCCGCTTCTCGACGAAGCGCTCGCCGCGCGCGGCTATACCGCTCTCACCCCTGTACAAAACGCCGTTATAGCGCCCGAAGCTGTTGGCCGCGACCTTGTTGTTTCGGCGCAAACCGGTTCTGGCAAGACGGTGGCGTTTGGACTTGCGATGGCGCCCGAAATCCTTGACGGAGGTCTGGTTAGTCTGGCCCGTACCCCTGCGGCGCTGATTATCGCACCAACCCGTGAACTGGCTTTGCAGGTCAGCCGCGAATTGATGTGGCTGTATCAAAAGGCAGGCGTGCGAATCGCCACCTGCGTCGGTGGTATGGATGCGTCAAAAGAACGCCGTACTCTCAGC
The DNA here is from genome assembly GCA_031416255.1 of Sphingomonadales bacterium. GTDB lineage: Bacteria > Pseudomonadota > Alphaproteobacteria > Sphingomonadales > Sphingomonadaceae > Sphingorhabdus_B. The sequence continues at coordinate 8,663 of JANOTI010000182.1, read as the reverse complement.
CAGGGCGCACAGATCGTTGTCGGCACGCCTGGACGGTTGCGTGATCACCTCGAACGCGGCGCGCTTGACCTGTCGGCTTTGAAAGTCGCTGTGCTTGATGAAGCGGATGAAATGCTCGACATGGGTTTCCGTGAAGAGCTTGAGGGCATCCTCAACGCAACACCCGAGGGCCGCCGGACATTGTTGTTTTCGGCGACAATGCCAAAATCGATTGTCTCGCTCGCGAAGCGTTATCAAAGCGACGCCCTGCGCATTTCAACCGTTGGCGAAGATCGCGGACATGGCGACATCAGCTATCAAGTTGTGACGGTTGCTCCACCGGATACAGAGAATGCAGTCGTCAATTTGTTACGTCTGCATGAAGCCGAAACCGCAATCCTGTTTTGCGCAACGCGTGAAAGCGTACGGCATCTCTATTCCAAACTCACCAATCGCGGCTTTAACGTCGTCGCCTTGTCGGGTGAGCATAGCCAAGCTGAGCGTAATACTGCATTGCAAGCGTTGCGTGATCGCCGTGCGCGGGTGTGTGTGGCAACTGATGTTGCTGCACGCGGCATCGATTTGCCGAACCTATCGCTGGTTGTTCATGTGGAACTACCCCGCGATGCCGAAGGCTTGCAGCACCGTTCAGGCCGCACTGGACGTGCCGGGCGTAAAGGCACCGCCGTTCTGATCGTTCCGTATCAGCGCCGCAAGCGCGTCGAGTCGATGCTACGTGGGGCGAAAATCGAGGCGGAATGGATTAAAGTTCCGACAGCCGAAGACATCCGCGTAAAGGATCATGAGCGGTTGCTGGAAACATTGCTGACGCCCGTTGAAATTGACGAAGAAGACCGCGCACTTGGCGCAAAGTTGCTGGAAACGTTAAGTGCCGAGGATGTCGCAGCGGCTCTTGTCCGCGCGCATCGTGCCAAAATGCCAGCGCCTGAAGAGTTGCTGGATGATGGCAACCGCGAACGCGAACGGCCTTCTGATAATCACCGCGACGGTTTCGACGATTCGGCATGGTTCCGCCTTAACATCGGCCGCCGCAACAACGCCGATCCAAAATGGATACTGCCTTTGCTGTGCCGTCGTGGCGGCGTGACCAAAAACGATATTGGTGCGATCCGTATTACACCCGACGAAACCTTTGTCGGCATCGCCGCTTCTGCAGCGGCGCGTTTTGCCAAGTCTGTGGCGCAGCCCGGACATGACGAAGACAACGACGTTGAAATCGTCGCGTCTGATGGCCCACCCCAGATGGATCGCGGCCCACGCCGCAGCAACAAAGGCGCGCCGAATGTTGGGCGGGAGCGTTTAAGTCCAAAGCCCTTTGGCAGCGGCCCGCGTCGAGACGGACCAAGCGGTGGTGGCGACGGCAAACGTCCCTTCCGCAGCGACGGTCCACCGCGCACCAAACATGGCGTAAAGTTCAAAGCAAAGGGCAATCGCCCGCGCTGAGGCTGCGGTGATCTACAATTATCCTATACCGTTTGCCCTGAGCTAGGTGCAGAGCGAAGCTAAGTGCCGTATCGAAGCGTTGCGCACACACTCGGTACTTCGATACGCCACTTCACTGCGTTCAGCAGCTACTCGGCACAAACGGGTTTTGTTAAAGCAAAGAAGCAATGGTTTTGGCATAACAATGCGGCCCATTTAACGGTTCAAACTTGCTGGTAGCCGATTTTGCTGCCACGGGAGTCGCATCTGTTTTTGCAAAAGGACTTAGCCATGATCCGTTCCCATATTCTCGCCTATTGCACCGCGGTTGCTTTTATCGGTCTTAGTGCCGCTGGCGTCTCTGCGTTCGCTGCTGACGGCGCGAAGAAATCGCCTGCCAAAAAGGGTTTGCTGATCTTGTATAACGGTCAGAAATTTCAGGGCGACTATTTGGAAATCAAAAAAATGCGCACCAGCATGGGAGAGGACATGCGCGTTGGCAGCCTGTCTGTGTACCCCGGTGAAGCGTGGGAAATCTGCGAAGGTGCACGCTTCAAAGCACCTTGCCGTGTGGTTACCACCGATGAAATGGGTCTGGGCGAATTGATGGTCAATTCGGTGCGCCCCGTTGCGGCCACGGTACCAGTCGCTGCACAATAAGGCCGCCAAACCAATCTGAAAGCCTAAGATAATGTCCGAAGAATTCTACCGCATGAAGCGCCTGCCGCCCTATGTCATCGCAGAAGTGAATGCGATGCGCGCGGCGGCCCGTGCGGGCGGTGAGGATATTATTGATCTGGGCATGGGAAATCCCGATTTGCCGCCGCCACAGCATGTGATCGATAAGCTGTGCGAAGTGGCGCAGAAACCCGATGCGCATGGTTATTCAGCATCAAAGGGCATTCCCGGATTGCGTAAAGCGCAGGCCAATTATTATGCGCGCCGATTTGGTGTCGATGTCGATCCCGAAACCGAAGTTGTGGTGACCATGGGGTCAAAGGAAGGGCTGGCCAGCCTTGCCACTGCGATCACTGGCCCCGGCGACGTCGTGCTCGCACCCAATCCCAGCTATCCGATTCACACCTTTGGATTCATTATAGCAGGGGCTACGATCCGGTCGGTGCCAACAACGCCGGACGAGAATTATTTCCGCGCTTTGGACCGTGCAATGGCCTTCACTGTGCCGCGTCCATCGATCCTTGTCGTCAACTATCCGTCTAACCCGACTGCAGAAACTGTGGACCTTGCCTTTTATGAGCGGCTGGTTGCTTGGGCGAAGGACAATAAGGTTTGGGTGCTGTCCGACCTTGCCTATTCGGAGTTGTATTTCGACGGCAACCCGACGCCATCGATCTTACAGGTAAAGGGCGGCAAAGACGTCGCGGTCGAGTTTACGTCGCTGTCCAAAACCTATTCAATGGCGGGCTGGCGTGTTGGTTTTGCGGTGGGCAACCCGACGCTGATCGCAGCCATGACGCGGGTGAAATCCTATCTCGATTATGGCGCATTTACGCCGGTACAGGCGGCAGCCTGTGCGGCGCTGAATGGCCCACAAGACATCGTCGAGCGCAACCGCGAATTGTATCATAAGCGTCGCGATGTGCTGGTCGAAAGCTTTGGCCGGGCAGGGTGGGATATTCCCGCACCGCGTGCATCGATGTTTGCTTGGGCGCCGTTGCCGCCTGCATTGGCACACCTTGGCAGTCTGGAGTTTTCCAAGCAGCTACTCACTCATGCCAAAGTCGCGGTCGCGCCGGGCGTTGGCTATGGCGAAGATGGCGAAGGCTTTGTCCGCATCGCGATGGTTGAAAACGAACACCGGCTGCGGCAGGCCGCGCGCAATATCAAACGCTATTTGCAGTCGATGGGCGTAAACACGCCAAGCCAATCCAAAGCGATTTAGGCGATGGCGCGCGACGATTTTGCCTTTCACCACAGTTTCCGCGTGCGCTGGTCGGAGACTGACGCGCAAGGTGTGGTCTTTAACGCGCGCTATCTGGATTATGCCGATATCGCGGTGACTGAATATTGGCGCGCCTGCGGTCTTCGATTGGTTAATCCCGGCGAGCCGCTGGAATTTCATGTCAAGAAGGCGACGGTGCTTTGGAACGCGCCGATTTTTCCCGATGAGTTGATCGAGGTGATGTGCCGCACGACTAAAATTGGACAGACGAGCATAACGAAAGTCGTTGAAGTTCATGGAGCGAGCGGCGACGATCTGCGCGCCGAAATCGAATTGGTCAGTGTCTATGTTGACCTAGAATCGCACCGGCCGATGGTGTTGCCCGAATGGATCAAAACGGTGTTCACAAACTTTGACGCCTCGGCCAAAAAAGCACCGAGCCTGGAAACGGTGCCAGCCGAATGAGTGCGCGGGTCGAGTTTTTCTTCGACCTGTCCAGTCCTTGGACCTATTTGGCATTCACCAACCTATGGCCGATGCTCGAACGCACGGGCGCGCAAGCTGTCCTTCGCCCGATATTGGTCGGTGGCGTTTTTAATGCGGTCAATCAGGGCGTCTATGCCGCGCGCGAGGCGAGCGGCAACCGCAAGCTCAAACACAGCTGGAAAGTGCTGAACGATTGGGCGGCGCTTGCCGGGGTTGAAATGAACTTTCCCTCGCGCTGGCACCCAGCGAAAAGTGTGAATGCGATGCGGTTTTGCTGCGCGCTGGAGGATGACCAATTGGCACTGCGCCGATTTTCTGCGGCTGCGTTTGAAAGCTATTTTGGCGCGCAAGAGAATCTCGATGATCCGGTGGTATTGGCAGCTGTCGCCGACAGTGTCGGGCTTGATGGAGCGGCGGTACTGGCAGCATCCCAGACTGATGCCATTAAAGCACGCCTTCGCACCAACACCGAAGATGTCATCGTACGTGGCGGCTATGGTTCACCGTCGATGTTCGTCGATGGCACTGACATGTATTTTGGCAACGACCAGCTGCCTTTGGTCGAGGCTGCATTGAACAGGACACCTGCATGAGCGATCGCGTCACCATCACTATGCTAGACGACGGTATCGCTGATGTCCGCATGAACCGCCCCGACAAGATGAACGCGCTCGACGCTGCGCAATGGGCGGCTTTGGTCGAGACTATTGATACGTTGAAAGCGACCGAGGGGCTACGTGTGGTTGTGCTGTCAGGTGAAGGCCGCGCGTTTTGCGCCGGGCTTGACCTGGCCAGCATGGCGGGCGAGCGCGAACCTGGTATGAGCAGCACCGGCCGCGATCTTGCCGTACGGACAAAAGGCATTGCCAATAACGAGCAATATGTCGCCTGGGGCTGGCGCGAATTGCCTGTGCCCGTAATCGCTGCGGTGCATGGCGTTGCCTTTGGTGCGGGATCGCAGATTATGGCGGGCGCGGACATCCGCATCCTCCACCCCGACACGCGCGTTGCGATTATGGAGATGAAATGGGGTCTGGTCCCCGATGTCGGCGGCATGCCGTTATGGCGCACCCAAGTCGCCGACGATGTGCTGCGCGAAATGATCTACACCAACCGTGAGTTTTCAGGTGTTGAGGCCAAGGCGATGGGTTTTGCCACGCATGTGTCGGATGATCCTCATGCAGCGGCGATAGGGCTGGCGCGGGTGATTGCGAATAAAAACCCGCACGCTATTCGTGGGGCAAAACGCCTCTGCAATGCAATGGCGACCGCAAGCGATGCCGAATTGCTGCAAGCCGAGAGCGATGAACAAGTGAAGGTCATCCGCAAACCTAACCAGATTGAAGCGGTTATGGCGGAAATGCAGAAACGGAAACCCGTCTTCGCTGATTAGGGTGTCGTAACCAGCAACGCTTCCAAAGCCGCCCGCAAAGCATCAGATATCGGCGAAGCGCCATCCTTGCTGGTCATGACCGTCGTTGTACTGCATGTCGCCACGCATTTGCCGCTTTGGAATGCCGCCGAGGCGACTTCCCAGCTGGACGTTCCAACGCGGAAAATGCCGCTTGCGATTTTGACATGTTCGGGGAAATAGCTTTCCGCCAGATAGTTGATTTCCACTCGCACAATCAACCAGCGATGGTCCTTTGCGAAATTGTGCAGGCCAATCGAATGCGTGAATAGCCCGCGGCCATGTTCGAACAATCCGGCCATCGCGACATTGTTAATATGCCCCAATTGATCGAGATCGGCAAAGCGGGTTTCGGTTGAGTGGACAAACGGATAGCTCTCGATATCCATCCGCCACGCTTCAGGTTTCGCCATTACAGCTTACGCCCGATCAGTTCCTTCATAATTTCGCTAGTGCCGCCAAAGATGCGGGTCACGCGGGCGGCGCGCCATGCGCGAGCGATGGCGTATTCGTTCATATAGCCAGCACCGCCATGCAGTTGCAGGCATTTGTCCATCACTTCCCATTGCAGCTCGGTGTGCCATAGTTTCGCCGCCGCGCCTTCCTCGGCGGTCAGTTCCTTTTTCAAATGCCGTGCCAATGCCCAGTCGAGATGCGCCCAGCCGACTTGCAGTTTGGACTTGAGGTCCGCCAGGACGAAACGCGTATTTTGGAAGTCGAGCACAGTCTTCCCAAACGCCTTACGGTCGCGGCAAAACTCCACCGTATCATCAAACGCCTTTTGCGCGCTGGCCTGCGCTGACACCGCGATGGACAGGCGTTCTTGCGGTAGCTCGCTCATCAGATAGATAAAGCCTTTGCCTTCTTCGCCCAAGCAATTGGTCATCGGCACGCGGACATCTTCAAAGAACAGCTCGGAGGTATCGGCCTCATCCATGCCGATTTTGTCGAGGTTGCGCCCGCGTTTGAAGCCTTCGCGGTCGGCCTCAACCAAGACGATGGAAATGCCTTTATACGCTGGCTGAATTTCCGTATCGGTCTTTACGCAGACCAATATCAGGTCCGCGTTCTGGCCATTGGTGATATAGGTTTTCGACCCGTTGATGACGTAATGGTTGCCGTCTTTCTTAGCGGTTGTGCGCATGCTTTGCAGATCAGAACCGGTGCCGGGCTCAGTCATCGCAATCGCGGTAATCACTTCGCCAGAAACCAATTTCGGTAGCCAATGCTTCTTCTGCTCTTCCGATCCATAAGACGTCAGATAGTTGACGACGATATCGGATTGCAGCGAAAATCCTGTAGCGGCGCGGCCGTAATAGGCGGATTCTTCATCGACGATGGCGTTATAGCCGAAGTCCAAACCAAGGCCGCCATATTCTTCGGGTACGGTCGGGCACAGCATGCCGAGTTCGCCCGCCTTGGGCCAGATTTCGCGCGGTACAATTTTGTCGTCCGCCCATTTGTCGGCATTGGGCGCGACTTCCTTTAGCAGGAATTGACGGACGGTCTGACGGAACGCCTCGTGATCTTCATTATAGGCGGAGCGCGGAATCAGGTCGAGCGACATGGCGGGAAATCTTTCAAAGGTTGCGAAGGTCGCGTTAAGGACAACAAGTTGACGCGTCCGTCAAGACAGAATTTAATCGCGCGATTAAATTAGCTCTCCAGCATCGCGGGCGCGTTCAACAATCGTCCGTTCGGCATTTGGCAACATCCGATACGCCGCAATCAGCAGTGCAACCGCAACCGGCGCCACCGCAATCAGCGACAATATGCCCACGCGCAAATCGCCCACCAATTTCCCGTCGACCATCGTTCCGGCAAGATCGGAAATCTGCCCGACCATATAGGGACCAAAGGACAGGCCGACCAGCGTTGTGCCTAGGAAAAATGCCGCTGTTGCTGTGCCGCGCATACGGGGAAGGACAAGGTCTTGCGTCGTTGCCGCCGCAGCGCCAAGGGCTGTCGCGCCCAACATGTTGGCGAGGAAGTTCATACTGTAAAACAGCGTTGAATTCTCGGTGGTATAGCCGATCCAGATGGGCAAGATGGGAGCGAGAATACCGAAGAGAATGACGAGTACCCGTCCACCAGCATTTCTCGCGCGCAAGGCATCGGCTATACGTCCACCCAAAATGACACCCACGAAACCGCTGACCGCGCCATTGGAACCCAATATAAAGGCTAATTCCTGTTTCGGTAGGATCAGCACTGTTTCTGCATAGGGTGCCGCCCAAAAGGACAGGGCGTAAGCAGTCAAAGAAACAAGGCCATAGCCCAGCGTTGTGCAAATAAATGCGGGCGTTCCCCAGATTAGTTTGAATGTTGCGGGGTCGCGCGCGCGCAATGCTGATGCCCAGGAAAAGACCGCGTAATATCCAAAACCGACCGACGACCATTGCGGGAAATTGCCGGTAAGCTGGATCATCATATACGCAAAAACGGCAATCGCGAGGCCGGTGGAAAGATTGATCGCAAGCGCGGATGGCCCCCGCTGCCACGCGCCCCAGATTGTGAAGGGCGGCACGATCATCGACAGATCGCTGGCAAAGGCACGGAACGGCGAGGGGTGGCTTGGCGTATTCAGCCCATCCATCGCACCGCGCTTTGGCTCACGCAGGCTGGCGACCCATAATGCGACCAATACGCCGGGAATGCCGACGGCAAGGAATGCGGCCTGCCATCCGACTAACCCCATCGGGCCTCCGACAGGATAAGCATCATTCCAAGTTTTGACGATGAACGCACCGATAAACAACGATACGCCGCCGCCGATGTAAAGTCCCGACGAATAGATCGCGAGGGCAGTCGCCCGTTGCCGTTTGGGGAAATAGTCGGATATCAGCGAATAGGCGGTAGGACTTGCGGTCGCTTCGCCGACGCCGACGCCCATGCGCGCCATTGTCAGTTCCACCTGATTGCGCGCAAAGCCTGATAACGCTGTCATCACCGACCAGATCGCAAGGCCAATCGACAGCAACTTCACCCGGCTCCAATTGTCGGCCAAGCGTCCCAGCGGAATTCCGAACAGCGCATAAAATACGGCAAAAGCCGCGCCGCCCAAAAATCCCATATCGGAATCGGTCAGGCCGAGATCCGCTTTGATATCAACGGCCAAAATGCTGAGAATTTGCCGGTCGATGAAGTTCAATATGTAAACAACAACAAGGACGCAAAGCACATACCAGCTGTAACGGCTGGCTTTGGTTTCCGATTGGGGAACAGCTTTTTCCAATGACTCAATATCACCCAATGCGCTCAACGCTCGTCTCCTCACACGTGTTCTGCTCTCAACAAATGGGCTAGCAGAGGCGGCATAAAGCGCAAGCGGGTAAAGAATTTTGGATACTATCGGGCGCACTTGCCACTAACGAAATCGACAATCCGCCAGACAGGGTTTCGGCTGAACAAATTTATATTGCGCCAGATCGGGTCAATAAC
>JANOTI010000181.1:0-9932 GCA_031416255.1 Sphingomonadales bacterium | reverse complement strand
CCTTGGTGTCGCGCCTAAAAGGTTCGGGTAAAAAAGAGGGCATCGACTTCCGTTATGTCGAGCAGCCCAAAGGGACACACAACTTACCTTATGAAGACGTTCATATAGAATGGTTGAAAGAAGCCGAAGCATGGGCACGCCGTTTCAACCCAGCCTATATCGAAACGGACTTTGAAAAAGAGCCGAAGGTGACGATGACACTGACAAGCAGCTGAACAGCGAATATCCGAAAACAAAAAAGGGCCGCCATCGTCGTGATGTGCGGCCCTTTTCTTTTGCCGTGTTCACGCAAAATTTGTGACTTTTGTGTATAGCCATAGGCATGTTTCGCAGGCCCAACCCACAATGAACGCTCCGGTCGCGGTTGCCGCAATGGGCAAAGAGCGTGATCTTTCGTCCGCTGTTGCTGTCTCCGCAGCGCTGCGGACTGATGTGCTGACTCTAAAGCAGCTTCGCGCCAGCGACGCGCTTTCGGCCGAATGGGACGCATTGGCCGCGCAAGCAACCGAGCCCAATCCGTTTGGCGAACGCTGGTATCTGGACGCAGCGCTGGATGCGCTTGGCACCGATGCTATTCGTATTGCGGTGGTTCGCGACGACGCACTGATCGGCATTATGCCGCTTGTATCGCAACGCCGATATGCTGGTCTGCCTATCGCGCACGTGCAGAACTGGCAAAACTACAATGCCTTCCTTGGCGTACCTTTGGTCCGCAAAGGCGCCGAGCGGCAATTTTGGGCCGCTTTGCTTTGCCAGCTAGACCGCGACAGCCAAAATGGCCTGTTCTTGCACTTATCCGGATTGGCTATCCAAGGCCCGTTAGCCGCTGCGTTGGAAGCACAATGCCAAGCCGAACAGCGCCGCTTTGCCTTGGTTCACTGTGAAGAACGCGCCTTATTGGAACGCGGCCTATCGCCCGAAGCCTATTGGGAAGCCAATGTGCGCAGCAAAAAACGTAAAGAGCTGCGCCGCCAGCATAAACGATTGGCCGAGGAAGGCACGCTGACCTTTGAACGCAGCAACGGCAGTGCCGGGCTTGATCGCTGGATCGCCGATTTCCTGGCGCTTGAAAAGGCGGGATGGAAAGGCGAAAATGGCTCTGCCCTCGATTGTGCCGATGAAACACGGTCGCTTTTTCGCAAAGCGCTGGCGGGGGCTGCGGCGGTTGGAAAGCTCGAATTGCTGGCGCATTATCTTAACGGTCGCGCCATCGCGATGCTTGCCAATTTCCTGACCCCGCCGGGGGCCTATTCCTTCAAAACAGCCTTCGACGAGGAGTATGCCCGCTACTCACCGGGCGTATTGTTGCAGATGGAAAATCTGGCTCTGCTTGAACGCGAAGGCATCCTGTGGTGTGATAGCTGTGCGGCGCAGGATCATCCGATGATCGACAGCCTTTGGTCTGGAAGACGCACTATCGGGCGCTATTCGGTGGCGATTGGCAGCAAAACCAAACGCATGGCTTTTGCCGCATTGCTGACCGCGGAAAAGGCTAAGGCAAAGCTCAAAGGCAGGACTAAGACGTGACCACCGTTTTCAACCAAAACGCCCGGGATCTATTTGCGGCGAACTATCCAGAAACACCGCATACGCTAGCGCATGGCCTGCGCGATCATGATTTGTTGACGCTAGAGGCACTCGCAAAGCTAAGCGAACAGCTGCCGCATGCGTCGGTCGAATACAACCGGGGCGATTTGCCCACCGGCGTTGATCCGAACAGCGACATCGCCAACGGCCTATCGATTGGAGACACAATCCGGAACGTGGATACGTGCCGCAGCTGGGCGGTCCTGAAAAATATCGAACAGGATGATAGCTACCGCGCTTTGCTCTTGTCGCTACTCAGCGAAATCCAACCGCTCATCGAGGCGAAGACCGGCGCGATGTTGCGGCCGCAGGGCTATATTTTCGTGTCCTCCCCGGACGCGGTAACACCCTATCATTTTGACCCTGAACACAACCTATTGCTGCAATTGCGCGGCACAAAAACGATGGTGCAATTCCCCGCAGGTGATTCATTTTTCGCGCCCGATGAAACGCATGAAGGCTATCACACTGGCGGCCCACGCAACCTTGTCTGGCGTGACGACTTGGCATCGGGGGGCTCCGAATGGCCGCTTGCTCCGGGCGATGCTCTGTTCGTTCCCGTCATGGCCCCGCACCATGTGAAGAACGGACCAGAGCCGTCAATATCGCTGTCGATCACATGGCGCAGCGACTGGAGCTTTGCCGAGGCGGATGCGCGGGCGTTTAACAGCGTGCTGCGCAAAGTAGGTTTGCTACCAAAGGCACCGGGGCGCTTTCCAGCGCAGAATGCGGTTAAGGCGACAGCGTGGCGGGCGATGCGAAAATTGGGCGTTGGCAGGTAATTACTGCCTCCCCGTCGCTTAGAACTCATATCCCGTTTGTGCTGAGTAGGTGCTGAGCGAAACCGAAGTGCCGTATCGAAGCGCCGAGTAAGCACACAATCCCTTTGATACGGCACCTCGCTACGCTCGGCACCTACTCTGGGCGAACGGGTTAGAGGTAAGGTGCTCCCTTGCTATCGAAAATATCCCTTCGGCTCCACAATCCGTCACGCCCGGCAAGCGGCGGATTATTGGAAAGCGCCTGATTGAACGCGCGCGCAACCCAGCGCAATTTCTCGCGCTTGCTGGTGTATATCCGCTGATCCCATGCATCGACGCCAGCCGCACGCACTTTGCGCGCAATTTCGCCGTATATCCCTGCCGCTGACAACACTGCCCAGCGCGCACGAAATGGGAGTCGCGACGCCCCAACCCGCGCCGACGCCTCATATTGTCCGGCCTCATCCGCAAGCCAGCGGCCCATTTGCGCCAATTGCCGCCGGTTGTGCGGACGCATAATTTCGCCCGGACCAATGTCGAGCAATGACTGCCAATCATCAGGAAGGTAGCAACGGCCTGCAGCGTCATCCTCTTGAATATCCCGCGCAATGTTCGCCAGTTGAAAGGCAAGGCCAAGATCGCAGGCGCGGTCGAGCGTATCGCTATCCGATGGCGGAACCCCCATCACCTGTGCCATCATTACGCCCACGGCCCCCGCGACATGATAGCAATAGCGGTACAGATCGCCTTCGCTGCGCGGGTGCCATTCGGCGGCGTCAAGTGCAAACCCCTCGATCACATCATTCGCCATTTGCGGGGTCAGTCCACATTCGCGCGCAACGACACCCAAAGCATCGAATGCGGGATCGCCGGTTGCTTCTCCGGCAAAGGCTTTTGCGGTCAAATCGCGGACCATTTGCAGGCGCACCAACGGATCATCCACCACCGCCATCGCTCCGCCATGATCTTGCCCATCGGCCAGATCATCGCATTTCCGGCACCAGGCATAGAGCAACCAAACCCGCTCTCGCGTTGTCTGGTCAAACAACCGGCTGGCGAAAGCAAAACTTTTGGAACCCCGTTGTATGCTGTCGCGCGCGTAAGCGACGAGATCGCGGCGGTTTGGTGCCGCCTGTACGCTCACAAATCCTCAGCCTTCATCTGGAATATGCTCTTGTGCGGAACATAAGCCGCCATTTTCGCCAGCAGTCCATCAAGCGCGTCATCCACCACCATGATGCCAGCATGCTGTTCGCGGATGAAGCCGACGTCGATCATATGCTGGTTAAATTCGATCAGCTTATCGAAAAACCCAGCAGCATTCAAAACACCGACCGGCTTGCCATGATAGCCCAATTGCGCCCAGCTGATCGCTTCCCACAATTCGTCCATTGTGCCAACGCCACCCGGTATGGTGACAAAACCATCGGACAGATCGGTAAACATCCGTTTGCGTTCGTGCATACCCGGGACAACGTGCAGTTCGGTGCAGCCTTTGTGCGCGACTTCGCTGCCCACCAAGGCTTCGGGGATTACACCAATGACTTCGCCGCCCGCCGCAAGCGCCGCGTCCGCCACCGCGCCCATCAGCCCCAATCGTCCGCCGCCATAGACAACGCCAATGCCGCGCTCGGCAAGGCCTGCGCCAACGATACGGGCGGTTTCGATATAAACGGGATCAGCAGGCGTTGCCGATCCGCAATACACAGCGAGGCGTTTCAAGCAGCCAAATCCTCCAACATCAACTTTGCCGTGGCTTTGGCGCTGCCAACAACCCCCGGAATTCCTGCACCGGGATGCGTGCCAGCGCCGACAAAGTAAAGGTTGGAAATGACGTCGTCACGGTTGTGCGCACGGAACCACGCCGATTGCCACAGAACAGGCTCCAGCGAAAACGCGCTGCCCAGATGCGCGTTCAGATCGCGGCCGAAATCGGTGGGCGCATAATGGAAGCTGGTGGCAAGGTTCGCTTTCAGCCCGGGCATGACGCGGCGTTCAAGCTCGTCCAAAATCGCGGCCTCGAACTGGTCGCCAAAACCGCCATCCCAATCAACATTGGTCTTGCCCAGATGCGCCACGGGGGCGAGGACATAGAAAGTCGAATAGCCATCGGGCGCCATTTTCGGGTCAGTCGCGGTCGGATGGTGCAGATAGAGCGAGAAATCGTCTGGCACATTGCCTGTTTTATAGATGTCGTCGAGCAAGCCTTTATAGCGCGGGCCAAACAGGATGCTGTGATGCGCGATGTGTGGATAATGGCCCTTCACGCCGAAATGCACGACGAACAAGGACGGTGACCAGCGTTTGCGTTTTAACGCTTTCGCCGCTTTGCCGCCGCGCGGATGGTCTTTCAGCAACGCGGCATAATTGTGCATCATGTCACCGTTACTGGCGACAGCATCGGCAGTCCCCTGCCAGCCCGATTTGGTGACAACGCCCGTCACGCGGTCACCCGTTGTGGTGATGCGCTCGACCGGATCGTTCAGCCGGAGTACGCCGCCCAATCGCTCAAACAAGGCGACCATTCCGGCGACCAGCCGGTTGGTCCCGCCGCGAGCAAACCAGACGCCACCGTCTTTTTCGATGGTGTGGATCAGCGCATAGATCGCGCTGGTGTTCATCGGGTTGCCGCCGACGAGCAAAGTGTGAAACGACAAAGCCTGCCGCAGCTTCTCATCCTTCACATACGACGAAACGATCGAATAGACCGAACGCCACGCCTGATATTTCATCAACGCTGGCGCGGCCTTAATCATCGAGGCGAAATCGAGGAAAGCCGCGGAGCCGAGCTTTACATAGCCCTCTTCATACACGCCCTTTGAATAGTCCAAAAAGCGTTCATAGCCCGCGACATCATCAGGATTCAGTTTTGCGATTTCGGCATTCAGCGCATCATGGTCGTTCGAATAATCGAAATTGGTTCCGTCGGGCCAGTTCAGCCGGTAAAATGGGGAGACTGGATCGAGGGTCACATCAGCGGCCATGTCGCTGTCAGACAACTCCCACAATTCCTGCAAGCAGGGCGGGTCCGTAATAACCGTAGGGCCTGCATCAAAGACAAACCCCTGCCGCTCCCAGTAATAGCCGCGCCCGCCCGGCTTGTCGCGCGCCTCGATCATAGTTGTTGCTACGCCCGCTGATTGCAGACGGATTGCAAGGGCAAGCCCGCCGAAGCCTGCGCCGATGATAATTGCTGATTTCATGACTTGCTTTTAACCCTGACTTTTTTCCGTGGGCGCAAAGCCTTAAGGGCTCGGCCAACCGGAACCGGCGGTTTCCCAGCCAAAATCCGTGCCTTATCGCCACCCGTACTTTGCCCGGAATAGAAGCGTTCGATCAATCCGGGCTTAAGCCTGTAGAACCGTTCAAAGATTTTATACCGCTCTCCACTGACCGAAGCGCGGAACAGCATGCGGTTGAGCATACGGTAATATTTGCCGTTTTTCCAAAGCGCCTCGGCACGCTGTTTCAACAGCATGTTGAGCTTGTCGCCGTCAAAATCGGGGAGCTCGGCCACATAGGTTGCAAGCCGCACCGCTTCAGGAAGCGAATAGCTGGTGATAGGGTGGAAAAACGCGCCGCGTGCCCCCGCTTTAGCTGTGCGTCCACTACCACTCGCCCAATAATCATCAAGATCGCCGCCCATCACCACGGGCAGAACCCCGTTCTCTTCGCGCAACACACGTTCGACTTGCCAGCCTTTGCTATCGGCATATTCGGCAATCCGTTGCCGCAACCGGCGCGGATCATGGTCGGGGCGGTCGCTATAATAGGTGTCTTCGATAAACAACTTATCGAGACCAAAGGGCAGCACATAGACAAAGCGATAGCCATCATGCTGATCGACTGTAGCGTCCATCACAATAGGTCGTGTCAGATTATGCGGTTCGGACAATTGCATCAGCTGCCCTGTGAATTTTTGCCAACCGCAATCGAGGTGATGCAGATCGCCCGGCCCACGCGCGTCAATGACGCCACCCGCATTGATCCGTTGCGCGCCTTCCAGCACCACTAAACGGGGCGACACTGCCTTCACTTCTTTGCCAGTAATCAGTGACGCTGTAGGCAAATTGTTTTTCAGCAGCCAGTCAAGTCGTTCGGATTCCACCGAGTAATAAATATTGTCCAACTTGCGCGAATGGTCGGGAAAATGCACATCATAACCCGACCAGCCATAAGTCACGAGCGGTGCAGTCAGCCAGCGGTGTTCGGGTGCGATGTCGCTGGCGAAATAGCTCCAGATATGGTTGCCGCCAAAATGCTTTTCCTGTTCGATAAGGACGATTTTCATTTCGGGCCGTTGCCGCGCAACGGCGAGCGCGATCAAGCCCCCCGCCAGCCCTCCACCGACGATGGCGAGATCGCATTTGATATGTTCTGGAACTGAATTTGGCATCGCCAATCCCTAGGCGAGCAATCGGTCTTGGGAAAGCAAAAGCCTACAAAAGACTGTGGAGATTCGGCGGAATACGGCCATTGCGATGGACATATGCGCAGTTGCTGGCTAAATTTGCAGCATGAACAGACGCAACACCTGCATTTTAAGCGCGACATCAGCCGCTTTGCTGGGCGCAATTGCAACACCGCAGCAGGCAAAAGCGATGCAGGCCGAGCCCACACTCGCAGCGGAAAGCTGCATTGCGTACCGCGAAGATGGTCAGGGCGGATACTATCTGTCCAACGCTTGCGATTATGCTGTCGATATTGCCTTTTGCACACAGCCCAAAAATGACCCCGGATTGTGCCTACGCACGCAAAGCTGGAACAGGGAGACGTTGAACGCGAACAGCCAAGGCATAGGCAAAGTATTGCCGGAACAGGCGCTCGACCTGTTCGCATGCCGCATACCGGGCAGAGTTGAAATCCTATCGTCAGGAATGGCGCGCTGCAGCCAGCCGCCGTCGCGGCCTGTTATGCCGTGGCTGTTGTCCGCATCGCTCAAAAATCCCGGCTCGGTTGTCCTCGACACCGACTATCCGGTACGCAACCACAGCAAACAGGGCACTACCCGATTTGAGCTGATCGTCGGGGCTGATGGCAAACCCCTGTCTTGCGCCACGACAGCATCGTCGGGGCATGATGTCCTCGATCAATCTGCCTGCAACGCCTTTGTCAAACGCGCCCGGTTTAGCCCGGCTAAGGACGCTGCAGGCAACCCCACCACAGGACGCTATAAAGGCAGCGTGACATGGAAATCACCATAACAAACAGGCCGGAGCGTAAACACCACGGCCTGCCTTGGACCGACTGCGGAAGACTGACTGCTGGTTGAAAATATTGTTATTTTGCATTCGCACGACAGCGCAGCGTACCAAGGCTGATTGCTAAGGTTGCAGCCGCCGAAACATCTGCCTAAACGCACAAGTCATGCAGGCTATGTTTTTTTCCGCGGTGGCGATGACTTTGATTGTCGGTCTGCGTTATCTTGGGACGAGCGGCTTTTTCGCGTGGCTGACGCAAAAAGTGCGGCCTGGCCTGTACGCGGCATTAAAACCGCAGATCCGACGCGAAATCCTGTGGTCTCTGGCATCTGCCACGATCTACGGCGTACCTGCAGGGATTGTAGCATGGGGATGGGACACACAAGGATGGACCGTGATTTACACCGGCGTCTCCGACTATCCGATCTGGTATCTGCCCGTGTCGGTATTCCTCTATCTCGCTGCACATGACACGTGGTTTTACTGGACGCACAGACTGATGCACCGGCCCTATTGGTTTAAGCGCGCGCACGCTGTGCACCACGAAAGCCGTCCGCCAACGGCATGGGCGGCGATGAGTTTCCACCCATGGGAGGCGCTGACCGGCGCGTTGGTTATCCCTGCGCTCGTCTTTCTAATCCCGATCCACATCGGCGCGCTGGGGACAGTGCTGGGCATTATGACTTTGATGGGGATCACAAACCATATGGGGTGGGAACTATTTCCGCGTGCGCTTGTTCATGGTCCGTTGGGTAATTGGCTGATAACAGCGACACACCATCAGAAACATCACGATGCTTATAGGGGGAATTATGGGCTCTACTTTCGGTTTTGGGACCGTGTTTGTCACACCGATCTGGGTCTTGGCCGCTTTGACGAGCGGACCGACACTGGCCGCAGCGGACAAGGCTAGCCTTGACCTGTCCGTCACAGGGTTGCGCAACACTAAGGGCCATGTGCTCGTCTGCCTGACCGCCAGCAGCAAAGCCTTTCCCGATTGCACCAAGGACAGCAAAGCCCATAAACGCACAGTGAAAGCGAATGCAGTTGGCAGCATCAGCTTCACTGACTTGGCGCCGGGCACCTATGCCTTATCGCTAATCCATGACGAGAACGCCAATGGCAAACTCGACACCTCGCTCGCTATCCCCAAAGAAGGCTTTGGCTTTTCGCGCAATCCCAAAATCACTTTCGGCCCGCCAAAGTTTAAGGCTGCAGCGTTTGCAGTGGCTGGTGCAGGCAAACAGACGGTGAAGATGAAATATATGTTTTGATTGCCGGTCCACATTGGCCTATCCCCAAAGCATCCCCGGGGAGTCATGTGACTGAGAGGCAGGTGTAACGTCCTGCGACCCGCTGAACCTGATCCGGCTGATACCGGTGTAGGGAGGGTCCGCTACCACAGCGTCTCCTCCCCTTAATGGAGTGAGAAACATGGCAGACATCCCAGCGCGCACCGAAATCCCCCTCGCGGGCAGCGCAGTAAACGTCACCACTGGCCCTATTCGCGGATCGAAAAAAATCCACGTCGCAACGCAAACCGGCAGCGGGATTAAAGTTGCCATGCGCGAGATTTATCTCGACCCCAGCTGTGATGATGCGCCCGTCCGCGTTTATGACAGCAGCGGGCCTTATACTGACGACACTGTATTGATCGACATCAACAAAGGCCTCGCCGAAATCCGTAAGGACTGGATTAAGGCACGCGGCGATGTTGAGGAAGTCTTGCAACGCGAAGTCCGCCCCGAAGATAACGGCCAGCTTGGCCCCGACCGCAGCGGCGGCGTTGCGCCTTTCCCCAATGTCCGCAAGACGGTGCTGCGCGCCAAGCCCGGCGCCAATGTTTCGCAGATGCACTACGCCCGCAAAGGCATCATCACCCCCGAAATGGAATATGTGGCGGAACGCGAGAATCTGGGCCGCGCGCGCCTTGCCAGCTACACCCGCGACGGAGAGAGCTTTGGCGCGGAAATCCCCGATTACGTCACGCCTGAGTTTGTGCGCGATGAGATCGCGAGGGGCCGCGCGATCATCCCCAACAATATCAACCACCCTGAATCCGAACCGATGGCGATCGGCCGCAACTTCCTTGTCAAGATCAACGCCAATATCGGCAACAGCGCGGTAGCCTCCGACGTCGCCACCGAAGTCGACAAGATGGTCTGGTCGATCCGCTGGGGCGCGGACACCGTCATGGACCTGTCGACCGGCCGCAACATCCACGACACCCGCGAATGGATCATCCGCAACTCGCCCGTCCCCATCGGCACCGTGCCGATCTATCAAGCGCTGGAAAAGGTCGGCGGCGTCGCCGAAGACCTGAGCTGGGAAATCTTCCGCGACACGCTCATCGAGCAAGCCGAACAGGGCGTCGATTATTTCA
>JANOTI010000180.1:0-7467 GCA_031416255.1 Sphingomonadales bacterium | reverse complement strand
TCAAGAACGCCAAACTTTTCATAACAATAACCTTATCAAATTAGATAAAATAATATTAGACGATGCGACCCATCGGTTCCAGCCGCTTTTTGTCAAATCGTAATGCAATGTGCATAAATCGCGCTTAACGGCAATTCCATCACTGTAAAATTGGAAAATTCCGTGCGCTCGGCTTGTCGCATCGACGCTTTGATCCTAAAGCGCAAAGAGGAATTTTGACCGGATATGAAAGTCTAACGATGAAAATTGCAATGATCGGTTCTGGTTATGTAGGTCTTGTATCAGGCGCCTGTTTCGCTGACTTTGGCCATGAAGTCATCTGTATAGACAAGGATGCTAGCAAAATTGACCGGCTTAATTCCGGCATTATGCCTATCTACGAACCCGGCCTAGATGCTTTGGTCAAAACCAACGTCGATGCGGGCCGGTTGCAGTTTTCAACTGAGCTCGCTGCATCGGTCAAAGGCTGCAAAGCAGTATTCATCGCTGTTGGTACGCCTTCGCGGCGCGGTGATGGGCATGCTGATCTCAGCTATGTTTATGCCGCTGCAGAAGAATTGGCGCATGCACTTGATCCGCACACAATTGTGGTGACGAAATCAACGGTTCCTGTCGGCACGGGCGATGAAGTTCAGCGTATCATTGCCGAGACGAAGCCCGGGCTGGATTTCGAAGTTGTATCAAACCCGGAATTCTTGCGCGAAGGCGCGGCAATTGGCGACTTCAAACGTCCCGACCGTATCGTTGTCGGCACCGATGTAGAATGGGCGCGTGACGCCATCCGTGCCGTCTATCGTCCACTATTCCTGAATGAATCGCCCATATTGTTCACCAGCCGCCGATCGTCCGAGCTCATCAAATATGCCGCGAATGCGTTTCTTGCGACCAAGATTACATTCATCAATGAAATGGCCGATCTGTGTGAAAAACTGGGTGCCAATGTTCAGGATGTATCGCGTGGTATTGGCCTTGATAACCGGATCGGGGGCAAATTCCTGCATGCTGGCCCCGGCTATGGCGGCAGCTGTTTTCCCAAAGATACGCTGGCACTGCTCAAAACGGCGCAAGACAATGACACACCGGTGCGTATCGTCGAGGCAGTGGTGCAAGCCAATGACCTCCGCAAGCGCGCCATGGGCCGTAAAATCGTCAACGCGCTTGGCGGCGATGCGCGTGGCAAAAAGGTTGCAATCCTCGGCCTGACGTTCAAACCCAATACCGATGACATGCGCGACGCACCGTCGATTGCGATTGTTCAAACGTTGATCGATGCAGGGGCAATAGTGACAGCGCATGACCCCGAGGGCATGGAAGAAGCGGCCAAAATCCTGCCCAACGTCATCATGACCGGAAGCGCCTATGAAGCGGCCGCGAATGCAGACGCCGTCGCAATCGTTACCGAATGGGATGCTTACCGCGCGCTAGATCTAGCCAAGCTGAAAGCAGCAATGGCCGGCGACGTCATGGTCGATTTGCGCAATATCTATCGCCCAGATGAAGGCGCGAAGGCTGGGTTCGATTATTACAGCATCGGGCGCTAACGCTGCTTTCCCATCCTCGCTAATTGATCTGCCGGTCATAGCCTTCCCAATAGGGCGCGCGCAGGTCTTTGCGCAAAATCTTGCCCGATGCGTTGCGCGGCAATGCAGGAATAATATCAACGGAACGCGGCACTTTAAAACCGGCAATCCGTTCGCGTGCCCAAGCGATAACAGTATCAGGATCGATGGTTACGCCTGATTTGGGAACGCACACCGCCTTCACCGCCTCGCCCCATTTAGCGTCGGGGATACCAATCACAGCGACTTCCAGCACGTCAGGATGTCCATAAATCGCACTTTCGACCTCGGCTGGATAAACGTTTTCGCCGCCAGAAATAATCATGTCTTTGACCCGGTCGTGAATGAATAAATAGCCATCTTGATCCAGATAACCGGCGTCGCCCGTTTTAACCCAGCCGCCCTTAGCCATCGTCTTTTCTGTGGCGTCGGGCAGGTTCCAATAACCGATCATGTTGTTTGTGGACCGCGTCCAGATTTCGCCAACATCCCCCATCGGCACTTCGTCGTTATCAGCGCCGATGATTTTAAGCTCGACGCCCGGCAATGGCTTACCCGCGCTGCGCATTCGCGCATTGCCTGCAGAATCATGATCTTCGGGTGGCAACATGCAAATCGTGCCGGTTGTTTCGGTCATACCATAAGCCTGCATGAATTCGCATTTGAACATGCCGATGCATTGACGCAGCAGCTCCAGCGGAATGGGCGCCGCGCCGTAAAGGATGTATTTCAGTCGGCTAAAATCCACCGAGGCACAGCGTGGATGTTGCAGCAGTATATGGAGCGCCGCAGGCACAATAAACAGGCGCGTGACGCCGCCCTGCTCCACCGCGTCAAAAAAACCGTCGGGTGTAAATTCGGGCAATATCAGACCCGGCAAGCCCGATCCCACTGCCATAATTCCCAATCCTGTCCCGCCAATATGGGAACACGGCATCGCCACCAGGACAACTTCGTCATCATCCCATTTTGTGTACGGCAATTCTGCATCGTTGGAATTTTTGCGCAACCCGAACAGATTGCGATTGGACAGAACGGCCCCTTTGGGATTGCCCGTCGTGCCTGATGTGTAGAGCTGCAAAACCGCATCATCGGCAGATGCTGGTTCAAACGGCGTGCGCTGCGTTGCTGCAATATCCGCGCGAGCCTCATCGGCGGTGATAATTTTTTCGATATGGATCAATTCGCTCGATAGCGCTTTTCCCAGTTCATCAAAACCCGGGCCTGTAAACAGCAACCGCGCTTTTGTGTCGTTGACGATAAAGGCCCATTCCGCGGGGGCAAGTCTCCAGCCAACCGGAACCATGACAACACCCAACCGGGCTGCTCCGTAAAACAGCGTGAAATAGAGATCGCTATTTTTGCCGATCCAAACAATCCGGTCGCCCTTTTTCAAGCCTGCTTTTTGCAGATAGGCGGCAATTTGCGCGGTCCATTCTTCCAATTGCCCGTAACTATAAACCCGGTCTTCTTCGCGAAGCGCAGGGCGTTCTGGCCGGTCCTCTGCCCAATGCGTTATAAAATCGTCAAATGTCATCAGATCCGCTACATCGCGCATAAAGGTCTCTCCGGTCCCTTTGATGTTGTTGGCAGACAGTGCCTCCCCCTTTGTCGAGACAAAGATTGCGTCTGTCAAACCGCACCGCCATATAATTTTTATACGCTGCACAAAATGCTGCGAATCTGGGAGTTTCTTTACATGTTCAAATCCATTTCTGGAGTTCTTGTTGTCTTGCTCGCCTCCAGCGCAGCTCCGGCCTACGCTGCCGCCGACGACAACCGCGAAATCATTGTGGTCGGTCAATCATTGAAAGATACGCAAAACGCGTTGCGGGACTGCATTGCACGTGGATGTCCACCTGATGAGGAAATTCGTGTTGCACTAGCGCATGCTGAAAACCAGTTCATCACAGGCGATTACCGCGATGCCAGATCGACTTTAAGCAAAACAGTCAGCCGCAACCGCAAACATGGCGAAAATTTTCCAATCGAAGTTTCAGACCTGTTCCGCGCCTCTAGCCGTATTGCTGAGCATTTGGGCGAAGGCGACTTGTTTAGGCTTTCCGTACTCGACATGCGCGACACCCTGCGTGAAGCGCTGCCCGACAATGACGCACGCGTAATGGTCGCGCAAATCGAGGTAGGCGATAGCCGGTCCAAACTTGGCTATCCCAAAGAAGCCATTCGGATTTATGAAAATGTCGGTGAAAATGCACTCGCAGCCGGACACATCCGCGTTGCAACCTATGCGAATTTGCGCAAGCTTATGCTGGAATATGTTTTGGCGGGTGGCACCGACGACAAAAGTGGCATGAACAAGGCCATTGATGGCCTGCGCCAGATTGCCAACAAACCCGCGGCAGGAGCCGAAGATTTTGGCATGGTTGCCGAAGTTACTTTGGCTCGTATTGACCGCGAAGGTGGCAAAAATGAATCCACCGCGGCCATCGTAAAACGCTACGCCGAAAAAGGTGGGGTTAGCCGCCCAATACTGCTGTCATCACAGCCCATTAAAATGCCTGACCAGGCGGGTAAGGATCAAAAAAGCGGTAATGTGCTGGCATTAAGCCAGGGCAATATGGAAGATCGGTGGATCGACGTTGGTTTTTGGGTCAATGGCAATGGCTTGCCCAGCGACATAGAGGTACTACGGTCATCGGGTAGCACCAAATGGTCAAAGCTGGTTTCAGACTCAATTGGATCACGCATCTACGCTCCGCTTAAATCAAAAGAAGGCGAAACATCCTCCGGCTTTTACATGGTTGAGCGCTATACAATGACCGCCCGTTATATGGACCAAGTGACCGGCACGCGCATACGCCAGCGTTCACCCGAGGCACGGATCGAGCGGATCGACATTACACCCGAAAACTACGATCAACCATTTGCGCCTACACCAAAAGTGGATGCGAAAGCCGAAAGCGGTTCGTAAAGGAACTGGGGCCGTCGTAAACGGACAGCCCCAAAACCCCTCAATCGGGAGTTTTCCAAACCAACCGTGGTTTGCGTGCAGCCAGTGTTTCATCAAGGCGGCGACGCGGCGCGAAATGCGGTGCGGATTTCAGAGTAGGATCGCCTTGCTTTGCGCGATTGGCGACCGAACGCAGTGCGCCAATAAACTGATCTAGCGCCGCTTTGCTCTCGGTTTCTGTTGGCTCGACCAGCATTGCGCCGTGGACGACCAGCGGGAAATAGACCGTCATCGGGTGGAAGCCTTCATCGATCAGGCCCTTGGCAATATCGAGTGTAGAAAAACCCTCGGCTAGCCCGTTGTCGGTGAACAGGGCCTCGTGCATGCACGGGCCAGACCCAGCAAAGGGCGCTTCCAGCGTATCTTCCAGTGAACGCAGGATGTAGTTGGCGTTCAGCACAGCGTCTTCGGCAACCTGTTTCAAGCCATCGGCGCCGTGGCTCATGATGTACGACAAGGCACGGGTGAACATGCCCATTTGCCCATGGAATGCAGTCATGCGTCCAAAGGTATCGGGGTGTTCGGCACCGGCGGTTTCCTCCTCCACCAGCTTAAAGCTGCCATCAGCATAGCGTGCGGCATAGGGAATCGGACCAAAGGGTGCGAGCGCCTTTGACAGCACAACCGGCCCAGATCCCGGGCCACCGCCGCCATGCGGGGTCGAAAATGTTTTGTGCAGATTGATGTGCATCGCATCGACACCAAGGTCGCCGGGACGCACCTTTCCGACAATCGCGTTAAAGTTCGCCCCGTCGCAATAAACATAACCCCCCGCCGCATGGACAGCATCAGAAATGATCTTAAGATCAGGCTCGAACAGACCGCAAGTATTCGGATTTGTTATCATTACAGCGGCAACATCTGGCCCCAGCCGCGCCTTCAACGCTTCCACATCAACACGGCCCTCGGGTGTAGCGGGGATGTCCTCAACAGAGAAACCGGCAAAAGCAGCCGTCGCCGGGTTGGTGCCATGCGCACTTTCGGGAACGAGTACAACTTTGCGGTCTTCGCCACGCGCTTCCAACGCCGCCTTTATGCACAGCATTCCACACAACTCGCCATGCGCGCCAGCCTTAGGCGCCATTGCGACGCCGTGCATGCCGGTGAGTTCGATCAGCCAGAACGCGAGTTCGTTGATAACCTGCAACGCACCCTGCACCGTTTCCTGCGGTTGCAGCGGGTGAACATCGGCAAAGCCTTTCATCCGCGCAACTTTTTCGTTCAAACGCGGGTTGTGCTTCATGGTGCACGAACCAAGCGGGAAAAAGCCAAGATCGATGCCATAGTTTTGGCGGCTAAGGCGCGTATAATGGCGCACCGTTTGCGGCTCAGATAGACCGGGCAAGCCTATTTTATGGTCGCGGTTTAGGCCACCAAGACGGGATACTATGGCAGGCGCCGCGTCCAGATCAACACCGGTGGTATGCTCATCGCCGATTTCAAAAATCAATGCTTCTTCAAGCATTAACGCGCGGTTTCCGGTGAAGGTCGATGGCGTTATGACGTCAGCTTGACCCATTTCAGGCCGCCACCCGGTTGCGTTTACTGTGCTCATGACAAGACCTCCTGCAGCAGCGCCGCAAATGTTTCGATATCCTCTGCACTCACCACTTCGGTAACCGCGACAAGCAAACCGTTTTCCAGCACCGAGATGCCGGGATACAGCCGCCCGAGCGACACGCCGCCGAGCACTTGCATCTCCGCCAACCTGTGGACCACATCGCGCGCGTTGCTTGGCAGCTTCAGCGTGAATTCGTTAAAGAAGCTGTCGTTGACCAATGACACACCGGGAATTTGCGTAAGCCGCTCGGCAGCCTGCACTGCTTTTGCGTGATTAAGCGCTGCCAGGTCGCGCAAACCGCGTTCGCCTAGCAAGCTCATGTGAACACTGAAAGCCAATGCGCAAAGACCTGAATTTGTGCAGATATTGCTCGTCGCTTTCTCCCGGCGGATATGCTGCTCGCGGGTGGACAGCGTCAGAACAAAGCCGCGTTTTCCTTCGGCATCAACCGTCTCGCCGCACAGCCGACCGGGCATTTGGCGAACGAATTTTTCCTTGCAAGCAAACAGCCCCACATAAGGCCCACCAAATTGCAAGCCGACGCCGATGGATTGCCCCTCACCGACGACAATATCCGCCCCCATTTCGCCGGGCGACGTGATAGCGCCCAGCGCGACCGGTTCGGTCACCACAGCGATCAACAATGCGCCCACCGCATGACAACGCTCGGCAAGTACGCTCATGTCGCCAATCCGGCCCAATATGTCGGGATATTGCACAACAACGCAGCTGGTTTCCGCATCAACGCTGTCAGCAATCGCGGCAAACCCTATATCCGCGTCCAACGTCGGCAACTTCGTATCCAGCACATCGCCGGTAAAATGCGCCATCGTTTTGGCAACATTAACGTAATGCGGATGCAGCCCCGGCGACAGTATCGCCTTTTTGCGCTTGGTAATTCGCCCCGCCATGCCAATCGCTTCCCAGCACGCGGTCGAGCCGTCATACATCGAGGCATTGGCGACATCGCACCCCAGCAAACGCGCCACCTGTGTTTGAAATTCAAACAGCATTTGCAACGTGCCCTGTGCAATCTCTGGCTGATACGGCGTGTAAGCCGTCAGAAATTCGCCGCGCTGTATCAAGTGATCGACACTGGCAGGCACATGGTGCTTGTACGCCCCAGCGCCTAAGAAAAACGGATGATCCCCAGCCGCCATATTCTTCCGCGCCATCGACGCAAAATGCCGTTCGACCGCCATTTCGCTGGCGTGCATGGGCAGACCAGCAATCGGGCCGCTCAACCGCGCCTCTGCGGGCACATCAATGAACAAATCATCGACCGAATTGGCGCCCACCGTGGCAAGCATCGAATGCCGGTCAGACTGGGTTAGGGGTAGGTAACGCATCATTTGTCCTTGCTTGTCTCAATTGGC
>JANOTI010000179.1:0-2405 GCA_031416255.1 Sphingomonadales bacterium | reverse complement strand
GTACCAGCATTGGCTGGGTGTAATCTCGCCAAAATGGAGGTGCGGGGAGAGGAAGCTGGTTCCCTCAATAGACGGAAAATTTCGGTCTTCGTCGTAGCGGTTGGCGCGGGGTACGAAGTCTTCAAGCCGATCCTGCGCCGCCGTTTCGCCCGGAGTCCAGTTCTCGCGCATTCCGCTGGCCCAATCGGGCTTTGTCGGCAGCAAGCCCCAGTGGTTTAGCGTATCACTCGCTGGCCAGCTGTCTGGCGAGACGATGCTTTCCAGCGCAGCCAAAGGCGCAGGCGGCGGCATATGCGCTGACAACGCCCGCCAAAAAGGGGTGTAGATTTTGAAATCACCGCCGCTGCCGGTTTTCACACTGCCCATCGGCATCAGGTAATTGCCATGGTGCCGCACCAGGTTGACCCGCTCAGCCAGAACGCGTTCGGCATTGCGCCACCATGGCTCGTAATGGCGGATGCAATGCGCCGCCGATGCGCCGGTTTCGACCACCAGCGCAGGCAATACATCACACACATTCCCGCGCCGCAGGATCAACCGCGAGCCCAGCTTTTGCAAATCATTGTCGAGTGATATCAAGCTATGGTGCAGCCACCACCGCGATGCGCCGCCCATGCGGCGATGCTTGGGCGTTTCATCATCGAGGATGAAAACCGGGACAACAGCCTCACCGCTTTCAACAGCCGCCAAAAGGGCAGCCTGATCGGTAAGGCGCAAGTCGCGGCGGAACCAGATGATTTGGGTCATGTCACTGCCTTAGGCGCAGGAGCTGCCTTTAGGTGATACAGGGTTATGGCTTAGGCTCCGCGGTACGCAGCGTAAACCGGTCGCCAATGCGCGGGTCGGTGAAGCGTTGGTCGCGGATGATGATTTCTGTGTCCGTGGTTTCCTGCACCGGCATACGCGACCAAAATAGATATGCTGCGGCATCACTGCCTTTGTCAGCTACTGAACGGCTTGGTGCTGCCTTTCCCATATTGTGCGGACGAGCTTCGCTGAACAGCCTAGAGCCACAACCCAAACTATACCGACCAGCGCCATAATCCGTCCCATCTCGCCAGACGATATCTCGCCGCCAAAAGGCAATGGGCACAGGATTAGCGACGACAACCGGCTCAGGCATCGAGGCTGTTATGTCATACCGCGCCATCACCAGATCTCGCGCACCCGATTCCGCCTGCCCTGTAATTATTCCATTGGCGAAGATATAAGCACACAATGCCCAAAAGCCGACAAGCGCGGGATTTTTCCAATTAGCCTTGCCCCGCTTTTCACGCCAACTCGACATCCAGACACCAGCAATCAGCGCGGCCCAAATCCAGATATCGATAATGAAAATGCTATCGCCGTAAAACCAGCGGCTTGAAAAAGGCTCCAGCAAACGGACGCCGTAGCTGTTGAGCCAATCGAGCGCCGGATGGCTGATCGTGCCAATATACGCCAATGCCAATAGCCAGCCTTTATGCACCGGCAGACGTTTTGGGTTAGGCCGCCATTTATCCCACGCCAGCATCGCCGCCCACAGCAAAACCGGTAGCAAGACCATCGCAATCGGCCCATGCGTCAATCCGCGCCGCAAAGCCAAATGCTGATGCCCACCCAGCAACACCGCCACCGCGTCAATATCGGGCAAATTCGCCGCGATGATAAGGGTCGGCATCGCAAGCCCGGTTTTCGTCTTAAGCCCCATTTGGCCAAGAAGTGCACCGGCGAGACTGTGGGTTAGGTTATCCATTTTTTAGCTCGCACGAAGACACGAAGGCATGAAGGAACTATCCATCTATTTTTCCGTAATAATCATTAGCGAGGCGCTTGAAGCCACCGACAAAAGTGGCTTGACCAAAATTCATCAGAAACCCCAAAGGTAGCTTTGCCAAGCGGATATAGGTCAGAACTTGCTTTGCGTGGACGGGGGCAAAATGTTCGGTTGATTTCAGTTCAATCAAAAGTTTGTTTTCAATAATCAGATCAGCGCGAAACATTTCGTCGAAGACTTTGCCGCGAAAGACAACTGGAATGATTTTTTTCTCGTTCGACAAAAAGTCCCTGTTCAACAAGCACATCTGACAGAACTACTTCGTAAACACTTTCAAGCAAGCCTGGGCCAAGCTCCTTATGCAACTCCAAACCCGAATTGAATACGATCTTAGCCAACGCCTCAAGATCGTCCAAAACAACTCTCCTTCATGCCTTCGTGTCTTCGTGCGAGCTAATCCTACTCAACCGTCCAGGTTTGCCCCTTGCTGATCAGCTTCTGCAGATCGGGCACTTTGCCTTCGGAGAGCTTCGCATTCTGCTCGGTCACCGCCGCGTCAAACGTCGGGCGCGGATCGTCGTACAGCACGCCGAGCGCCATCGGGAATGCGCCGAAGGGCATCTCAACCAGCATGTGCGCGATGGAGCGG
>JANOTI010000178.1:0-5376 GCA_031416255.1 Sphingomonadales bacterium | reverse complement strand
GGAGAGAGCAGTTTGCCTTACACCCTAGAATAAACCCGTTTGTGTTGAGTAGCTGCTGAGGACGCAGTCCGAAGTAGCGTATCGAAGCACCGAAAGCGCGCGCAACCCTTCGATACGGTACTTCGCATTCGCTCAGCACCTACTCAGGGCAAGCGGACTTTTGAGAGTCGCTATATTACCAAATGTTTTTATCAGCCCAGACAACCCGCTTTGTGAAGCAATCCAGGACTGGTAAAGCCTAAATCGATTCGGAGGAGAGATTGCTTCATCTCCGGTAAATTTGCTGTCGTGCAATTGGGCATCGTGATGAACAGGGTTAAATGGTTTGCAGTTTCGTGCGCGGCGCTTTCGCTGACGGCTTCGGTTGCCGCAAGCGGACCTGTGGCTGAAAACGAATCGACCGCAGCAAAGACAGCGCTTTCAGGCTATCGTATCATCGGCGTGGGCGACATGATGCTCGGCAGCGATTATCCGCTGGAGTATCTTGATCCTCGCGTCACTGAAGGTGGCGATCCTGCTGTAGTTCTGGGCCAAGAGCTTGTGTCTCTGTTCAAATCCGCTGATGTCACCTTTGGCAATTTTGAAGGCACAATGCACAGCAGTATTGAGGGTGCTAAAGCCTGTGGCAATCCGAAATTTTGCTACACTTTTCGCAGCCCACCATATCACGCAGCCTATATCCGCCGCGCCGGTTTTAACATGTTGTCGAATGCCAACAACCACAGCCGCGATTTTGGCGAGGCCGCACGCGCGGTTACTTTCAAAAACCTGACCAGTGCAGGTTTCGCTGTATCCGGTGCCGACACCCCCGACACCCGCTTTGGCATCCACACGATGAGAGGCGGCACCAAGGCTGTTCTGGTCGCCTTTGGCCACAACCCCGGCCTGATGAAAGTACAGGAACTCGCTCGCGTTCGCAATTTGGTCGAGGAAGCCAGCACGAAGGGCGATATCGTGATCGTGTCGTGTCACATTGGTGCGGAAGGACGCATCCATAACCGCGTGACACGCGGACAGGAGCTGTTCCTTGACGAAGATCGCGGTAATCCATTCAGCTTTGCGCGTACTGCGATTGACGCCGGAGCCGATATTGTGTTTTGCCACGGTCCGCATGTCGCGCGCGCAGTCGAGGTTTATAAAGGCCGCTTTATCGCTTATAGCCTTGGCAATTTCTGGACCTATGGTTCGTTTAATCTGCGCGAAGAAAATGGGCACGCCCCGATTGCTGACATCCGCGTTGCCAAGGACGGCACACTGCTGACCGCGCGCATCATTTCAGCGCGACAGGATAAACCCGGCGGGCCCTATCTCGACAGTAATCATGCAGCGGCAAAGCAGATTGCTATGCTGACGGCGCGCGACTTTCCAGAGACCGGCGTTAGCGTATCGCCCGACGGCGAAATCAGTTGGACTAAATAGGTCACCTTCGCACCGCAACCCGAGCCGCTCCCCAATCCGTTTGTGCTGAGTAGCTGCTGAACGCAGTGAAGTGGCGTATCGAAGTACCGAGTGCGCCAATTACCCTTCGATACGGCACTTCGCTGACGCTCAGCACCTACTCAGGGCGAACGGAGTGAGGATACTTTTCGCATTTTGTTCTAGTTGACGTTTACGTAAACGTCCGGTAGTCCAAAATTCTGCATCCAGCGGCATGATTCGCTGGCCTGCCATGCTTTTTGAGGAGATCTGCCATGGATATGGAATTTAACGCGCAAGACCTTGCATTCCGCGACGAGGTTCGCAATTTTATTGCCGAAAACCACCCCGATATGAGCGCCAAGAAAGACGCTGGCGAAGAAATGTCGAAAGAGGATTTCCTCAGCTGGCACCGCATCTTGCATGCCAAAGGCTGGGTCGCCCCTGCATGGCCTGTTGAATATGGTGGGACCGGTTGGACTCCAACACAGAAATACATCTGGTCAGAAGAAACCGCGCGTGCCGAATGCATCCGCTTGATGCCTTTCGGCCTCTCGATGGTCGGTCCTGTAATCTACACATTCGGGACGCCCGAGCAAAAAGCGCAATTCCTGCCCGGCATCTTGTCGGGTGAGGATTGGTGGTGTCAGGGCTATTCAGAGCCGGGCGCCGGTTCCGACCTTGCATCGCTGCGCACAACTGCCGTGCGTGACGGCGATGACTATATAGTCAATGGCCAAAAAACATGGACCACCATGGCGCAACATGCCGATTGGGGCTTCTTCCTCGTCCGCACCGACAAAGACGTGAAGGCGCAGGAAGGGATCTCGTTCCTTTTGATCGACATGAAATCGCCAGGCATCACTGTCCGCCCGATCATCACTTTGGGCGGCGAGCATGAAGTCAACGAAGTGTGGCTGGAAAATGTCCGCGTGCCGGTATCGAACCGCGTTTATGAAGAAAACAAAGGCTGGACCTGCGCCAAATTCCTGCTTGCGCACGAACGTACTGGTATCGCTGGTGTCGCATCGTCAAAGCGCGGGATTGAGCGGATTAAGGATATCGCCAAATCCGAACAGGATGGCGACAAGCCCCTTATCGCCAACGCGTTCTTCAAACGCAAAATTGCTGAATTGCAAATCGACTTGACGGCATTGGAGTTCACCGAGCTTCGCAGCCTTGCCGGCGAAGCAGCAGGCAAAGGTCCGGGACCTGAATCAAGCTTGCTGAAAATCAAAGGTTCCGAAATTCAGCAACGGATTACCGAACTCGCACTTGAAGCGGTTGGCCATTACGGCGCGCCTTACTTCCGTGGTTTTGGAGAGGGTGACAACGAACACCCCATCGGCCCGGACTATGCCCACCGCGCCGCACCGACCTATTTCAACGCGCGCAAGACGACGATCTATGGCGGATCGAACGAGATTCAGCGCAACATCATCGCAAAGATGGTCCTGGGTCTATAATCGCATCAACGTAGCCCCCGCGCAGGCGGGGGCTACGTGAATTTATTGCAGCAGCGTTCGGGTAAGACTGCTGCGGTCTCCGCCTTAACGGGGACGACGAGAGAGGGACAAGAATAATGGATTTCACCTACACCGAAACGCAGGGCATGATCCGCGACACGCTGTCGCGCTTTTTGGCCGATAGCTATAGCTTTGATGCGCGCCAGAAAATGATCAACAGCGATACCGGCCGCGATCCCGGCATTTGGTCCGCGCTTGCTACTGAACTCGGCATGTTGAGCGCGCCGTTTTCAGAGGATCATGGCGGCCTTGGTGGTGGTCATCTGGAAAACGCGCTGATCATGGAAGAAATGGGCAAGGTTATGGCGATTGAGCCTTACCTCCAGACTGTCGTTATCGGTGGCGGAGCCTTAAAAGCCGTTGGCGGCGCGCAGGCCGATGCGATTATCCCTAGCATCATCAGCGGCGAAACGACCATTGCCTTTGCCTATGCTGAACCACAAGGCCGTTATGACCTGACCAATTTGCGTACCACAGCCAAGGCTGACGGAGCGGGCTATGTCTTGAACGGCCATAAAGGCGTCGTTTATTGCGCGCCATGGGCAACGCATCTGCTGGTGACCGCGCGCACCGGCGGCAGTCACCGTGAACGCAATGGAGTTGAGCTGTTCCTGATCGATGCGAACTTGCCCGGCATCGTCCGCCGCGATTATCCAACCGTCGATGGCAACCGCGCATCCGAAATCTACTTTGAAAACGTTGCCATACCCGGCGACGCATTGCTTGCGGGCGGTATCGACCTGATCGAACAGATCGTCGATCAAGCCACCGTTGCCGTCTGCGCCGAGGCGACAGGCGTTATGGCAAAGCTGCACGAAGGCACTCTGGATTATGCCAAACAGCGTCAGCAATTTGGCCAACCCATCGCGCGCTTCCAAGTGCTGCAGCACCGTATGGTCGACATGTTCATGGAAGTGGAACAAGCGAAGTCGATGACTTTGTACGCCACACTCCACCTCGACAAACCCGCCAACGAACGTATGGCGGCAGTCAGCCAAGCCAAGGCGAAGGTTTCACGCGGCGCGCAATTCGTAGGGCAAAACGCGATCCAGACGCATGGCGGTATCGGCATCACGCAGGAACTCGCCATCGGCCATTACTTCAAACGCGCCACTATGATCGAAAGCCAGTTTGGCTCATCCGATTATCATTATGAGCGTTTTGAGCGGATCGTGATCGACGAAGCAGCTTGAACTCCAAATTCATAATAACACAACGGCCCTCGGTGAAATACCGGGGGCCGTTTTCGTTTGGTGCTTCTCTGCTACACGTGGCTGACCACCAAATCCGTTTGTGCTGAGTAGCTGCAGAGGCCGCAGGCCGAAGTAGCGTATCGAAGTACCGAGTTGTCGCGCAAACCCTTCGATACGGCACTTCGCTCCGCTCAGCACCTACTCAGGGCAAACGGGTTAGACGGCACTGCTAAACGGAATTTATCTAGTCATCTGAAATACCGTTATTTTATTTTTTGTGCACTGCACCATTTTTTGTTGACGCGACTCGCCACTCTCTATATTGTGCAGTGCAACAAAGAAAGAAATGGTGCAAAACTATGGCAAGCAAAAGTGACGCAACTGTAACCAAAGCCCGCAAAACAGCGGTTCCTAAGGTTGCACCCGCAACACCTGTAATTGCTGTTGTTGAACGGGTCGAAGCAGTCGCTGAAAAAGCGGAAAAGCTGGTTTCCCGCATCGTTTCTGTCAACGAAACACCACTTACTGATGGAGTATCTAAAATGACCGAAACCGTAAAAAACACCGCAAACGAAGCTCAAGCAAAAGCTGCTGATTTCTTTGCTGACATCCGCGAAAAAGCAACCGTCGCTGCCGAAAAAGGCAAAGTGATTGCTGCAAATGCGAACGAATTTAACAAAGCGAACATCGAAGCTATGGTTGCAGCCGGTAAGATCGTCGCCACTGGCGCACAAGAACTGGGTAAGACCAACATCGAATACGCCAAAAAGAATTTTGAAGAGCTGCAAGCTGCCGTCAAAGAAGTGACTGCCGTGAAATCGCCTACCGATTTCGTTAAGCTTCAGGGTGAACTGGCTCGCAAGAGCTTTGACACTGCCATCGCTCAGGGTTCGAAGAACACCGAAGCACTGGTAAAGCTTGCTAATGACATGTTCCAGCCAATCTCCAACCGTTTCGCGGTTGCGGCTGATCTGTTCAAGAAAGCTGCATAAGTTTTCCTGATATTGCTCCGGGCACGTCAGTGCGCGCCTGCCTCCTCTCCTCCTCGGAGGCAGGAAGGCCAAGACGTACCGAAGCACAAAGAGCCGTCCTTGCAGCAATGCAAGGGCGGTTTTTTTTGTGCGGTGAGCTGAGGACTGTCCCAAGCGCAAAGCGCTCCGTGGAGCGCAGCGTAGCAAGCCCATAAATGCTAGTGCGCGGCCTGCCTGGACAGTCCACGGCGCTACGCTTGGGACAGTCCC
>JANOTI010000177.1:0-2318 GCA_031416255.1 Sphingomonadales bacterium | reverse complement strand
TATTTTTTGGTGTGCCAAAGGTGATTGAGTGATGGTCATGCTTTTCTTGAAAATAAACCGTAGCCCTGAGCCTGTCGAAGGGCGCTTCAAAGGTCAGCTCTACTCTGGGAGGCGGGCTTCGACAGGCTCAGCCCTGCGGTGCTTGTAATATGACTGACCTGACCAAACTCGGCGTTGCCGCCATCCGCTCTGGCGTCGCCTCCGGTGCATTCACCGCCGTCGAAGCCGCCGAAGCGTTCAACGCCAATGTCTCCGCTGCCAAAGTGCTGAACGCGTTCATCGTAGAAACGCCCGAAAAGGCCATTGAGGCTGCCAAAGCCGTCGATGCCGACCGCGCTGCTGGCAAGCCGCTCGGCAAAATGGCGGGCGTTCCCATCGGTATGAAGGACCTGTTCTGCACCGAAGGCGTGCAGACCACCGCCGCCAGCCTCATCCTTGAAGGCTTCATCCCGCAATATGAATCGACCGTGTCCGCCAATTTGTGGCGCGCAGGGTCAGTAATGCTCGGCTAGCTGAACATGGACCAGTTCGCCATGGGTTCATCGAACGAAACCAGCTATTTTGGCAATGTGATTTCGCCTTGGCGGCGTAATGATGGCAGCAACGCCGCGCTCGCACCCGGCGGGTCATCGGGCGGTTCAGCCTCGGCGATTGCTGCGCGTCTCTGTCCAGCGGCAACCGGCACCGACACTGGCGGCTCGATCCGCCAACCTGCGGCATTCGTCGGCATCAGCGGTATTAAGCCAACTTATGGCCGCTGCTCACGCTGGGGCATTGTCGCATTTGCAAGCTCGCTCGACCAAGCAGGCCCCATGGCGCGCGACGTGCGCGATTGCGCAATCATGCTAGAGGCGATGGCGGGTTTTGATGCCAAGGATTCAACCTCGCTCGACCTGCCCGTACCTGAATGGGAGGCTGGCCTGTCCGGCGACCTGCGCGGCAAACGCATCGGTATTCCGCGCGAATACCGCCTAGACGGCATCGACGATGACATTGCCGCAATGTGGGACAATGGCATTGCGTGGCTGCGCGACGCTGGCGCAGAGATCGTCGAGATCAGCCTGCCGCACACCAAATATGCGCTGCCGGCCTATTACATCATCGCCCCTGCCGAGGCATCGTCAAACCTCGCGCGCTATGACGGCGTGCGCTATGGTTTGCGCGATTTGCCAGATGGCGCAGGCCTGCAAGACATGTACGCCGCCACCCGCGCCGCAGGTTTCGGCGAAGAAGTCCGCCGCCGCATCATGATCGGGACCTATGTGCTGAGCGCCGGTTTCTACGACGCCTATTACACGCAAGCGCAAAAGGTGCGGACCTTGATCGCACGCGATTTTGAGAACGCTTGGGAAGCCTGCGACCTGATCCTTGCGCCAACCGCACCAAGCGCAGCGTTTGGCTTAGGCGAGAAAAGCAGCGATCCTCTGTCGATGTATTTGAACGATGTATTCGCCGTGCCTGCGTCTTTGGCGGGATTGCCCGCGATGTCGGTTCCGGGTGGCATCGACAAACAAGGCCTGCCGCTGGGTTTGCAGATCATCGGCAAGGCGCTGGATGAGCAAAGCGTACTGAACGCGGGCCTCGCAATCGAAGAACGCGCCGAATTTACGGCTGAAGCGGCGAAGTGGTGGTAATATGAGCGAATACCGCATCCAAGGCGAATCTGGTGAGTGGGAGGTCGTGATTGGCCTTGAGGTTCATGCGCAGGTTACGTCGAACGCTAAGCTGTTTTCGGGCGCTTCTGCGGCTTTCGGTGGCGAACCAAACAGCCATGTTTCGCTGGTCGATGCCGCGATGCCTGGCATGCTGCCCGTCGTGAACCGCGAGTGCATTCGGCAGGCTGTCCGCACCGGAATGGCGATCAATGCGCAGATCAATCGTTACTCGCGCTTTGACCGGAAAAATTATTTCTACGCCGATCTGCCGCAGGGCTACCAGATTTCGCAGTTGTATCACCCGATAGTGGGGGAGGGCGAGATTGAGGTTATTCTCGACGAAAAAGACGCCGGTTCCCCGCGCAAAACCATCGGTATTGAGCGCATCCATGTGGAGCAAGATGCGGGCAAGCTGATGCACGATCAGCATCCGACGATGTCTTATGTTGACCTGAATCGCTGCGGCGTTGCCTTGATGGAAATCGTGTCGAAGCCCGATATGAACTCTCCTGCCGAAGCAGGGGCTTATGTCAAAAAGCTGCGTTCGATTCTGCGCTATGTCGGCAGTTGCGACGGCAATATGGAGGAAGGTTCGATGCGCGCCGACGTGAATGTCAGTGTGCGCAAACCTGGTGGCGAGCTTGGCACGCGGACCGAGACCAA
>JANOTI010000176.1:0-3126 GCA_031416255.1 Sphingomonadales bacterium | reverse complement strand
TTTTCATGCTGGCACGAAGCGCTGCATCACGGCTGTTGGCGGCAACGCGCAGACGGTTCATTGCTGAACCAGTCCCCGCAGGGATCAAGCGACCAACGATCACGTTTTCCTTCAGGCCGGTCAGAATGTCCTTCTTGCCCTCAACCGCAGCCTGCGTCAGCACGCGAGTGGTTTCCTGGAAAGACGCCGCCGAGATGAAGCTACGCGTTTGCAGCGATGCTTTGGTGATGCCCAACAAGACGGGCTTACCAACCGCAGGCTGCTGATTTGGCGCAAGCTTTGCGTTAATCGCATCCATTTCTTCGCGGTCAACCTGTTCGGCGGCCAGCAAAGTCGTATCGCCGCCATCGGTGATTTCAACTTTCTGCAACATCTGGCGAACAATCGTTTCAATGTGCTTGTCGTTGATCTTCACGCCCTGCAGACGGTAAACTTCCTGAATTTCCGCAACCAGATATTCAGCCAGCGCTTCGACGCCCATGACTTCAAGAATGTCATGCAGATCAGGCGAACCGGAAATCAGATTGTCACCCTTACGGACGAAATCGCCTTCCTGAACGTCAAGCACCTTGGATTTCGGAATGAGGTATTCAATCCGATCGCCTTCCTCTGGCACAATCGCAATTTTGCGTTTGGCTTTATAATCACGAACGAATTCGATACGTCCCGAAATCTTGGCAATGACTGCACAATCCTTTGGCTTACGCGCTTCGAACAATTCGGCAACGCGCGGCAGACCGCCGGTAATATCGCGGGTCTTTGCCGATTCACGCGTTCCACGGGCAAGAACATCGCCTGCTTCAACCCGTGCACCATCCTCAACCGACAGCATTGTGCCAACAGCCAACAAGTAGCGCGCGGTTTCGCCGCTATCATCATCGAGCAAAGTCAGGCGTGGACGCAGATCTTCCTTTTTCGCACGGGCAATGCCGCGGAATTCGGTGACGACGCGCTGGGAAATGCCCGTTGCTTCGTCGGTCTGTTCGATCAGCGTCTGGCCTTCGATCAAGTCCTGATACTTAACGATACCGCCCTTTTCAGTGATAACCGGCATAGTGAACGGATCCCATTCTGCCAGCCGCTCACCGATCTTGACCTTGTCGCCTTCTGCACGGAGCAGAGTCGCGCCGAATGGCAAACGGTGAACTTCCATCTCGCGGCCTTCATGACCGATGATGACGAGATCACCGCTGCGTGCCATCGCGACACGGCGGCCTTTTTTATCAACAATCGACGGCAGATCACGGTAGTTCACAATACCATCCGCCGAGGCATCAAGGTTTGATGTTTCGTTTAGCTGTGCCGCACCACCAATGTGGAACGTACGCATTGTCAGCTGGGTTCCCGGCTCACCGATGGATTGTGCAGCGATAACGCCGACCGCTTCACCGATGTTGACAGGCGTGCCGCGTGCAAGGTCACGACCATAGCACGTAGCGCAAACGCCAACCTTGGATTCGCAAACCAGCGGGCTGCGGATCTTCAGCGCCTGCAGGCCGATTTCCTCAATCGCGGTAATCATCGGCTCGTCAAGCAATGTGCCTGTTGCGAACAAGACTTTGCCATCTGCACCCATGATGTCTTCAGCCGTGGTCCGGCCCAGCACGCGCTCACCGAGCGACGCGATGGTGGAACCACCCTGCACGATCGAACGCATTTCCAGCGCGCGTTCGGTACCGCAGTCGATTTCAACGATGGTGCAATCCTGCGATACGTCAACAAGACGACGCGTCAGATAACCCGAGTTCGCAGTCTTCAACGCGGTATCGGCAAGGCCTTTACGCGCACCGTGGGTCGAGTTGAAATACTCTAGAACGGTCAGGCCTTCTTTAAAGTTCGATATGATCGGCGTTTCGATGATCTCGCCCGACGGCTTAGCCATCAGACCGCGCATCCCGCCAAGCTGTTTCATCTGCGCTGGCGAACCACGCGCGCCGGAGTGTGCCATCATGTAGATCGAGTTGATCTGAGCTTCACGCCCATTCTCGTCCTTTGGCGTGGCTTTCAGTTTCTCCATCATCGCATTGGCAACGCGGTCGCCACAGCCGGACCAGGCGTCGATGACTTTGTTGTATTTTTCCTGCTGCGTGATCAGACCGTCCTGATATTGCTGCTCAAAATCGGCAACAACCGCTTTGGTTTCGGCGACCAGACCATCCTTTTCTTCAGGGATAATCATGTCGTCCTTACCGAACGAGATACCAGCCTTGAACGCGTGCTTAAAGCCCAGCGACATGATCGCATCGGCAAACAGCACTGTGTCTTTCTGGCCAGTGTGACGATAAACCTGATCGATAACGTCGCCGACTTCCTTTTTCGTGAGGAGGCGGTTGACGGTTTCGAACGGCACCTTGTGCGATTTTGGAAGGCATTCGCCCAGCAACATACGACCCGGCGTGGTATCGTAACGCACCATGCGTTCAACACCATCTTCGCCGGTTTGCGGTACGCGGCTGGTGATTTTCGAGTGCATAGTTACCGCACCAACTTCAATCGCCTGATGGACTTCGGCCATATCCGACAGCAACATGCCTTCGCCGGGCTCGCCTTCACGGTCCATCGACAGGTAATACAGGCCAAGGACCATATCCTGCGAAGGAACGATGATCGGCTTACCATTGGCTGGCGACAAAATGTTGTTGGTCGACATCATAAGTACGCGTGCTTCCAGCTGTGCCTCAAGGCTCAGCGGAACGTGGACGGCCATTTGGTCACCATCGAAGTCGGCGTTAAACGCGGCGCAGACCAATGGGTGAAGCTGAATAGCTTTGCCTTCGATCAGGACAGGTTCAAACGCCTGAATGCCCAGACGGTGAAGCGTCGGTGCGCGGTTAAGCATCACGGGATGCTCGCGGATCACCTCATCGAGGATATCCCAAACTTCCTTACGCTCTTTTTCGACCCACTTTTTCGCCTGCTTCAAGGTCATCGAAAGACCCTTGGCATCGAGACGCGAATAGATGAATGGCTTGAACAGCTCGAGCGCCATCTTCTTTGGCAGGCCGCACTGGTGAAGCTTCAGTTCCGGACCGGTAACGATGACCGAACGGCCGGAATAATCGACGCGCTTACCGAGAAGGTTCTGCCGGAAACGGCCCTGCTTGCCCTTGAGCATGTCGGACAGCG
>JANOTI010000175.1:0-2121 GCA_031416255.1 Sphingomonadales bacterium | reverse complement strand
ATGATGACCAAGGATATGGTCCGTTCAATGGCGCCGCAGCCGATTATTTTTGCGATGGCGAATCCCGATCCCGAAATCACCCCGCCCGATGCGATGGAGGCGCGGCCCGATGCGATTGTCGCAACAGGGCGTTCGGATTATCCCAATCAGGTCAATAATGTTTTGGGCTTCCCGTTCATTTTCCGCGGTGCGCTCGATGTGCGGGCAACAACGATCAACGAGGAAATGAAGATTGCGGCGGCCAACGCAATCGCCGAACTGGCGCGCGAGACAGTGCATGAAGATGTCGCAGCGGCCTATGGCGGGAATACGCAAAGTTTTGGCCGGGATTATATTATCCCTGCACCGTTTGACCCGCGCCTGATCGAGGTTGTGTCGTCAGCGGTTGCCAAGGCGGCAATGGATAGCGGCGTTGCGCAAAAACCGATTGCTGACATGGACGCTTATCGCGCCTCGCTGCGCGCACGCCAAAATCCGACGACCTCTGTCATGGCGCAGGTGTATGAAGCGGCTCGCGCAAAGCCGAAGCGCGTAATTTTTGCCGAGGGCGAAGAGGACGTTGTTCTGCGCGCCGCGGTGCAATTCCGCCAGGATGGTTACGGCACGCCAGTGCTAGTCGGGCGCGATGCGGCGGTGCTGGAAAAGCTACACGCGATGGGCGTTGCCAATCCTGAAAGCTATGAAATACACAACAGTGTTTCCAGCCCGTTGGTTCCTGCAATGGTGGACCGATTATACCTACGCCTGCAACGGCGCGGATATCTACGCCGCGATGTGCAGCGTATGGTCAACCGCGACCGCAACATCTTTGGCGCGTTGATGCTGGCGATGGATCAGGGTGACGCGATGATCACGGGTATAACCCGTACTTTTGCGCAAACAATGATCGAACTGCGCCGTGTGCTCGATTCCAAAAAGGGTGAAATCCCCTTTGGCGTGCATGTGTTGGTCGGCAAAACGCACACGGTTTTCATGGCGGATACCACTGTGAACGAACGGCCAAGTTCGGCGGAACTTGCCTATATCGCGGAACAAACCGCCCAAGTTGCCCGGCGCATGGGGCATACCCCGCGTGTTGCGTTCTTGTCCTACTCAACCTTTGGCAATCCGGCGGGCAATTGGCTGGGCAATATTCGCGAGGCGGTTGCCATACTGGATCAGCGCAAAGTGGCGTTTGAATATGAGGGCGAAATGGCCCCTGACGTGGCACTGAATCCAGCACTGATGGCGAAATATCCGTTCTGCCGTTTAACAGGGCCAGCCAACGTCCTGATTATGCCGGGGCTACAATCGGCAAACTTGTCTGCAAAATTGCTGCGGGAACTCGGCGGGGATCAGGTGATTGGGCCGATGCTGGTTGGCATGGAAAAACCGGTACAAATCGCAACGATGTCGTCGAGTGCGTCGGATATTGTGGCGCTGGCGGTGTTGGCTTCGACCGGGGTTGCGACTTAGGAGCCTAGGACTGCTTGCTGTGTCCCTTCATCGTTTGTGCTGAGTAGCTGCTAAGGACGAAGTCCGAAGTAGCGTATCGAATACCTGTTGCGTAACCCAAGCCCTTCGATACGGCACTTCCCCTTCGACAAGCTCAGGGTCAGCACCTACTCAGGGCGAACGGTTTTTTCAGGATCAATGATCCTTCAACTCATCCCCCGTCAGCCGCACGACGTGCAGCACATTGGTCGAACCCGGCGTGCCAAACGGTACGCCCGCCATCATAATTAGCCGTGCACCAGCCGTGCCGAGCGAGTAGCGCAAAGCCATGCGTTTGCCTTTAGCGACCATTTCCTCAAAGCTGCCAATGTCTTTAGTCGTCACCGCAAACGCGCCCCATAATAGCCCAAGCCGCCGCGCGGTATCTTTCGACGCTGTCAGTACCAGCAAAGGCGCCGAGGGCCGTTCACGCGAAATCCGCCGCGCGGTGGAACCTGACGATGTGAAACACACAATCGCGCTGGTCTCCACGGTATCGGCAATCCGCCCGCTGGCCTCGGCAAAAGCATCGGCGGTCGTCGCATCGGCTGGCGTCTCGGTAAAATGGATGCGTTTGTAAAAATCGGGATCGTTTTCGACCTGCTGTGCGATCCTGTCCATAATCGACACCGCCTCAATCGGCCAAGC
>JANOTI010000174.1:0-3657 GCA_031416255.1 Sphingomonadales bacterium | reverse complement strand
GGGCAGCGGGTGAGTTGATGCGCGACAAGGGCATCGCCCCCGATGTTGCCTTTACCAGTGTGCAGACCCGCGCCATCAAGACGCTTAATCTGGCACTAGAGGCGATGGGTCGGTTGTGGCTGCCGGTGACCAAAGACTGGCGACTGAACGAGCGGCATTATGGTGGGCTAACCGGCCTTGATAAGGCAGAAACAGCGGCCAAACACGGCGAAGAACAGGTCCATATCTGGCGCCGCAGCTTTGACATTCCGCCACCGCCATTAGATGCCGATTCGCCGTTCGATCTGTCGGGCGATCCGCGTTATGCGGGCATTGCGATCCCCAGCGCCGAAAGCCTGAAAGACACCATCGTCCGCGTATTGCCCTATTTTGAAAACACAATTGCGCCGGAGTTGCGGGCTGGCAAATCGGTGATTATTTCAGCGCACGGCAACAGTCTGCGCGCTTTGGTAAAGCATCTGTCAGGCATTTCGGACGCAGACATCGCCAGTCTTGAAATCCCCACCGGCCAGCCGATTGTCTATGAACTGGACGATGCGCTGAATGCGACCGATCGTTATTATTTGTCTGAGCGATAAGCGGTTCGAATTAAACTTCGTTCAACCCTCCCCGTCGCCCCGTGCTTGACACGGGGTTAGGCTTTTATCCGCCCGCGTATTCGCAAAGTAGCGGGGCCCCGTGTCAAGCACGGGGCGACGGAGTGGGTGGTGGTTATGGAGAGCGCGAAGCTACGGAGCCTAGAATCGACCCCCGTGCTAAGCTGGATATTTAGACCGTTTGTGCGCGTACATCGCTTTATCCGCCGCGTCCAAAACCTCACCGGCTTTTGATCCGCTTTCGATCAACACACTGCCGACAGATACGCTGAGATGCAAAATGGGGCCCGATGTTTTGATGGGCATTGCCGATAGCAATGTTCGCAAAGACGCGGTTTTTTCAGCAATCTTTTCGGCCGAAATGCTGTCGAGTAATACCGTGAATTCATCGCCACCAATCCGCGACACTATGTCGGATTTTCGAACCGCGCCCAAAATCGCTTTGGCAACTCCGCGCAGTGCATCGTCACCAATACTGTGCCCCTGAATGTCGTTAACCGATTTCAGCTGGTCAACGTCGCAAAATACCAAACCATAAGTGCCGCCATAACGGTGCGCGCGCCAGCACCAACGGTCTAACTCTTCGATAAAGTGTCGCCGGTTAAACAAGGGTGTCAGAGAGTCGGTTGCAACGAGCCGTTCAAGCTCTGTAACGCGCATACGCAATTGCGCATTCTCATGTTCCAGCAAGGATGTTGGACCAACGCCCACTGCTGATGGTCTTCTGGCTGAGATTTGCGACATAACGGCTCCGGTTTTTAAGTTTTGCGACCCGGTTGCCTTGTTATTGAAAGCCTTCAATCCGATTTTTGCCGGATTTGCAACTGTTTACACGCAAATTATAATGCAAGATCGGCGATTGCACGGCGCGGATGGCCTCGCTAGAGACCAATAATGTTTCCGTCAGGTTGGGGGCCAGGAAGTTGAACGAAGCAACACCCATTGTGGGAATCATCATGGGCAGCCGTTCAGACTGGGAAACCATGCGTGAAGCATCCGCCATATTGGCCGCATTGGGCGTACCGCATGAATGCAAAGTGGTGTCGGCGCACCGCACACCGGATCGGCTGTATGACTATGCAAAATCGGCGGTAGATCGGGGCCTGTACTGCATTATCGCAGGCGCAGGCGGGGCGGCGCATT
This sequence comes from Sphingomonadales bacterium, assembly GCA_031416255.1. Lineage (GTDB taxonomy): Bacteria > Pseudomonadota > Alphaproteobacteria > Sphingomonadales > Sphingomonadaceae > Sphingorhabdus_B. The sequence goes on along the minus strand of JANOTI010000174.1, from coordinate 1,918 downwards.
TGCCCGGCATGGTCGCGGCGATGACGCGGCTACCCGTACTGGGCGTGCCGGTGCAATCTAAAGCACTGGACGGTATGGACAGCCTGCTGTCGATTGTGCAGATGCCTGCGGGCATCCCCGTTGGCACGCTGGCTATCGGCAAAGCAGGGGCTGCAAACGCCGCTTTGCTGGCCGCGGCGATGCTCGCGAATAATGACTCTGCGCTGGCCGAAAGGCTGGACACATGGCGCGCAAAACAAACCGATAGCGTAAGCGAGACACCCGAATGAAGCCGCTTCCCCCGGGCTCCACCATAGGCATATTAGGCGGCGGCCAATTGGGCCGGATGATGGCGATTGCGGCGGCACAGCTTGGCTATCGCTGCCACATTTATGCGCCCGAGGAGGATTCGGTGGCTGCCGAGGTTGCGGCGGAATTCACCTGCAAACCCTATTTCGATACCAACGCATTGCGTGCCTTTGCGGAAAAGTGCGACGTTGTGACCTATGAGTTTGAAAATGTACCGGTCGCGCCGTTGCGCACTATCGTCGATATTGTCCCTATCCGCCCCGGCATCAACGCGCTGGAAATCGCGCAGGACCGCGTTGAGGAAAAACTGTTCGCGACACGATTGGGCGGTGTCACCGCCCCGTTTGAGATTGCTGGCGAACGGCAAGAGGCCGCCTCTGCGCTCGACAAAGTCGGCTATCCCGCAATTCTGAAAACCATCCGTATGGGCTATGACGGCAAAGGACAGGCGCGGATCAACAAGCCGGGGGATCTGTCTCAAGCATGGCACGACATGGGTCGCCAGCCTGCGATTGCCGAAAAGATGATCGTGTTCGATGCGGAGTTTTCGGTCATCCTTGTCCGCAATACAAAAGGTGACGTCCGCTATTGGGAGTGTTCGCGCAACCGTCATGAAAGTGGCATCTTGGCGCGGTGCAGCCTGCCTGCGGGTCCGTTGATCGAAAGCCAGCGCGGAACCGCGCGCGAATTGGCGACAGCGATTGCCGAAAAGCTCGAATTTGTCGGCGTGCTGACTTGCGAATTTTTTGCGACCCCAGACGGCCCAATCTTTAACGAGATGGCCCCGCGGGTGCACAACAGCGGCCATTGGACAATTGAGGGCGCCGCGACCAGCCAGTTTGAAAACCACATTCGGGCGATTTGCGAAGTGCCGCTGGGCGACACAAAAACGGTGTGTGACCGTGTGGAAATGATAAATCTGATTGGTGATGATGTCGCGCGCTGGCAAGAATTGTTTGGCGATGATGATGCGAACGTCCATCTCTACGGCAAAGGCGAACCGATGCCCGGACGCAAAATGGGGCATGTCACCCGGCTCTATCGCTGACGGCTATCGTTGGCTTGTAACGACTGGCGCGATAGGGCAACGACAAAGACAATGAATCATCCTGAAATAATTCTCGTACTTGCCCGCGCCAGCAACGGCGTCATCGGTATAGATGGCAGGCTGCCTTGGCGCATCCCCGCTGATCTGCGCCATTTCAAACAGGTGACTAAAGACCGGCCGATGATTATGGGACGAAAGACCTTTGATAGCCCGCCGGGGCTGCTGGAGGGGCGGCGGCATATTGTGCTGACCCGCGATCCCAATTGGGCCGAGGAAGGCGCAGAGATTGCGCACACTTCCGAGGCCGCACTGAAAATGGCCAATGGCCCACACGCGTGCATCATCGGCGGCGCAGAGATTTACCGCCTGTTTCTGCCCCGCGCCGACCGAATCGAACTGACCGAAGTTGCGGCCTCACCCGATGGCGATACGATGCTTGAGGCGTTTGACGCCAAAATCTGGAAAGAAACTTCGCGCGTGAAAAACCCCGCAGAGGGCAACACGCCTGCGTTTGATTTTGTGACTCTGGTGCGCAGGGAGGCGTGAAGATGCGGAAATGGTTGTGGGGTGTTGGCGCGTTAC
>JANOTI010000173.1:0-1899 GCA_031416255.1 Sphingomonadales bacterium | reverse complement strand
TTCAGCGCATAGTCCAGCCCAAGCAATTCACCCTTTGCATCAAACTGCAAATAGCCGCCTTTGGTCGTTTCCTGAACACCGCGAATATTACCGGAGTCATTTGCCAAAGGACGCGAATAAAGATTGGTAAAGGCTGCTGCCGCATCCAGATTGGGAACAAGCCAGCTGTTCGTGTTGCCTGTAGGCTGCCCTGCTTTGCCCAAAGTAAACACTTGCGAAAGCGCCGCTGTTACCGGGAAGCCATAAACGGCTGTCGGGCCAAAAAGGCTGGATGGGGAACAGGCGATAGTACCCGATGTGCTGGTGACCAGGCTTGTGCCGCCATTACCGCAAACGGCCGTATCGCGGGTAAATGCCTCAGCATCAAAATTAAACCGGCGCCAGACTGCTCCCGCTCTGATCGTGAAACCTTCAGTCACATCCCATTCGGTACGCAACTGCGCCGTTTTGAACCGATTGACGACATTTGAAGGACGGTCCCGGATTTCGGCAAGTTGGAAATTCGCAGGATCGGTGACGCTGGTTCCGAATGTCAGTCGCGGACTGCTCATATCGGTATAGTCAAAGCTATAGCCTTGCGCATCGCGATCATCAAAAACGATAGTTGTTTCAACCGGAATATCAGCGGTTGATTCCGAAACCCCGCCCAGCATAGTGAAACGGAAATTATCCGTTAGATCCTGATCCCATGTTCCACCGACTTGGTAGAATTTGGTCGAGCTTTTCCGCAGATAATGTTCTGTGCGTACCCATGCATCATTCAGCGTTGCCGAAATCATATTGTTGTTGGCATCGTAAACCGGGTTCACAACATTGATAGACCGTTCGTTGGAGCGCAGCAACACTTCACCCCATTGCTCTTCACGGCTGGCATCAAATTTTGAAAACAGCGTATCGATGGATATTTTTGTCGCGTCGGTCGGCGAAAATTGAACCGAACCGGTTAAGCCCAAACGTTCCCGGCTGTGCGCAACTTCGCCATAACGGGGAATACGGGGGTGAAAGGCCAATGCCGCCTGATCGCAGCCGGCGCTTGGCACATAAGCACCGCCGCTGTTGGATGTGGTAAAGCAGTTGGTGCCATTGACGTTATCAAACCGCGCCTGCGCCCATCGCACCGTGTTGTTGCCGAGTTCCAACGTGTTGGTCTTTGAATAGGCCGCCGACACCGACGCGCCAAACGTACCCGCATCGTTGCGCCAGCTTAGCAAGCCGGCAACACGCGGCCCCAGATCCTTCGACAGATCATTGTACGAACCGATCACCGAAAGCGCGGCCTTAAAACCGGCTTTTCCACCCAGTGGATTGCCTGTGTTGAGATCAACGACAGCGCCAAGCGAGCCTTCATCCAAAGACGCTGCAGCGGTTTTGTTGACGACAAGGCTGCTGAACAGCTCCGAGGCGAACACGTTAAAATCAAACGCACGGTCACGGTTCGCGGATGCACCATCGGTCGACGTTGCGATCGTTTCCATGCCGTTGACGCGCACGCGGGTAAATTGCGACGACAACCCGCGAACGGTGATCGACCGGCCCTCACCGCCATCGCGCGAGATCGAAATACCGGGAATACGCTGCAACGATTCAGCCAGGTTTTGATCGGGGAATTTGGCAATATCCTCCGCGACAATCGCATCGACAGCGCCGACATTTTCGCGCTTGAGGTTAAGCGCAGCTTGCAATGAAGCGCGGAAACCGGTGACGACAATCGCTTCGCCTTCTTCGGTGGCAGCGACTTCTTCCTCAGCCGCAGCTTCTTGAGCGTGCGCTGCGCTAACCGCCAATACAGCGACGGAGACGGCTGACATCAGCTTTGCGATGTGAAGGCCGAACTGGCGTGGTTGCGATGTGGACATAATTACTCCCCTTTGACGTTCATCGGTGCTTGACACCGGTGTC
>JANOTI010000172.1:0-4588 GCA_031416255.1 Sphingomonadales bacterium | reverse complement strand
CAGCGGCGAAAAGCCCTCCGCTTCTGTATTTATCTGTACCTGAACATTGGTAATGTCAGGCACCGCGTCGATCGGCAGGGTCGTGGCACTCCAAATTCCGAGTGCGGTGAGCAGAGTCACAACGATCAGCACCAGCCACCGTTGCCGGATCGAAATTCCGATTATGTTCGCAAGCATAGTCAGGTTTCCGATCAATGGTCGTGGCTTGCGCCGGACTTTTCGATGTCCGCGCGGATCAGAAACGCGCCCTTGGCGGCGTAGCGTGTGCCGGGTTTGATGCCCGACAGCACTTCGGTCCATTCAGGCGTCTTGCGGCCCAGCTCGAGCATCCTCACTTCATAATCCTCGCCGAAGTTAGCGAAAACGACGGTGAAATCGCGGAGCCGCTGCAAGGCTTCGGTACGCACAGCCAGCGGCACCGTAACGGCGCTCACCGTCACACGTCCATGCAACGCCATACCGGGACGCCAGCGACCATCGCGATTGGGCAGGCTGGCTCGAACTAGTGCCGTTCCTGCAGCGGCATTGCCTTCGGGCAGATAGCCACCAAGCACGCTGGTGGCGACGGGCTGACCGTCCAGCGTTTCGATGTCTATTTTCTGTCCCGGCCTGATGGTGCCGAGATCGCGCGGGAAGATGTTGAAGACAACAGTCGTCTGGCCTGGATCGGTGATGACATAAATCGGTTGGTCGATAGCGACATTGCCGACATTGGCATTGCGTTCGGCAACCACACCGCTGACGGGCGAATAGACGGGGTAGATTTGCAGCGATTCACTGGATTCGATGCGCGCCAGCAACTGGCCTTTTTTGACATAATCACCGACCGCTTTTGTGACCAGCATGACCTTGCCGGGAAATTGCGCGCGGATTTCCGAGCGTGCAGATGCTGCAAGCTGCACTACGCCCTCGACTTCACGCATGTCGCTAATCGTTGCAGGGCCGACGGTTTCGATTTCGATCCCGCCATCCTTCGCTGCCGCCGCCGAGATTTTGGAGCGGCCTTCAGGGTTGGCGAATTTCCAGACATGGCGCTTGCCGTTCTCAACAGCGACCACTTCAACGTCAAAGCTGTGCGGCTCGACCACCACACCATCGCCTTGAAGATAGTCTTTCTCGGGTTTGAACGCGAACCTGTTGATCTCTCCGTCCAGCCGCTTCAACGTGACCGACAGGTTTACCGTTTTGGGATCGACTGGCTTGCCATTACGGCTGGGATAAACCCGATATACTGGCGGAACGCCGTCTTCAAAGATCGTCATTTCGACCGCGAAGGCACCATCGCGCAGCATCCGGCCACGGTTCGGGCCTTTTTCGGGTTCTCCCGCTTTGCCGCCTTCGTCAGACGGCGTTTCAGCTCCGCCGCCACACGCAGCGAGCGGCATAATCATCAACAATGCGGTAAGCGCAGGCAAAATTTGGCGGGATTTCATGGTTGGTTCTCCATTGACGACGCGGGGTCAAAGCGTCCGGTCAGTCGGTCGATTTCGGTTTGAAGGTCGCGATACTGGGTGTTGGTCTCAATCCACTGATCCTGCACATCGAGGATGGCGTCGGCAGCATCCTGAATATCGCGGAAGCTGAAACCGCCGCGATTATAGCCTTCGCGCACCTGTTGCAGCGTCTTGAAGGCACGGGGGTAAACTTCGGCTATGAGTGCATCGGCACGGACCTGTGCGGATTCGGCGTTTGAGCGAAGCGAAGCGAGGCGGCGCAACTTTTCGAGACGCGCCGCTTCGGCGGCAAACGAAAGCCGGTCTTTTTCGGCCCGTGCACGGTCGATGCCGCCTTGGTTGCGGTCGAACCGGCCAATCGGAATGGTTATGCCCGCCACTGCCGCCAGATCATTTGTGCCCCGCAAAAACCGTGTTCCGCCGCTGACCGTATAATCTTGGGTGCGTTTGGTCTCTTCAACAACAACAGCTGCGGTAGCACGTGCTACCCGTGCTTCGATCAATTTTTCGTCAGAAGGTGCCAGTGTTAGCGGAGCGCTGTCACCGGCCATCAATACGCCATCGACGTTCAGATCATCGCCAACTCCGCCCCAAAACCCAGCCAACAAATCGCTAGCAGCCTCCAACCGGAACTCGGCCTGTTCAACGCCTATCTGTGCACTTGCAACGCGCGCAGCAGCTCTGGTTTCGACGAATAATGGGTCTTTGTAGCCGCGCACTCGTCGCAACGCTTCGGTCTGCAATTCCTGTTCGGTGGAAAGCCGGAACTGTGAAATCTGCAAAACATCTTTGGCGATCAGCACATCGAAAAACGCACGTTGCACCGATGCCGCAAGGTCGAGCCGAGTGACATTTGCAGAAGCTTGCGCAATATCAATATCCTTGTCGGCCAATGCGACACGCGCTGCGCGTTTGCCACCGCGCTCGATTTGCTGGTTGTAGTTCGCGGTAATTTCCGCTTGCCCCAACACATTATACGGGCCGGTTCCAATGAAGTTTTCGGCTTCGACGGTGACGAACGGATTTGGGCGCACGTCCGCCTGTGCGCGTCCTGCACGGGCGATAGCGACAGCTGCATCGTCAGCTTTAAGCAAGGGTGCGGCCTCAACGGCCTTTGCAATCGCCTGCTCAATCGTAACGGTTTCGGCGAACGCTGGCTGGCTAACCAGATATAACGCTCCTGCAAAAAGCGCAGCGCGTGTTGATTTCAACATGGTTGGACTCCTGATCCATAATCACGGGCGGCAAGCGTACAGGCGCTCGCCTTCGGCGATCAGATCAGGCGGCGGGTGGTTGAATAGGGGGTCTGGAACTTAGCGACGCAAGCACTTTGTCCAGCGAATGCAGGTTGGCCTGTCCATTAGGACCGATGGCATTTGGCACGCTGGGTACACTCGCATCTAGGCCCACTGACATATGATAATGAGAGACCATATCGCCGGTTTGATCGTTAGGTTCAGAACCGTCGCTGTCATTAACGATGTCATTTGAATGATGATCGCTGTCTGCAACATCATGCGAATGGACAGCTTTAGCTTCATAATCGTGCGATGCGGGCGACGCGTGGACGCCCGATGCGAGAACCGCAAAAATGAGAATCATAGTGGCAAGCATTGCACGCATGCGTTTGCGCTATCAGCAGTTGCCGCTCCCGACAATAGAATCCTTGTGTGTGTGGCGATTGGCGCTCAGGTGACCAGACTATGATCAAAATCTTAGCGAACAGAACCTACCGCCATTTACTTTTTGCGCAAATCATCGCGCTTGTCGGGACAGGATTGGCGACCGTAGCCCTTGGGCGCTTGGCCTATGACTTAGCAGGTGGCAACGCAGGGTTGGTTCTGGGAACGGCGCTCACGATTAAAATGGTTGCCTATATCGGCGTCGCTCCAATCGTCGGGGCTTATGCCGACCGGATACCTCGTCGTGCCTTCCTGATCGCGATGGATGTCATCCGGGCATGCGTCGCGCTTGCATTGCCGTTCGTCGATCAAGTGTGGCAAGTCTATATCTTGATCTTTGCCTTGCAGTCGGCATCGGCGGCATTCACCCCGACTTTTCAGGCGACCATTCCCGATGTCTTACCCGATGAAGCCGAATATACCCGCGCGCTTTCTTTGTCGCGATTGGCTTATGATCTCGAAAATATACTCATCCCTATTCTTGCAGCGGCGCTCCTGACGGTCATCAGCTTTCATTGGCTGTTTGCGGGCACCTCGGTAGGTTTCGTCATATCGGCCTTGTTTGTCTTCTCTATTGTACTCCCGTTGTCCCCCGCCAAGCCGCAAACTGGCAGCGTATATGCACGCACTACGCGCGGCATCCGGGCCTATTTGAAAACGCCGAGACTAAAAGGCTTGCTTGCCATCACCTTTGCCGCAGCAGCCGCAAGCTCGATGGTCATTGTTAACACCGTGGTCATTGTCCGCGAGAATTTGGGACTGGGACAGCGCGAAGTTGCGCTGACGCTGGCGGCTTACGGGGGCGGATCGATGCTCGCTGCATTCATCTTGCCGCGCCTGCTCGACCATTTGAGTGACCGCAAAGTCATGCTTTTTGCGGCAGCTGTGCTTTCAGTCGGCTTGGGCACAATGGCCGCAGCGTTTGCCAGCGGATTTTCCTCATGGCCGGTCGTGCTCACAGGATGGGTCGTCCTTGGCATCGCTTATTCGATGAGTGTCACGCCCTCGGGCCGCTTACTCAAACGGTCCGCCGGAGACAGTGACCGTCCCGCGATTTTCGCTGCCCAGTTCGCGCTGAGCCACGCCGCATGGCTGCTTTGCTATCCACTCTCTGGCCAGATTGGGGCGACCCTCAGTCAATCAGCTGCCTTTGCCGTCCTAGCAATGATAGCAGGCTTAGGGACCGTCGCTGCAGCCCTGCTATGGCCGGGAGCCGACCCAGAGAGTGTTCCGCATGATCATAAAGATCTTGCCGCTGACCATCCGCATATGCGCGAAGAGCATAAAGGCGGACAAAACGCAGCGCACGCTTTCGTCATCGATGATCTGCACCCACAATGGCCGCGTAATTGATTAAGGGATCGGTCCAGCGGCAAAGGCTTCAATAATCGGGCAAGGCCCGTGCGAAGACGAACTGCATTCGCTTGCCAAATGCTGAAGCGCTTCTCGGGC
>JANOTI010000171.1:0-2635 GCA_031416255.1 Sphingomonadales bacterium | reverse complement strand
CAGGCCTAAACGACCTAATCAGAGTTCGAACCTTAGGCGATAATGGCATTCAATCCAGAGCCTTGAGAAAAAACTTTCGTCACCCTCGCGAAGGCGGGGGTCCATCACCTACCGATGAAATTTATAGTGCCGGTAATGGATTCCCGCCAGCGCGGGAATGACGAAGTAATTGATTGCGATTAGCTCGCAGATTAAAGCTCAACGCTATCTAAAACGGCAGGCGGTAAACGCGCGACGCGTTATCCTGCAGCACCTTTTTCTTCGTCGCAAAGTCATAGCCGCCAAGCACATCAACGATATGCGCCTGCACGCCGGGATAAAGCGAGGTCGGATGCGGGAAGTCGGTTTCGAACATCACATTATCGACGCCAATGGTTTCCAACAGCAATTTTGGTCCGACCTTTTCAAACCAGAATGTGCAAAAGAAATGGTCGCGGAAATAATCCCAGGGCCGCTTGTTTAGCACGCCCTTTTTGGTCGGGAGCATTTCATCAAACTGATGCTCCAGCGCTTCGATGGCAAAGGGTAACCATCCCATGCCGCTTTCGATCAGGCCGATTTTCAGACCAGGGTGACGATCCAGCCGTCCCGAAACCATCCAGTTGCCCAATGTCGCAGCATTGCCGATGGAGAACATCGTCGCCACCACAGCCAGCGTCTGTTCAAAGCCAAAGCCCTCCCATGTGATCGTATTGGGATCGACGCCGCTATTCAGGTGAAAGTTGAGCGACGTGCCGGTCGCGTCGCACATTTCAAGGAATGGCGTCCAATGGTCGTAGTTAAAACTTGGCACGCCAACGCGTTCTGGCGTGTCGGGGAGGACAAAACCGCGAATGCCGCCATCGATGCAACGCTTTGCTTCAATTTCCATCGCTTTCTGGTCCCAGAAAGGCAGATGCCCCATGTTAAAGATCCGGTTGCCCGATTCCACCATATATTCCATCGAGGCGTCATTATAGATTTTGATGATGTTCAGTGCGAGGTCGGCATCGCCAAGGCTCATCAACGAACCCGCCTGTGTGACGCCCGAATTTTGATAGCAGATCTGGGCATAGACGCCCATATCGTCCATCGCCTTTAGCCGTTCTTTCATGATGTGGCCGCCGGGATGCGCCTGTTCCAGCTTTGGGAAGGCCAGCCTACCAAGCAGCTTATTGTTATCCTTGCGGATCACATTGCCGCCCATCGAACCGAAATTGCGATCACCGACATACCAGCGTTCAACGCCATCATTGTCGAGCTTCACATAGGGAACCTTGTCCTTATACGCCGCGGGTGCGCGGCTAGTGAACAGGTCGGGCGCTTCGGTGATATGCGTGTCGGTATCGACGATCTTGATACCCTCGAGCGACGGGTCGAGCCCGCCGGATTGCGACGCATAGTCGACCTCACGAATCACGCCGCCTTCGGTGTAGCCCTCGGCTGACCAGTATTTACGGGCGTTTTCTGCAATGTCTTGTGTGTCGGCTTCAGCCATGACTCGTCTCCGGTATGAATTTGGTGCATTTTTCGCAGGGTTACAGCCGCGTAGCAACCAGCGGACAGATTTATCGCGGCGGCGGTAGCTGCTACTCTGGGTCGCTCCACACCGATGTCAGCGCGCGCGGCGAAAGGTATTTGGTCTTCGTCCAACCACCATCGACAGTAATGGTCTGGCCATTGATCATTTCTGCCCCCGGTGAGCACAGAAACGCGATGACACCCGCAACATCCTCAACTTCGCTGATCCGCGGATAGGGCGTAGTTTCCACATTCACGCGCTTAAACGTCTCATCGGCAAAACGGTGTTGAACCATTTCGGTCATCGTCACACCTGGCGCAACGCAATTGGACCGAATGCCACGTGGGCCATATTCACACGCCATATGTTCGGTCAGCGATTTGAGGCCGCCCTTGGCTGCGGAGTATGCGCCGCCGCGTTTGCCGCCGATCATCGCATAGGTCGAGGTCACATTCACCACACCCGCCCCGGCCTGCATATGCGGAATGGCTTCGCGGCACAGGCGGAACGGGGCACGCAGCATCACGCCCAAAAATTCGTCAAGCATCGCATCGTCAGTTTCATCCAGCGGCTTTGGACTGCCAAGCCCTGCATTGTTGATCAGGAAATCAATCCGCCCAAAACGACTAAGCGCCAGCTGAACGATCCGTTTTGGCGCATCATCGGCGCCAATATCGACTGAAATCGTCGCAATTCGCGCTGGATCGGCAATGCTGTCTTCCAACGCCTTCAGCTTTTCCGTACTACGCCCGACGCCGACTATGGCCATACCCTGGGCGTATACCATGCGTGCTGTTTCAAATCCGATGCCGCTGCCCGCGCCGGTGATGATCGCAACTTGTGTCAAAAGTCATACTCAAAGATTTTGCCATCGAAATTTCCGCCCAAACTATGCGTTGCGGCGGCCAACTTATCAGCGGGTTTGCCTTCTAAATGGCCATCGATGATGCGGTTATAATTGCTAATCATACCTTCAATGTCTTTCGACAAGCGCATGAAATCAAAGCCTTTTGCATGGACACCTTTTTGCTGGATCGGAATGTTAGCATAATCCTGACGCGGAATCGGCGGGAATTCCTGGCTATCATATGGCAATACCGTCGGCTCCATGATCGGCGCAGGTTCCTCACCCGG
>JANOTI010000170.1:0-3635 GCA_031416255.1 Sphingomonadales bacterium | reverse complement strand
GATGTGCGCGGCGGGGAGCCTTGTTTGGTTGGCGATAACTGCATCGGCTTGACCACGTCGGGCGGTTACGGCCACCGCGTTGGCAAGAGCCTATTCTTTGCCTGTGTGCCGATTGAAAATGCTGCGCCGGGATCGGCATTCGATGTATTTTTGCAAGGCGAGCGACGCGTTGGCACAGTGCTGGAACACCCCGCTTATGATCCTGATAACGCGAAGATGAAGGTTTAATCCGGTGGCGGAACTCCCCAAAAAGGCGAAGGTCGTCATCATCGGTGGCGGCGTCATCGGCTGTTCGATTGCCTATCATCTGACCAAAATTGGCTGGGACGATGTTGTTTTGCTTGAACGCAAACAGCTAACCAGCGGAACGACATGGCATGCGGCGGGGCTCGTCGGGCAATTGCGGCCATCGATCAATATGACCAAGCTCGCGAAATATACGGGGGAGCTGTATCGAGGGTTAGAAGCCGAAACCGGCCAAGCGACCGGATACCGTCAATGCGGCTCGATCTCGATGGCTACCAATGCCGAACGTTTCGAGGAACTAAAACGCAGCGCCTCGATGGCCAAAGTGTTCGATTTACCCGTCCACGTCGTCACGCCCGAAGAAATCAAAGCCCTGGCGAACATCGTCAATGTCGATGATGTCGTTGGCGGCATCCATATCCCCAGCGATGGCTATGCCAATGCGGTTGATATCACGCAGGCGCTGGCGAAGGGAGCACGCACGGGCGGTGCGAAAATCTTTGAAAACACCAAAGTCACCAAAATCCGCCATAATGGCGACCGTGTGACAGGTGTCGATACCGCTGACGGTTCTATCGATGCCGATTATGTCGTGATCTGTGGCGGCATGTGGACCCGCGACTTAGCCGCCAGCGTAGGTGTGGCCGCACCTCTGCACGCGTGCGAGCATTATTATGTGCTGTTCGAAGGCGTTGAAGGCATCGACAACACGCTGCCGGTGCTGCGCGACTATGATTATTGCGGGTATTACAAATATGATGCGGGTAAGCTGCTCGTTGGGGCGTTCGAACCTAATGCGCGGCCGTGGGGGATGGACGGGATATCCGAGGATTTCTGCTTCGATGAAATTGCCGGTAGCTTTGAACATTTCGAACCGTTGTTGATCGACGCAATGCGCCGCGTGCCTGCGCTGGAAAAAGCGGGTATCCAGAAATTCTTCTGTGGGCCTGAGAGTTTTACGCCCGATGTGCGTTACCATCTGGGCGAAAGTGCCGAACTGAAAGGCTGCTTTGTCGCCGCCGGCCTCAACTCCATCGGCCTGCAATCGGCAGGCGGCGTTGGTAAGGTCATGGCCGACTGGATTCGTGATGGCATTCCGCCTGCGGACCTGTGGACCGTCGATATCCGCCGCAACATGCCGTTCCAGATTAACCGCAAATATCTGCGCGAACGCGTCACCGAAAGCCTGGGCCTGCTGTACGCGACGCATTATCCATTTAAGCAATATGAAACGGCGCGGGGCGTCCGCAAATCGGCTTTGCACGACCGGCTGGCCGCGCAGGGTGCATGCTTTGGCGAAGCGTTCGGTTGGGAGCGCGCAAACTGGTATGGCGAAGCGGGCAGCACGCCCAAATATGAATACAGCTATGGCCGCCAGAACTGGTTCGAGGCCAATGCTGCCGAGTGCGACGCCGTGCGCGAGGCGGTTGGCCTGTTCGATCAATCAAGCTTCGCCAAATTCCGCCTTGAAGGCCGCGATGCTTGCAAGGTGCTAAACCGTGTCTGCGCCAATGATGTCGATGTCGCGCCGGGCAAGCTGGTCTATACACAGTGGCTCAATGACAAAGGCGGCATCGAAGCCGACCTTACCGTCACACGCCTGTCCGAAACTGCCTATCTGATCGTCACCGGCGCCGAGACTGAGGTCAAGGATTTCAACTGGCTGAAACGCCAAACGCCCGCAGACGCGCATGCGGTGCTGACCAACGTGTCATCGGCCATGGGTGTTATCTCGATAATGGGACCTAAAGCCCGCGATTTGCTGCAATCGATTTGCCCCAATGATCTGTCGCACGAAGCGTTTCCGTTCGCCACTTCGCAAGAGATCGAACTCGGCTACGCCATCGTCCGTGCATCGCGCATCACCTATGTCGGCGAGCTTGGCTGGGAACTGTATATCCCGACCGAATTCATGACCGGCGTGTATGACGAAATCGTCGCGGCTGGCGCAGCATTTGGACTGAAACACTGCGGCTATCATGCGCTTAACGCGCTGCGCATGGAAAAGGGCTATCGCCACTGGGGGCATGACATCACCGATGAGGATACGCCGCTGGAGGCTGGCCTTGGCTTTGCCGTCAAGATGGACAAGCCGGGCGGCTTTATCGGGCAAGAGGCATTGGTTGCGCAAAAGGCAACGGGCCTGAAACAGCGCCTCGTCCAGTTTCTGCTCAAAACGCCCGAACCGATGCTCTATCACAATGAACCGATCTGGCAGAGCGACCGGATTGCAGGGTACATACGTTCGGGCATGTACGCCCACACACTCGGCGGCGCCTGCGCGCTTGGCTATGTCGATGCAGCCGATGGCGGTGTAGTCGGACCCATCGGTGTCGATGACTATGAAATAGAAATTGCTGGCGTTCGCTACCCCGTCACCGCTTCGCTCAAACCGCTTTACGACCCCTCAAACACCCGGATCAAAATCTAATGACCGAAATACAGTCCGAAACGATGCACCGTCTCGCAGCGAACACGCGGGTTGGGTACAGCTTCGATCAGGAATTTTACGCCAGCGATGCTGTTTTCAAGGCTGATTTCGATCAGATCATCAGCCAGAAATGGCTGCTTGCGGGGCATGTCTCGCGCGTTCCAAACAAAGGCGATTATTTCCTATTTCGTGTTGGCAATGAACAGATCATCGTCATTCGCGAAAACGCTGATAGCGTCCGTGCTTTCTTCAACGTCTGCCGCCATCGCGGATCGACAATCTGCCAAGCCGAAAGCGGCAACGCACCGCGTCTTGTTTGCCCCTATCACGCTTGGACCTTTGGCCTCGATGGGCGCTTAATCTCTGCACGGTTGATGCCCGAGGATTTCGACAAGGCCGAAAACAGCCTATTCGCGTGCCATATCCGCGTGTTTCACGGATTGATTTTTATCAATATGAGCGAGGATGAGCCTGTCGATTTCGACGCGACCTTTGGTGATATGGGACCGATCCTCGACTATCACGGGCTTGCCGATGCGCGGATTGCGCATTCCGGAAGTTACCCTACGACCGCCAATTGGAAGCTGGTCGTCGAGAATTTCTTTGAATGCTACCACTGCGTTCCATCGCACCCCGAATTCTGTTCGATGCATGCGTCAGAATCGATTGTCGCTGTGGGCGCTGGGCCAAGCTCTGGCCCTGCCGACGCCATCGCCAGCTTCACGCCCAAGCTCAAAGCATGGGAAGACAGCGCTGCCGCGTTGGGTCGCCCCATTGGCAATATCGATGACGCGCCTGATAGCAGCCACCTGCGCCTGTTGATGCAGCGGATGAACAAGGACGGCTGGGCCGCGGAAACGCAAGACGGCACCGCGCCTGCGCCGTTGATGGGCAAGCGTACCAAAGCCGATGGTGGGCGGATGCATTTGAGCTTTAGCCCGTTCAGCCAGATTGTCGC
>JANOTI010000169.1:0-12018 GCA_031416255.1 Sphingomonadales bacterium | reverse complement strand
GGGAGACATTGTCGTGACCACCACATCACCGCGTATCGCCATTGATGCGATGGGCGGAGATGAAGGTGTTCGCGTGATGATCGCAGGGGCCGCCTTGGCGCGCCACCGGCACGACCGGTTCAAATTCCTGCTGGTGGGTGACGAGGTGCAGATCAAAGCTGCATTGGAAGATCACCCCAATCTGCGCGCTGCGTCCGAGATTCTCCACACCGACGAAGTTGTCTCGGGCGAAGACAAACCCAGCCAAGCCATCCGCAAATCGCGCAACAGCTCTATGGGGCTTGCGATCAATGCCGTCAAAACGGGTGAGGCCGCCGCTGCGGTCAGCGCGGGCAACACTGGCGCGTTGATGGCGATGTCGAAGCTGGCGTTGCGCACAATGCCGGGGATTGACCGGCCCGCGCTTGCCGCGTTGCTGCCGACGTTGATTGAAACCGATGTGGTAGTCCTTGATCTGGGCGCAAACACCGAATGCGACACCCGCAATCTGGTGCAATTTTCGATCATGGGTGCGGCTTACTCGCGGATCATCTTCGGCTTTGAAAAGCCGCGCGTGCGTTTGCTGAACATCGGTACCGAGGAAATGAAGGGCACCGATAGCGTCCGTGCTGCCGCGCAACATCTGCGCGAATACTCTGCGCTCCACATGGATTTTCAAGGCTTTATCGAGGCCGACAAGATCAACCGCGGCGAATGCGATGTTGTGGTGTGCGACGGCTTTACCGGCAACATTGCGTTGAAATCCATCGAAGGCGCAGCGCGGTTTGTGACCGACCTTTTGCGGCGTGCCTTTACCAGCTCAATCCGGTCGAAATTCGGCTTTTTGGTCTCGCGCCCGGCAACCGAGTTGCTGAAACATCATCTTGATCCCAACAACCATAATGGCGCGGTTTTCTTGGGCCTGAACGGCGTGATCGTTAAAAGCCATGGCAGCGCCAGCGTTAAAGGCGTGGCCAATGCTGTGGAGGTCGCCGCGCGGCTGGTTGAGGAAGATATTACGGCGCGGATTGCGCAAGACCTGAAACAGATCGCTGACAAAGACGTGGTTGCAGAATGACCGGCTCCGTGCTTCGGGCCGTGATTAAAGGCACAGGCTCTGCGCTGCCAAAGCGGATTGTCACCAATGCCGAACTGGCAGCGCAAGTTGATACCTCGGACGAATGGATCACCGAACGCACCGGAATCAAAGCGCGTCATGTTGCAGGCGATGGCGAAACGACGGCGACCTTGGGCACCGAAGCGGCGCAGGCTGCGCTGGTGGCATCGGGCATGACATCGGCAGATATTGACCTGATTATCGTTGCAACCTGCACACCGGACCAGACGTTTCCGGCTGTTGCCACCAAAATTCAACATGCTTTGGGCTGTAATGGCGGCGTTGCCTTTGATGTCGCGGCGGTATGCTCCGGCTTTCTCTATGCGTTTTCGGTTGCGGAAAGCATGATTCGGGCAGGGTCAGCCAAAAACGCTTTGGTGATCGGGTCAGAAACGATGACGCGCTTGCTCGATTGGGACGATCGCGGGACGTGCGTGTTGTTTGGCGACGGGGCAGGGGCAGTTGTTTTGTCGGGCGAAATTGGCGAACGCGGCGTCCTTGCGACTCGCCTCCACGCCGATGGTCAGCATAATCAGTTGCTCTATGTCGATGGGGGGCCGTCGACTACCGGCACCGTTGGCAAGTTGCGGATGCAAGGCCGCGAAGTATTTCGCCACGCCGTAACCAATCTGGCGAATGTGCTGAACGAAGTGCTGGCCGATGCCGGCATGGAACCGGCGGCTATTGATTGGGTTGTTCCGCATCAGGCGAACCGCCGGATTATTGATGCAACCGCCAAAAAACTCGGTTTATCGCCGGATCGCGTGATCCTGACAGTGGATCGCCACGCCAATACCTCGGCGGCTTCTGTTCCGTTGGCCCTCGATGTTGCTGTGCGCGACGGACGGATTAAGCCGGGAGACCTTATTGTACTAGAGGCGATGGGCGGCGGCTTTACCTGGGGCGCATCGCTTGTCCGTATGTGACACAGCGTCTGACAAATTTACATTGCGAAAAATTTGAAATGTGCGACAATTCAATATGGTGGGTCGCCTATTGGAGGAAAGATCATGACGGATGCGGGCACTTTAACGCGGGCCGATATTGCAGAAACGATCAATCGTCAGGTGG
Source organism: Sphingomonadales bacterium (assembly GCA_031416255.1). Taxonomy (GTDB): domain Bacteria; phylum Pseudomonadota; class Alphaproteobacteria; order Sphingomonadales; family Sphingomonadaceae; genus Sphingorhabdus_B. The sequence goes on along the minus strand of JANOTI010000169.1, from coordinate 9,851 downwards.
GGCTCTCCCGCGCTGATGCGGCGAATATGATCGATTCAATTCTGAACCACATGGTTGACGCCGTTGTTGCGGGTGAGAATGTAAAGATATCCGGTTTCGGCACGTTTGTTCTTCGCGATAAAGGACAGCGCGTTGGGCGCAACCCGAAAACAGGGATTGAAGTCCCGATCACACCGCGTCGCGTTCTCACTTTCCGCGCCAGCCAAGGCGTTCGGCATAAAGTAAAATAGGCGGTCCTGGTGGATAAAGCTCCAAACGCCTTTTTGACGATTGGCGAGATGGCTGAGCGATTGGGCGTCAAAACGCATATTCTGCGCTATTGGGAAGAACAATTCCCGACGCTGAAGCCATTGAAACGTGCTGGGGGGCGGCGGCTTTACCGGCCAGACGATGTCGCATTGCTGCACCAGATCAACGACCTTTTGCATAAACAGGGCTATACCATTCGCGGCGCCTGTGGCTTTTTGCAAAAGCATGCCGGTCTCGAATCATCCGCTGCGCATCCACCGAAATTTTCGGTTATCACTATTGAAAGCGGACCCGAATTGGCTTTTGTTCGCGATGAATTGAAACGCATCCGCAATCGGCTGTCATCGGCGTTGGCACAGACTTAACTTCTATTCGATTACATAATCGGGCAGTGAGTAAAACGCTTGCCGCAGCGCGTCTGACCAGCCGTGTGAGATGGATTTGAAATAGGGATCGTCCTCGACAATCCGCCGCTGTTGCACTGGCTCAAACGCGTCTTTTGGCAGAATCTGCATGTCCAGCGGAAGCGCGACGGAAAGGTTCGCAGCCATTGTCGAATCAAACGACACCATCAAAAGTTTAATCGCGCTTTCAAAATTCATGTCCGATTGAAAACCGCGCACCAAAATCGGGCGGCCATATTTGGTTTCGCCAATCTGGAAATAAGGCGTGTCAACAGACGCTTCGATGAAGTTACCCTCTGGGTATACCATGAAAAGCCTAGGCTCCATGCCCTTTATCTGGCCGCCTACAATCAATGTCGCGTTAAAGGTTTTCTCCGCTTCGTACCCAGATTCCACGCGACCACGGATGGTGTCGCGCAACAAATCACCAATGATTTGCGCAACCTGAAACATCGAAGGCGCCGACAATATCGACGGATTGCGATCTTCGGGCGCTTTGGTGCGCTCGGCAAGCAGGCTGATGATCGATTGTGTGGTCGCCAGATTGCCTGCTGTCATGATCGTTATGTAACGGTCACCGGGCTTGCTGAAACTGTGCATCTTTCGAAAGGTCGAGATATTGTCCACGCCCGAATTGGTACGGGTGTCGGACATGAACACCAGCCCCGCGTCGAGCTTCATGCCTACGCAATACGTCATAACTGCACTGTTCCCCCGACCCGGATCTCGTCCCTGTTTCTGTCCGCTTACTGCTCGACGGCCAGGCTGACAACCATGCTTTGGTTACCCCCACCATAGGACACGCCAGATACTGGCGCGGCCTCGGCATAATCTGCCCCGGTTGCGACGCGGACATAATGTGTGTCCGGGCTGATCCCGTTTGACACATCAAAACCAACCCAGCCCAGTCCATCCACATGCGCCTCGGCCCATGCATGGCTGGCCTCTTGATCGATGCGGTCGGTCAGCATCAGGTATCCGCTGACATAGCGCGCAGGGATGCCAAGAATGCGGGCGGCGGCGATAAAAATATGGGCATGATCCTGACACACGCCGTGCCTAGCTGCCAACGCAGCATCAGCGGTGGTCTTGGAATCGGTGTAACCGATGTCATATTGGACGGTGACCAGTATTTTTGCCGACAATGCATGCAGCATTTCCAACGGATTGTTGCGGTCGCCCTCAAGCGATTTGGCAAAAGCCTGCAATTCGCGGGTCGGTTCGGTCAACGGGGTTGAGCGTAGGAAATACCAAAGCGGCACATGCCCGCCATGCCGACCGATAATGCCGTGATTGTCGGTGGTTTCCACCTCACCGTCGCTGGTAATGCTAATTTCCTGCGCGCCTTCGTTGATGCGGACGAGCAGGATGTGGTTATTGTGGTAATCGGTATAATCCGCCTCGACCTGACCGCCCTCGATCACCGTGTCCCAGTGCAGGATTTTCTGCGACGCGTTTTCCTTTGGGATTAACCGCAGTCTTTGCAAGCCATAAGGGACTGGATGTTCAAAACGGTAGTGCGTGCGATGGTGGATTTTCAGCCGCATAAATCAGCCGTAAAACCTGTAGTTGCGTTCAATTTCACCCGCGAGCTTTCCATTTTGCGTCATAAAGTCACTCAAAAATTCGTGCAGTCCAGACTCGAATATGGCCTCAATTGGGCGTGAGGACATGCCGGTGTGGATTTGGTCGGCCAGATCATGCGCCGCGACGCGAAAGCCATAATCCTGTTCCAGATAGCGCAAATTGCCGTGCAATTTTTCATAGCAGAACGCCAACGAACGGGGAAAACGGTGGTCGCAAATCAGGAATTCGGCGACGCCGACCGGCCGTGCGCCACCGGCGTTGAGCCAGCGAAAGGCGTGCTCGGCAGAAACGGACCGCAAGATGGTTTCCCATTGTACATTGTCGAGCGGTTCACCGACGAACGACAAAGACGGCAGCAGGACATAGTATTTCACATCAAGGATGCGGGCGGTGTTGTCCGCGCGCTCCAGGAACGTGCCCAATCGCGCGAAATTATACACATCGATGCGCAGCATTGATCCGTGCAGCGCCCCGCGCACTTGCGCTGATTGTTGGCGGATCAACGCTATCAAACTCGGCAAATCGGTTTCGCGTACTGGGCGCGCCATCGCCTCTTGAACGCGCATCCAGAAAATGTTGGTCGCCTCCCACACTTCGCGGGTTAGCGCGGTGCGGGTCATTCGCGCGCTTTGCCGCGCTGCCTCGAGCATGGAATACACCGACGCTGGGTTGGACTTATCGCGGAGCAGAAAGTTGACGACATGCTGCGGGGAGTAATCGTCATAGCGCGCTTCATAGGCCGTGCGAAGGCCGGCGGTCATCACGACAGAACGCCATTCTTCGTCCGACCCCAGACCGCGGGTCAACGCCATGCGGTGTCCGGCCTCGACAAGCCTCGCCATGTTTTCGGATCGTTCCAAATAGCGGAACATCCAGAATACGCCGCCTGCGGTTCTCCCTAACACAGCATCAATCCTCCAAGACCCAGCTGTCCTTGGTGCCGCCGCCTTGGCTCGAATTCACCACAAGCGACCCTTTTTTGAGCGCAACGCGCGTCAGGCCGCCGGGGGTTATGTCGATTTTGTCGGGCGCAACAAGGACAAAGGGGCGCAGATCGACGTGGCGCGGCGCAAGCCCCGCTTTGGTCAGGATCGGCACGGTGGAAAGCGCCAGCGTCGGCTGGGCAATGTAGTTGGAGGGTCGCGCCTTCAGCTTTTTGGAGAATGCCTCTAGCTCGGCTTTGTTCGCGGCTGGGCCGACAAGCATGCCGTAGCCACCAGACCCGTGAACCTCTTTGACCACCAGTTCCTTCAAATTGTCGAGAACGTATTTCAGAGAATCGGGTTCGGCGCAGCGCCATGTTGGCACGTTGGCCAGCAACGGTTTTTCGCCAGTGTAAAACTCGACGATGTCGGGCATGTAGCTGTAGATCGCTTTGTCGTCGCAGATGCCGGTGCCGGGGGCGTTGGCGATGGTGATTTTGCCCGCGCGGTACAGGTCCATGATGCCCGGAACGCCCAGCTTTGATTCAGCGCGGAAACTCATCGGATCAAGGTAATCGTCATCGACGCGGCGGTAGAGGACATCGATGGATTTGAAGCCCTCGGTCGTGCGCATTGCGACGCGGCCATCGACGATGCGCAGATCGTGCCCCTCGACCAGTTCCGCCCCCATTTGGTCGGCAAGGAAAGCATGCTCAAAATAGGCGCTGTTGAAAATGCCTGGGGTCAGTACCGCAATCACCGGTTTGCCGTCGCAACCTTCTGGCGCACACGCCTCCAAAGAACGGCGCAGGTTTTTGGGATAGCTGCCGACTTCGCGAACGCGGATCGCGCTGAACAGTTCGGGGAACATGTTCATCATCGTTTCGCGGTTTTCCAGCATGTACGACACGCCGGAAGGGGTGCGGGCGTTATCCTCTAGCACATAAAATTCATCGGGGCCGGTGCGGACAAGGTCGATGCCGACGATATGCGTGTACACGCGGCCCGGCGGGGTAAAGCCGATCATCGCCGCCAAAAACGCGCTGTTCTTTGCGATCAGCGCCTCTGGCAGACGGCCAGCGCGGACGATTTCTTGGCGGTGGTAAATGTCGTGGAGAAATGCGTTGATTGCGCGCACGCGTTGTTCGATGCCGCGCGACAGCTTTGTCCATTCCTGTCCACCGATAATGCGCGGCACGATGTCGAACGGGATCAGGCGTTCTTCCGCCTCGGCAGCGCCATAGACGTTGAAGGTGATGCCGGTGCGCCGGAAAAACGCATCGGCCTCATCGGCTTTACGGCGAAGCTGGCTAAGCTCTTGTCCTTCAAACCATTTCGCATAATCGCCATACGCTCCGTGCGCGCTGCCATCGGGAAGCAGCATCTCATCAAAGGCAGGCGGCGGCTTTGTCATCTGAAACTAAGCTGTAAGAATTTTAAGCAGCGCACAAGTGCTTTTCGCAATTGCACAAATTTTGCGCAGACTGCGTTTAAGTGTCTAATTGGCGGGCAAAGACCATGTCGCGGAAAGCAACGTCTGCGACCATGAAAACTGTCTCGCCGATGTGCGCAAAGCCCTGGCGCTGGTAAAAGGCGATGGCGCGTTCGTTGACTTCATAAACCGCGAGCAGCAACCGCGCTGCCTGTCTTTTGTGCGCAACATTCAGCGCCTTTTCCATCAATGCACCGCCATTGCCGCCGCCTTGCCAGCCGGGGAGCAGATAGATGCGTTTTAGTTCCCAGTCGCCTGCCTGTTGCAAATCGGGATGTTCGGGCGGGCAGAGCATCGCATAGGCCACCGGCGCCCCGAGCGGGGTTTCGCCGATGATGATGTCGATGTCAGGGTTCGCCAATTTCGCGGCGTAAAATTCTACGCTGTGCAGATCCTGGAGAAACTGGATTAGCGGACCGCCGGGATGATCAAACGCAAAGGTTGACAGGAATGTCGCTTGCCCGAGCAGCGACAAAGCCTGTTCATCGCCGGATTGTGCGGCGCGCCAATGGATCGGTGTCATACTTCGTCCGGCCCCAATTTTGCGTCCAGATCACGTGGCCGGACAAAACGTTTTAGATGCGCTGTTGGTTTGCCGATGTCAGCCCAGCTGTCGATAGATAGGGTCAGTTCGGCAAGCGCAGCGGTCGGATATTTCACCTCTACTTCGTCGCGCAAAGGCGAGCTGCCGTCGTCAGGGACTAAATCGAACACAATGTCCTCAACCGCGGGGCAGTGGCCGACGACCAAGACAACATCATGCGCATCATCCACTTCGCGCAAGACATCGATAACCGTGGCGCCCGATGCCAAATAAATCCGCCGGTCCCATGTCGGTTCAATCCGGCGTCCATAGCCGCTCCAGACGCCGTCCAAAGTTTCAATCACGCGCACCGCAGGGCTGGCGATCACATGGTCAAAATTCAGGCTGTTTGATGCCATCCATTCGCCGATCACGCGCGCCGCTTTTTCGCCGCGTTTGTTCAACGGCCGGTCGAAATCGCGCGCGACGGGATCGTCCCAGCCAGACTTGGCATGGCGCAGCAAATAAAGCGTCCTAGTCAAAAAGGGATGTCCTCATCCAGTATGTCTTGTGATGGTTCTTTGAGAGGCTCCTGCACGATTTTGGTGACAGGTGAAAGACCCGATTTAATCCGTTTCACTGCCTCGTCCAACGTCACGCGGTGGATGGGTGTTCCCGGTGGAAAAGCGGTCAGCAAGCGCGAAGGCGTTGCCGCGGAGAGCAAAACAAACTGCCCCTTATCGTCCGCAGTGCGGATCAATCGGCCAAAGGCTTGGGCGAGGCGAGAGCGGATAATGCGGTCGTCATATTCCATTCCGCCGCCAAGCAGCCGCCGCGCTTTGTGCAGGATATCGGGGCGCGGCCAAGGGACTTGTTCCATCACTACCAGCCGCAACGAATGGCCCGGAACATCCATGCCGTCACGCAACGCATCGGTGCCAAGCAGTGACGCACGCGGATCATCGCGGAAAATATCGACCAGCGTGCCGGTGTCCATTGGATCGACGTGCTGCGCATACAGCGGCAAGCCATCACGCGCTAGCCGGTCAGCGATCCGGGCATGAACACTGCGCAACCGCTTGATCGCGGTGAATAGCCCAAGCGTCCCGCCCCGCGATGCAGCGATCAGCGCAGCGTAAGCCCCCGCAAGCGCAGGCATATCGCCGCGTTGCACATCAGTGACAATCAGCACTTCCGATTGTGCGGCATAATCAAACGGACTGTTCGCTGCAAAATGCGTGACTTTATGGTCGAGATGCGCTGCCCCCGTGCGCGCTTCGGCTGTGTCCCAATCGCCGCCGCTGCGCAACGTCGCCGATGTCGTCAGCACGCCGTGCGCGGGCTTCAACACGGCGGCGGAAACCGGGCGGGTGGGGTCGAGCCAATGGCGGTGCAGCCCCATATCGTACTCGCGCCCTTCACCACGTTCGACTGTCAGCCAATCGACAAAGTCCGGATCAGCCGGTCCGCCGCCTCGCCCCAGCAACGCAATCCAACCGCGCAGAGTATCGATGCGCCAGCCAAGGCTTGCCATTGCCCCCTCAATCCGCGCGCGTGCAGCACCGTCGAGCCAGTCGGGGGCTTCCTCGATCATAATCTCCAGCCGCTGCCCCAGAACCGTCAACGGCTTGGCCAGTGCATCCAGCGCCGCCATCATATCGGCAATCGCCTCGATCAAATGCGCGTCGAGATTGGCGTATTCGGTTTCAAGGCCATAGCCGCTTTCGGCTTGGCCCTCATCGCGGGCATAGACTGTGGCGCGCACAGCCGCGAGTAATCGCTCGGCGGGGCCGGATGGAGTTCCCTCTGCGATACGGCTTAACCAGCCGTCGCCGGGCAGCGCCTCTGCCGCGATCCGCGCGTTTTCAATCGCCAACCCGCCTTGCTCGTCATAGCTGGCGACGTCGGCCAATCGTGCCGAAAGCCCGCGCCGCCGACCGCGCGCTTTGCCTTCGGGACCGATCACCCAGCGCCGGATTTCTATCATCTCAGCGCCGGTCAACGCAGACGCAAAGGTCGAATCGGCAGCATCGAACAGATGATGGCCTTCATCAAAAATGATTCGCGTCGGCCGATTGGCTTCTTCGCGTCCGCGTGCGGCGTTGACCATCATCAGCGCGTGATTGGCGATGACGATATCGGCTTTGGCAGACGCGCGAGACGCACGCTCGATGAAGCATTTGCGGTAGTGCGGACAACCCGCATAGATGCACTCACCGCGCCGGTCGGTCAGCGCCGTGGAGCCATTGCGGCGGAACAAGGTAGCCAGCCATCCGGGCAAATCGCCGCCGACCATATCGCCATCCGCCGAATACGCCGCCCAGCGCGCGACCAAATGTGCCAATGTCGCGGCGCGTCCAGCAAAGCCGCCTTGCAGTGCGTCCTCAAGGTTCAGCAAACACAGATAATTTTCGCGGCCCTTGCGGACGACAACCTTTTCTTTGAAGGTTTTTGCGTCGGGGTAAACCCGGCGTGCTTCGCTGACTAATTGGCGTTGCAACGCTTTGGTATAGGTGGAAATCCATACCGCGCCGTCGGCTTGCTGCGCCCATAACGACGCAGGCGCGAGATAGCCGAGTGTCTTGCCGATGCCCGTGCCAGCCTCGGCCAAGACCAAGTTCGGCTCGCCTTTGCGGTCGCGTGGGTCAAAGATGTGCGACGTGGCCTCGGCAAAGCTGCGCTGTCCTTCGCGGATTTCGGCGCCGCTGCCGGTTAGGCGGGTGAGCTGTGCGTCCACAGCTGCGCGATCGAGCACCACCGAACGCGGCGCGGTGCGCGGCGGCGCTTCCTCCCATTCGGGGAGTTTGGAAAACAGCCAGCGTTCTTTTTCGGCAGGCTTAGATAGGTTCTCAGCGACTGCCTTCGACCAAGGCCAGCGTAGGCGGGTGAGGGCTTGCGCCGAATCCCATGCGCCTTCGCGTTCGGGCCAGCTGGGGTCGGTGAAGGTGGCAAGGAGTTTTTGTGCGGCGGTTTGCAGGAGGTTTGGGATTTCGGGGTCGCTCAATTCCAAACCGTTAGTCCTGAGCCTGTCGAAGGACGTCTCTCCATGTGGCGGGACGGGCTTCGACAGGCTCAGCCCTAACGGTTCAATTTCTTCTTTTTGAATCCCCAAAACCTCAGCCAACCCCTTAGGCGTAGGCACCACAAACCGCGCAGGATAGACAAAAGCAAACAGCTCCAGCACATCCAACCCAGCCAGCTCTGCATAGCCCAACCGCTGCGCAATCAACGGCGCGTTGAGCAAAATCATCGGCGTTTCGGCCGCACGCGCAAGCGCCTCGGCTTTGCCCACGCGGCGGGTTTCGCCGTCGGGCATGGCAATCCAGATACCGGCATGGCTTGCATGCAGCGCAGGAAAGGCTAGGGGATTGGCCATATTTGCCTTTAATGGCAAGTTCGGAACGAAAAGGAAACGAACAAATGAGCGTTGAAGCTGCCCTTCGCGAAGCGGCTCTGGTGAGCAAGGCTTGGCCTTATGAAGAGGCACGCAAGCTGCTCAAACGCTATCCGCAGGGGAAGGCGGATGGTTCGCCCATCCTTTTTGAAACCGGCTACGGCCCATCGGGACTGCCGCATATCGGTACGTTTAACGAAGTTCTGCGCACCACAATGGTCCGCCGCGCGTTTGAAGAAATCAGCGATATGCCTACGCGGCTGATCGCGTTTTCCGACGATATGGATGGCCTGCGTAAAGTGCCGGACAATGTGCCCAACAAAGATATGCTCAGCGAACATCTGGGCAAGCCTCTGACCCGCATCCCAGATCCGTTCGGTTGCCATGAAAGTTTTGCGCATCACAACAATGCGTTGCTGTGCGAATTTCTCGACCGGTTCGGTTTCGACTATGACTTTATGTCATCGACTGTAGAATATGCCGGTGGCCGTTTTGACGAGACGCTGAAAAAAGTGCTGCGGCATTATCAGGCTATCCTCGACATCATGCTGCCGACCTTGGGTAAGGAACGGCAGTTGACCTATTCGCCGGTGCTGCCGGTTAGTCCGAAATCGGGCATTGTGTTGCAAGTGCCGGTAACGGTTGTGGATGCAGAAGCTGGCCTGGTGTCGTTTGAGGATGAAGGCGAAACGATCACGCAATCGATCCTTGGTGGTCAAGCAAAGCTGCAATGGAAAGTTGATTGGGCGATGCGCTGGGTTGCGCTTGGCGTGGACTATGAAATGTCGGGCAAGGACCTGATCGACAGCGTGACGCAGAGTTCGAAAATCACCCGCGCCTTGGGCGCTCGCCCGCCAGAGGGTTTCAACTATGAAATGTTCCTCGATGAAAAGGGCGAGAAGATTTCAAAGTCCAAAGGCAATGGGCTGAGCCTTGAGCAATGGCTGACCTATGGCACTGACGAGAGTCTGGCGTTCTATATTTTTCGCGAGCCGAAAAAGGCCAAGGCGCTGCACATGGGCGTGATCCCGCGTGCGGTCGATGAGTATTTCCAGTTCCGTGGTAACTATGCGGGGCAAGAGGTTGATAAGCAGCTTGGAAATCCGGTGCACCATGTCCACCGCGCACGGCCCGAAGCTGTTCCAACGGAGACACCGCCGGTGACGTTTGGCCTGATGCTGAACCTTGTCGGTGTGATGGGCGCGGACGCGACCGAGGAACAGGTTTGGGCCTATCTCGGCAACTATGTCGAGGATGCGAGGCCAGAGGCGCAGCCGGA
>JANOTI010000168.1:0-12979 GCA_031416255.1 Sphingomonadales bacterium | reverse complement strand
GGTGAACTCGATAAATTGAACGAACGCGCGATCTCGCTGGAACTGTCCGCGGAACGTCAAGTTTCTGCGCGTTCGAAGCCGGACTTCGCCGATTCGGACTCTTACCGCGCCCGGGGCAGGCACGCAAATCGCAAAAAGTCGTGGCTGCTATATCAAGCGGCCACGACTTCTTGTTCGATCACACCGAAAATCGGATGGTGGCGCTCATCCTCCATCCAAATGCGAACGGTATCGCCTGGCTTCATAAACGGTGTCTCGGCCTTGCCGCTCAGGATTGTCTCGATAGTCCGAACTTCGGCAAGGCAGCTATAGCCCAAACCGCCTTCGCTGATCGGTTTACCCGGACCGCCATCCGCGCCGCGATTAGAGACAGTGCCAGATCCAATGATCGTCCCTGCCCCCAGATTTCGCGTTTTGGCGGCGTGTGCAATCAATTGCCCAAAATCAAAAGTCATATCAACGCCTGCATCGGCTCGCCCAAGCGGAGTGCCGTTTAAGTCAACGCACAGCGCACCGGACAGCTTCCCGTTATCCCAGCGATCACCAAGCGCAGCAGGTGTTGTGAATACTGGCGAAAAAGCACTTGCTGGCTTGGACTGGAAGAAACCAAAACCTTTTGCCAATTCATCGGGGATGAGTCCGCGCAAAGATACGTCGTTGGTCAGGCCAACCAGCAGGATATAATCCCTAGCAGCTTCGGTGCTGATGCCCATAGGGACATCGCCGGTAACAACGACAACTTCAGCCTCCATGTCACAACCCCATGCAACATCGCCCAACGGGATAGCGTCACGCGGCCCAAGGAAAGTATCCGAGCCACCCTGATACATCAATGGATCGTGCCAGAAACTTTCCGGCATGTCTGCATTCCGCGCCTGCCGCACCAATGCGACGTGATTCACATAAGCCGAACCATCGGCCCATTGAAAGGCACGAGGAAGCGGCGACGTGGCATCATGTTCATGAAACCGTTCGCGCGGGATAACATTGTGTTCAAGGTCAGTCGCTAGCGCCTCCAGTTTCGGCGAAATCCGCCGCCAATCATCGAGTGCATTCTGCATCGTCGGCGCAATATGGCCAGCATCAGCGTACCAAGCCAGATCGTTTGATACGACAACCAGTTTTCCGTCACGACCCTGTTTCAGCGATGCAAGTTTCATAGTAATCCTTTCAGTTGCAGTGGCATCATGACCGCATTATCCATTGCCTGCAACGGGCAGCGAAACTTTGTCGATAGGAGAATGGGGAAATGCGGAAAACGACCCTAATATCGGCAGCGTCTTTGTTGTTATTTCTAGCCACAGCGTCCTCTGCGCAAGTGGACGAAAATATGGCGAAAAAAGGCTGGTCGATGGAACAGAGCCGAATGCCAGGCTGGTATTTGGCCCAACACAAAAAACTTAACGCTGCACTCGGCAAGATAGCGCCGCAACGGAAGGGCGTTGTTGACGCCTATATAGTTGTGATTGGACTTGATTCAGACCCTGTGTTCAAAAAGGAAACAGCCGAGGTGCTCAATGTGCTGCAACGCCGGTATGGCGCGACAGCACGGTCGATAAGGCTAGCCGCTGGTTCAGGAACAAATGAAGCTGATGCGCCGCAAGGATCACCCACTAATCTTGCCATCGTATTGGCATCTATTGCTGCAAAGATGGATTTGGATGAGGATGTCCTGGTCCTTTACTCCACTTCGCACGGCAGCAAAGAGCTCGGTCTGGTTTACCGCGATGGCGAAGAAGGTTTTGGCATGATCGCGCCAAAACGGTTGAAACTGCTGCTCGACGAGCTCAATTTTAAGCGCCGAATCCTTTTGCTGTCGGCGTGCTATTCCGGAATCTTTGTGCCCGAGCTGGCGGATGATGACAGTGTAATTTTAACGGCGGCATCGTCCAATAGGCCATCCTTTGGCTGCACTCCTGGCAATGATTGGACGTTTTTTGGCGACGCCTTAGTCAACCATGCGATGCGCAAATCCCAGCCAATGACAAAAGCCGCCGAAGAAGCCACAGCGTTGATCAGCATGTGGGAAGCGAAATTGGGCCTTGAGCCTTCCAACCCGCAGGTGTCGATTGGCGAAGACACCGCAAAGTGGCTGGCGGCGCTCGACACCCAAATGCCCACAACCGAGACGCCGAAAGTCGGGCGTCCGGCAATTGAAACGACTTTCGATTAGTCGTTTACTCTGAAGCCGAAAGCGGATCTTTGTGAAGCCATTCGGCATGGCGCGGCGCGGTTTTGGTTTTGCTCCAATCATCCAGCATCAATGGGGCGACGCGCTTAAGCTCTGCATATTGTACGTCGGTACCAATATCGCAGGCTAGTTCCAGCCGGTGGCCATTGGGATCGAAGAAATAGATTGAACGGAAAATACCGTGAAATGTCGGTCCGATCACATCCACACCCTGAGCCTCAATGTGCGCTTTTGCCGCCCTTAGGGTGTCAAAATCGGCAACCTTAAACGCCAGATGCTGCACCCATGCCGGCGTCTTTTCATCACGCCCCATTTCAGGCTGATTGGGCAGTTCAAAAAACGCCAGCACATTGCCGCCGCCGCATTCCATGAAGATGTGCATATAGGGATCATACTCGCCCGTTGACGGAACATGATCCTCGGCAAAGGCTGTCGTGTAGGTGAACCCGAGAACCCGGTCATACCACTCAACAGTCGCTTTGGCGTCTTTGCAGCGATAAGCGACGTGGTGGATGCGGTCGGTTTTGAACGGAACGGTCATTCTGCAACCTCCAATACGCCACGTTCAATTTGATCGCGTTCAATGCTTTCAAAGAGGGCTTTGAAATTGCCTTCGCCAAAGCCTTCATCACCGCGGCGCTGGATGAATTCAAAAAAAACAGGGCCTATTTCAGGCTGAGCAAAGATTTGCAGCAACAGGCGCGGTGTGCCGCCATCTGTTGTGCCGTCGAGCAATATGCCGCGTGCTTTCAATTCGCCGGTGGGTTCGCCATGACCCGGCAAGCGGTTCTCCAGCATCGCGTAATAGGTTTCGGGCGGTGAGGTCATAAAGTTGACGCCGCGGCTTTTCAGATTGTCGTAACAGCCCAGAAGGTCATCACAGATGAGCGCAATGTGCTGAATGCCTTCGCCATTATAAGCGCGCAGATATTCCTCAATTTGCCCCCCGCCGGCTTTGCCTTCTTCGTTTAGCGGGATGCGGATTTTGCCGTCGGGCGCAGTCATGGCTTTTGACGTCAAGCCAGTATATTCGCCTTTAATGTCGAAAAAGCGGATTTCGCGGAAGTTGAATATCCGTTCGTACCAGCCCGCCCAATGCGCCATGCGGCCACCATAGACGTTGTGCGTCAGATGGTCGATTTTTTGGAAACCGGCGCCAACGGGGAAGTGTTCGACGCCTGGCAGATATTCGAAGTCGATATCATAAATCGACAGAGCGTCGGGGTTATCAAGGCCTGCATAGCGATCCACCAGATAGATGAACTCGCCGCCAATGCCTTTGATTGCAGGAATGCGCAGTTCCATTACGCCGGTCTTGCTCTCGACCGGTTCGGCCCCGCGCTTGATCGCTTCGTCATAGGCCTTAGCCGCATCTTTAACGCGGAACGCCATGCCGCAAGCCGACGCGCCGTGCTCCTGCGCAAAATAGGCGGCAGGACTGCGCGGTTCGTAATTGGCGATCAGGTTAATCTCGCCTTGCCGCCACAAATGCACGTCTTTAGAACGGTGCTGCGCGACGCGGGTGAAGCCCATGCAGGTGAAAACCGGCTCCAGCACGCCTTTATTGGGGGCCGTGAATTCGACGAATTCAAAGCCATCAAGGCCAAGCGGGTTTTCAAACAGATCGGTCATAGCAAAACGGGCTTTCGGCAAAGTCGACAAAGATTGGGCTTACGTGCGATTCGCCTGTTAGCGTAATCTAGTTGCAAATGAAACTAGTTTTGCCGATTAGGCTAATCGAAATTGCCTTCAAGTTTTGCAGATTGCACACGCAGCTTATCCATAATCTGGACAAGTACCGCTCCCTCGCCAGCATCAAGCGCCTTTTCCAGTTCCGCCTCAACAGACAGCGCCAACGGCACAATCTGGTCGTACAGTTCTCGCCCCACAAGCGTCAGCGCGAGATGGTGAGAGCGGCCATCTGTTTCATTCGGGGCACGACCCAACAACCCGCGTTCAACCAGGGCTTTCGACGCACGGTTGACTGTGACTTTGTCCATCGCCGTCGCCGCAACCAGTTCGCGCTGCGTGACCGAGGCCCGTTCTCCCAGCACAGCCATGACGCGCCATTCGGGAATTTTCAGGCCAAAGCGGCCATGATAGCTGCGCGCAATCAGGTCACTGACCGCGTTCGAGGTGATCGAAAGCTGGTAAGGCAGAAATTCCGCCAAAGTGAGTTTGCTGCTCGTCATATTTGCTAAGGGCTAGTCAAAATTCAAGCGTACGCCAAACCATATCGTGCGCGGAGTAGCGCGTTCAATGATCCCAGCCGAAGAAATCGCCGCCTCGATACGGGCGTCAAACAGGTTTTCGCCGCGCAGTTCAAACGCCAATCCATTGCCCAGCCGGTGATGCACCATCGCATCGGCGGTCAGCGCTTTGTTTAGGCTGCGACTGTTGGCATCATCATCAAACTGGCTGCCGACATAGCGCATCGTGAACGCCCCCTGCCAGTTGGCGTTATCGTTCTGATAATCGATAGTCGCATTGCCGAAATGATTAGGCACCTGAGCAGGTCGCAGTCCGTTTAAGCCAGCCGACAATCCATCGCCGCGCACTTGGGCATCAATATAGCTATACGATACACGCAAACCTATTGCATCGGTAACCGGAATGCGCGCATCAAATTCGATCCCTTTGCTGATAATCGCTTCCAGATTTTGCCGTTGCCGGTAGGTTCCGCCTGCCGCAACAAAACCAACACCGGGAAAAACTCCCGGCCCTCGTCCTATAGAAACATTGGCAATAGCGTCATCTAAACGGTTATAAAAAAACGTTAGATCAGCGCGCTGTTCACGGTCTTTGCCAAAGGACACGCTGGCCTCAACACCTTTAATTCGTTCCGGCGACAGCTGTTCGTTGGCCGCCGTCGCGTCTGCACCAACACGAAACGGCCGGTACAATTCATTCAACGTGGGCAGCCGCCAGCCCGTATAGGCCGAGCTTTTAATCCGCCACGCATCGGTCAAAGCGAGCGAAGCCCCGACGCGTCCCGTTGCCTCTGTGCCAGACCGGTCGGCAAAGCGATCATCCGACCGCACAGTCCCACCAATGTTGACCTCTTTGCGAAAACCATCGCGGATAGCCCAATGGTCGATACGCCCGCCTGCGCTTAACGTCAGCGCGTCCGTAGCTTTCAACGACCCTTCGGCAAACAAACCATAGCCATCGGTCAATCCGCCTGCGGTGCGCAGCCGTGTGGGTGCACCTGCAACGAACGTGAACTTCTCCTTGGTTTCGCCATTGGTGCGTCGCCATTCACCACCAATGCGCAATTCGGTAGCATCGCCGATTGGCGGACGCACTTCAAATCGCAGACCTGTTCCCGAGGAAGGCGTTGCAAATTGGTCCAGCGTCGGCGTGACGGTGGCACGGTTCGCGGACACCGCCCCGAACTGCGATGAAAATTCGCGGATTTGGAGATACGCCGTGACGGAACCCTGCCAATCACCCCAATGCCGGACCAGTCGTGCGCTGGCATCAACGCCGCTGTTGCTGTTGTCCGAAAAGTCCACCCCGCGGTCGCGTGTGTCAGTGAAACCTCGCAGGCTGACTTGAAGATCCGTCTGCGTTGCAACCGGCAACACCATCCGCAAGGCTACACCAGCCTGTTCATAAGGCGCAGCGCGATCCACGGCGCCACGCTGGCTTTTAACAATCGGAATAAAGCCATCACCGCGTGCATAGCTGCCCGAAAGTGAAACGTTGCTGTCTCCCAGCCATTCCAGATAACGTCCACGTGCTTCTATGCTGTTGCGGCTGCCATAGCCAAAGGTGACGCTGTCATCGCGCTGACGAAGGCGTTGCACGCTTTCCAGCTCGATCACCCCTGCCAAGGCTCCCGGCCCTGCCGATGCCTGCCCTGCCCCTTTGCGGACCCGCACACCGCGCAAGTTTACAGCGTCCAGTCCCGGCCAGGATACCCAGCCGCCAAACGGATCGGCTTGTGGCACATCATCGATAAACACTAACGCTCGGCTCGCGGCATTTCCGCCCAGTCCGCGCAACGTCACGCCTTGGCTTGTCGGGTTGGCCGAACGGCTGTCCGATCGGCGGAATTGCTGCAATCCGGCAATCGCGCTTATGCTTTGCTCGACCCGGCCGGTGGCGCCATACGCATCAAATTGTGGCAGTTCGATTTTGGTTTCGGTGCATTCGGCCAATGCATTGTCTAGGCTGCCGACGACCGTGATTGCTCCGTCGATTTGGCCACCGTCTTCAAGTGTCGCGCCAAAAGACGTCGTCCGATAGCTGTCGGTGCAAACATCGCCGCCGATTAGCGCCATGGCCGGCATTGAAACGCAGGCAATACCAACGGTAGCGAGTAAAATGAGCTTCGTTCTCATGCTGGCTTCACCGCCTCTGGCGCAGCTTTAGCAAACGCCCGGATCTCTCGCAGTGCCGCGTCGATTCGAACCAACTTTGGAAACGCCTCCATCGGCGTATCAAAGCGCCGCGCATTGGCCATTTGCGGGACAAGGCAGACATCGGCCAAATTGGGCAGGTCGCTTCCGAACAGGCCGTCGTCAGGGGCCATTGCCTCTAACGCGGTAAAGCCTTCGATGATCCAATGGCGGTACCAATCATCGACCGCTGCTTGATCCAGCCCCAGCAGCCCCTGCAGATATTTCAGCACACGCAGATTATTGATCGGGTGGATGTCGGCGGCAATAAGCAAGGCCTGCGCCAATGTCTTGGCGCGCATCACTGGATCGGGCGACACCATTTTCGGGTCATGATATTTGGCATCAAGATAATCGATTATCGCTAGGCTTTGCGTCAGATTATGGCCGTCAATCGCCAGCATCGGGACAAAACCTTGCGGGTTGCGGGCGACATAATCGGCCTGCCGGTGATCACCCTCCAACAGGCTGGTCGGCACAGCGGTGTACGCAACGCCTTTCAGGTTCAGCACAATGCGTACACGGTAGCTCGCGGAGGAGCGCCAATAATCAAATAATAATATCTCGTTCATGCTGCGCGCGATAGCACAGGATAAAGGGCTTGCAACGGGGCGTGTGATGAAAGAACAAGCACGCATTGTTAGAGGAGAAAATAATGCGCGCACTTATCGTTACTGCCACAACCGTTTCGGCCATAATCGGGATAGCTGTCGCAGCTTATGCTGTTGCTGCTGCGCCGATTAAAGGCCGCTGGACCACAAAGGAAAAAGATTCGGTGGTCGAAATTTCGGCGTGCGGAACGGCCATGTGCGGCCGCGTTTCAAAATTCCTCAAAACTCCGCCAGGCGGTGTTGATCAAAAAGACATCAAAAACACGGACAAAAATCTGCGCAGTCGCAAAATATTGGGAATGGCTGTACTGCACAGCTTGAAAGCCGATGGCGAAGTGTGGCGCGGTACGATTTATGATCCACGGAACGGCAAAAGCTATCGCTCGGTTGTGTATTTGCAGAAAAACGGCAATTTGAATGTCAAAGGCTGTCTAGGCCCAATCTGCCAATCGCAGGTTTGGACGCCGAACAGCTGAACGCTTATTTTTTTGCGCTGCACCTGTTTAGAGTGTCAGGGTTTGCCCAACCGAAGATGGGGTAAGCAAAAGCCATTGTGCCGCACCTGACGCACTATGCACAAAGCCTCGATCAAGTGTTATGGTTGTTTGAACAGGGTCTATCACTTTACCAAAAGGGCAAGCAGCATGAACGCTTATCGTCTGATACTGACATTCTGCCTATTGCTGTTAGCAAACTCTGCACAGGCGGACCCCTCGGACATCGCCGCCGCAAGCCGTAGCGTTGTCCGCGTTGTGGTCTTTTCCGAAGCAGACCCCGGCTTCCCCATCGGCCATGGCAGCGGCGTTGTCGTTGCCCCCGACATGATCCTGACCAATGCGCATGTCGTGGACGAAGACGCGTTTGAAACGCGGATCACGATCAGCATCGTCCCCAGTGAAGGCGGCAAAGCCTATGAAGCCGAAGTGATCGACCGGTCGCCTGGCAACGACCTTGCTCTGATCCGGATTCGGGGCGGTGCGCGCCTGACGCCCGGCGCATTTTTCACAGGCAATGTGGAGGATGGCAGCGATGTGTTTGCCATCGGTTATCCCGGCGGCGTTGATATTGCCCAGGGGCTGAACATGGAAGACGTGATGCGTCCTACCGTTCCGGTTAAAACCAAAGGCAGCATTTCCGGAGGGCGGTCGGCAAAAGATTTCGAAACACTGCTGCACACCGCGGCGATCGGCAGCGGAAACAGCGGTGGCCCATTGGTGGATTCTTGTGGCCGCGTAATCGGGATCAACAGTTTCGGCACAGTATCCAGCGGTGCCGATGCAGAGTTCTTCTTTGCCATAGCCAACCGAGAGGTCCGCAGCTTTTTGGCACGCAACAAAGTTAAGACGCGCGATGTTGACAGCCCCTGCCTGTCGCGCGCTGAACTAAGCCGTGCCGAGGCTGAGCGCGCCGCCATTGAGAAGGCAAAGATCGATGCCGAAAACCGCGAAGCCGATGCTGTGCGCACAAAAACTTTTGGCGAAGCGCGTAAAGACGCTGAATATGCCATTATCGAAGCGCGTGAAAACCGGATTATGCTGACGATTCTGTTGCTGCTCGGCGCATTGGGGGCGGCGGGGACCGGTTGGCAAATGTTCGAACGGGACCGCGGCAGCAAGGGCAAAATTGCTGTGGGCTTAGCGGCGGTGATGCTGATTGCCGCTCTTGTCGTTTGGTTCACGCGTCCCGGTTTTGACCAAATCGACGAACGGGCCCGCACTGCCTTGAAAGAAGTCAGCGACCCCGCAGCGAAAGCTGTCGTTGCGAATACAGGCGCGCAAATCTGCACAATCGACCAGAGCCGCAGCCGTATCACTATATCTGACGCTGCCGATGTGAAGTTCAACTGGTCCGCAACCGGATGCGTCAACAACCGCACCCAATATGCCGATGACAGCGGCCAATGGACCCGCACATTGGTACCCAACACCGAACAGCAAGTTTCGATCATCCAGTTCGATCCCAAGACCAGCAGCTACCGGATCGAACGGCATTTGCTGGGGGTCGAGGCGATGGGCAAAGCCCGCGAGGCGCGCAAACGGTATGAGGTGCAAAGCTGTTCTGCCGATCCGGCTTTGCTCGATAAAATCGGGCAGATGAACCGCGCCGTACGCGAATTGCTGCCACCCCAGGCAAACGAGGTATTGCAGTTTAATTGCAGTGGCGGTTAAGGCTTCGACGATCATGGCTGACCAATCCCCCCTCGAACAATTCAAGCAAGTGCTGACCGGCACGTCGCGCGCGTTGGCGCATGAGCCAGAGGTTGAGCTGGCGTTTACAGCGGATTCTCCGACGCAAGCAGGCAAGAATTTCCGCGTGCCAATGCCCGGTCGGTCGTTGCCTATCGATCAAGTCGCCGAGGCACGCGGTTTCGCCGATAGCTTTGCCCTACGCCTGAAACATCATGATACCATCAGCCATGCCAAACTGCGCCCGACCGAGGCGATTGCTGGCGCCGCCTTTGACGCCATAGAAAATGTGCGGGTCGAGGCGCTGGGCGCAAAGGGAATGGCGGGTGTCACCGCAAACCTGAACCACGCGCTCGACATGCGGCTGCGCACGGACCCGATCAGCCGCGCACAGGCTGCCGATGAAGTACCGATTTCGACGGCTTTGGCCTTGGTGGTGCGCGAACGATTGACCGGCCAGCCTGTGCCGCCGATTGCGGTGCAAGGCGTCGATTTGCTACGCGGTTGGATTGAGGAAAAGGCTGGCGGCGATCTGGATGCGCTTGGCCTTGCGCTTGATGACCAGCGTGCGTTTGCTTCGCTTGCACAAACTATGCTCGCGCATTTGGATCTGACCCAGAGCGAGATTGATCCGACCGATCCCGAAGAAGCGGGCGACGACAGCGATGATGAGCAAGAACAAGACAGCGACGATGATGCTGATGGCGAGGGAGAAACCGGCCAAGCCGACGCCCGCGCCGAACCGCAACCCGATGATGGCGATGCCGCCGACAGTGAAGCTGAAGACTCCGAGATGGACGACATGGCCGATGGTGACGGCGAAATGGGCGATGACGGCATGCAGCCGGTCGCCCCGCAACGCCGGAATTGGGACCATTTGCCGCAATCGGACTATAAAGTCTGGAACCCCAAATTTGACGAAATCGTCGGTGCCAGCGATCTTGCCGACGAAGATGAGCTAAACCGCCTGCGCGCCTATCTCGATCAGCAACTGGCGGGTCTGCAAGGGGCCGTCACGCGTCTGGCCAACCGCCTGCAACGCCGGTTGATGGCGCAGCAGAATCGCAGTTGGGATTTCGATCAGGAAGAGGGCATGTTGGATGCCGCACGGTTGGCGCGTGTGGTCGTGTCGCCCGGCAGTTCTTTGTCGTATAAAGTCGAACGCGAGACCAAGTTCCGCGACACGGTGGTCACATTGTTAATCGACAACAGCGGATCGATGCGCGGACGCCCGATTTCAATCGCGGCTATCAGCGCCGATATCATGGCGCGCACGCTGGAGAGGTGCGGCGTGAAAACTGAAATTTTGGGCTTCACCACCCGCGCGTGGAAAGGCGGCCAAGCGCGAGAGGATTGGCTAGCCGCCGGTCGCCCCGCAATGCCCGGCCGCCTGAACGACCTGCGCCATATCGTCTATAAGAAGGCCGACGAGCCATGGCGTCACGCCCGCCGCAACCTCGGCCTGATGATGCGCGAAGGATTGCTGAAAGAAAACATCGACGGCGAAGCGTTGCTGTGGGCGCACAACCGCCTGATCGGTCGCACCGAAGACCGCCGCATCCTGATGGTCATCTCCGACGGCGCACCAGTCGATGATTCGACGTTGTCCGTGAACCACGGCGGTTACCTTGAACAACACTTGCGCCGCGTGATCGAAATGATCGAAACGCGAAGCCCGGTGCAACTGGTCGCCATCGGCATCGGTCACGACGTGACGCGTTACTACAAACGCGCGGTGACAATTATGGATGCCGAGCAATTGGGCGGTACTATGATTGAGCAACTCGCGGGTTTGTTCGACGAGGAATAGCTATCTTGCAAGGCATACAAAGTATGATAAAGTATGATTATGGCAAAACTTGAACGCATCACCGTCACTATGCCCGAAGAAATGGCCGCCAAAATGCGCGCTGCCGTGGAATCGGGTGAATATGCAACCACCAGCGAGATTGTCCGCGAAGCATTGCGCGACTGGCAAAGTGATCAGGATCGGCGACAGGCTAAACTTGAGCGACTTCGCACAGAGATTGCAAAAGGCATGATCGGCGAGGGTCGTCCGATGGAAGACGTTTTCGACGATCTGCTCAAAAAGCTGAAAAACAAAAAAGCGAAAGCCGCTTGAAGCAGGTTCTTGTTGCCCCAGAGGCGGAAGCTGACCTCGACGAGATTTCGGATTTCATTTCCCTCGACAATCCGGAACGCGCGGAGAGTTTTGTGGGTGAAATCATGAAGCGCTTTTCGATAATATCTGAACGACCCCAATCATTCCCCGCGAGACCCGATTTGATGCAAGATATGCGATCTGCTCTGCATGCAAAATACATTATTCTGTTTGTGGAATATGAAAGCCATATTCGGATCATCAGGGTTTTGCACGGCGCACGCGACTTTGACGAGGTGTTTTCATAAAATGAACGTAACTGAAGCAGTCGCCACCCGCCGTTCCATCCGGCAATTCACCGACAAGCCGGTCGATCAAGCCACGCTGCAACGCGTGCTGGCCAAGGCGCAAGCCTCGCCCTCGGGCGGCAATACACAGCCTTGGAATGCGATCATCCTGACGGGGCAACCGTTGGCTTACTTAAGCGCGAAGATCAAAGCCAAAGCCGCCACCGCGCCCGCAGGCGAAGGCTATGAATATGATATCTACCCAAAGGGCCTTGAGGGCCGCTACGAAGACCAGCGCCGCGGTGTCGGCAAAGCGATGTTTAATGCGCTTGGGCTAGCGCGCGAAGACGGCGCGGGCCGCGTGGCGCAAATGGCAAAAAACTGGGACAGTTTCGGCGCACCGGTGCAATTGTTCACCTATACCCGCAAATATATGGGGCCGCCGCAATGGTCCGACATGGGGATGTGGTTGCAAACGGTGATGCTGTTGCTGCGCGAGGAAGGGCTGGATAGCTGCGCGCAAGAAATCTGGGCGATGTATGGGACGTATATGCGGGAGTTGTTGAACATCGACGACGAGCATATCTTTTTCTGCGGCATGGCGATTGGCTATCGCGATGCGGATGCGCCGATCAACAATTTTGCGGTGCCGAGAGTGGCTATTGGTGAAGCGATTAGGTGGGAAGGGTTTTAGTCTCCCTCAACCGTCTCCCCAGCGAAGGCTGGGGCCCATCACCTCTCCGCTTAAACCGACAGGCGAGATAGGCACCAGCCTGCGCTGGTGCGACGTGGTTCTTGACCTGACCGTCCAATTCCAGCATCGCCCACAGCATGTCCGAGCTTAAACTCTTCAACAGCCTAACGCGGCAAATCGAACCTTTCATCCCCGTCCATGAAGGTGAGGCGCGCGTCTATACCTGCGGCCCCACCGTCTATAACTACCCCCAAATCGGCAACATGCGTGCTTATGTCTTTGCCGACACCTTGGGCCGCGTGTTGTCGTACAAAGGCTATAAACTTACCCATGTCATCAACATCACCGATGTTGGCAATTTGACCGACGATGCCGATGCCGGTGAGGACAAGATGGAGAAGATGGCGGCGGAAAAGGCCCAAAAAGGCGAACAAACGTCCATCTGGGACATTGCGCGGCATTATACCGAGGCCTATTGGGCTGATGTAAAGGCGCTGAATATTCGC
>JANOTI010000167.1:0-3261 GCA_031416255.1 Sphingomonadales bacterium | reverse complement strand
CCTCCCCCTCCACTTGCGCGGGGGTGGTGGAGCGCCGGGGCTTTCGCCCGGGCGAGACGGAGGGGCCCCACCGGCTAACGCCCCTCCGTCACGTCTCGGCTGCCCGACCCCGCGCCCCCGCCCCATCGCAAGTCGATGGGGAGGATTAAGTGATACCGCACCCCTCCCCCCTTGAAACCCGCCCCACGCTGGTGCAAAGCGCAGCTCACTATTCACCCCAGCACACAGGCCCCAAATATGAACGATCTGAACGGCAAATTGGTCACGGTATTTGGCGGCGGCGGGTTTGTTGGGCGCTATGTGGTGCAGGCTTTGTGCGGCGCGGGGGCGCGGGTGCGGGTGGCGGTGCGCAATACGCGCGTTGCAGGCTCGCTGAAAACGCTCGGCAATCTGGGTCAGGTTTCGCTGGCGGCGTGTGATATTACAAAGCCCGCCAGCATCGCCAACGCGCTGGCAGGGGCGGACATGGCGGTGAACCTTGTCGGCTCGTTCGATAATATGGATGCGGTGCAGCGGGCGGGTGCGGGCAATGTAGCGCAGGCGGCGGCGGTTGCGAATTCTGGGGCTGGGCTGGCGGCGCTCGTCCATATCTCGGCGATTGGTGCGGATGTGGATAGCGACGCGGTTTATGGCCGCAGCAAAGGCGCTGGCGAAGTGGCGGTGCGGGCGGCGTTTCCGGGCGCTGTTATCCTGCGCCCCTCGATCGTGTTTGGCCGCGAGGATGCGTTTATCAACCGCTTTGCAGGCCTGATCCGCATGTTGCCGGTGGTGCCGGTGATTGGCGCTGCGACCAAGTTTCAGCCGGTGTTTGTGGGTGATGTGGCCAAGGCTGTGGTTGCGGCGTTACGGAGTGGAAACGCGGAGACGCTGGAGCTTGGCGGGCCGCAAATCCTGTCAATGCTGCAACTGAACGAATGGATCGCGCGCGCCATCGGCCGGGCGGATAAGCTGTTCGTGCCCGTGCCCGACTTTGCGGCCAAGGCGATGGCGGCAGGCACAGGCTGGCTACCCGGCGCGCCGATTACCAGCGACCAGTTCAAAATGCTGGGCCGTGATAATGTGGTGACGGAGGTCGATGGCCTTGCCGCGTATGGCATTATCCCGACGCCGTTGGATGCGGTGGCCGAAGGTTGGCTCGATATGTACCGCAAGCATGGGCGGTTTGATGGGGTTTCGGCGGGGTGATTGGTTTTCTACACTTTCCGCCCCCAAAACCCGTTTGCGCTGAGTAGGTGCTAACCCTGAGCCTGTCGAAGGGGAAGTGCCGTATCGAAGCGTGCCAGCCCTTCGATACACCTCTCAGCCTTCGACTTCGAGGCACTCAGGACAAACGGATCAAGAAATCAAATGTTGAATTACAAAACAACAGGTAACGTAAAATGACCGAATTTTGGACCGCCGTGATCCTTGGCATTGTTGAGGGGATTACCGAATTTCTGCCGGTATCCTCGACGGGCCATCTAATACTGGCGACCGAGCTGATGGGGTTCGACCAGAGCCAGTGGGAGGTGTTTAACATCGCCATCCAGCCCGGCGCGATTTTGGCGATTGTGCTGTTGTATTGGCGGACGTTTTGGGACGTCGCCAAAGGGCTGTTCGGGCTTGATCGCGGCGCGCTGAACTTTGTGCGTAACTTGTTGGTCGCGTTTTTTCCGGCGGTGCTCTTGGGGCTGGCCTTTGGCGGCCTGATCGAAACGATGCTAGGCAATGCGCGGTTAGTGGCGTGGACGTTGATCATCGGTGGCGTTGCGATTTTGGTGGTTGAACGCTTTGCCAAGCCGACAGAAAGCGGCGGCGTTGCGGCGGTTTCGCTGAAAACATCGGCGTTGATTGGCGTGGTGCAATGCCTTGCTATGATCCCCGGGGTATCGCGATCGGGCGCGACGATCTTGGGCGCGATGGCAATGGGCGTGGACCGCAAAACCGCGGCGGAGTTCAGCTTTTTCCTCGCGGTGCCAACACTGACCGGCGCGACGGCGTATCAATTGTACAAACATGGCGGATCACTAACCTCGGACGATTTTGGCTTGATCGGGGTCGGCTTTGTCGTCTCGTTCCTTGTCGCATGGGCGGTGGTAAAGGCGTTTTTGGCGGTAGTGACGCGGTACGGCTTTGGCCCCTTTGCGTGGTACCGAATCGCGGCGGGAATCGCGGCGTTGGTGTGGCTCGGGGCACGGTAAGTCCGAACCGGACCTACTTTAGCGAAATATAATTGCGCAGGATGCTAAGGAAGCTGCAAATCGGAATATATAAGTCAGCATAACTGTCCTATTTACCCATTTCATGCGTGACAATCGCGATATTTCAGCTATGCCGCGGCATGGCAAAAGAACGCATGCTCCAATTCGTCGGCACAACCCAGGCTTTTCCTGAAAAGCGAAAGGCCGAACTGCGCGCCGAAGATTTCCAGGAAATCGCCAACAAATACGCCCCCGATAAAGCGGTCGAACAATCCTCGCGCTGCTCGCAATGCGGCGTTCCGTATTGTTCGGTGCATTGCCCGCTCGGCAACCACATCCCCGATTGGCTGCGGCTAACCGCGGAGGGCCGCTTGCGCGAAGCCTATGAGCTGTCGAACCTGACCAGCAGCATGCCCGAAATCTGCGGCCGCATCTGCCCGCAGGATCGCCTCTGCGAAGGAAACTGCGTCATCGAATTTGCCGGCCACGGCGCCGTCACCATCGGCAGTGTTGAGAAATACATCACCGACACCGCATGGGCCGAAGGTTGGGTAGAGCCGATTGCGGTCGGCAAACCACGCGGGCAATCGGTCGGCATCATCGGCGCAGGCCCGGGCGGATTGACCGCTGCCGAATATCTACGCGTCGCGGGATATGACGTCCATGTCTATGACCGGTACGACCGCATGGGCGGATTGCTGACTTACGGCATTCCCGGTTTCAAACTGGAAAAAGACGTCGTCATGCGCCGTATCGACCGGCTGGCCGAAGGCGGCGTTGTTTTCCACGCGAACTTCGAAGTGGGCCGCGACGCGAGCCTCGATGAACTGCGCGGCAAGCATGACAGCGTGCTGATCGCCACCGGCGTTTATAAAGCGCGCGACATCAAAACACCGGGCAGCGGTCTGAACGGCATCCACGCCGCGCTCGATTTCCTGACTGCATCAAACCGCAAAAGTTTCGGCGATAACGTTCCCGAATTTGACGACGGAACGCTGAATGCAGAGGGCAAGAACGTCGTTGTCATCGGCGGCGGCGACACCGCGATGGATTGCGTTCGCACCGCCGTTCGCCAAGGCGC
>JANOTI010000166.1:0-12869 GCA_031416255.1 Sphingomonadales bacterium | reverse complement strand
CGAAAGCTGATTTTATCTCACGATGAGCACCTTCAGGATCCAAAAGTAGCATACGATGGATCACCACTTTTCCATTTTTCCCCCAAAGGTCGGTGTGAATCTCAAGAGAGTTTGCTTTAAGGGGATTTACCCATATCAGTTTGACATCTGCCCAAGGAATTGTTCTGCCATCCAACAGCGCGATCCTCATCGCATTCCACCGAAGAGCGGGCACATCCGGATAGAAACGTCTCAGCCATCGGCGAGAGCCGTGTTGCAAAATTGCGTATGGTGCTAATGAAAATGCTGCCAAAACTAAAGCTACCCAAAACAGCGAACAGGGCAGTTGCTCGATTTGATGCGCGATGTCTGTGTCCGCATAAAGGCGGGACATTATTTTTGCGCTTAGCAAAACAACGAGCGCCCAAATATACAAGGCGTTACGAATCCATCGCGGTGTTCCGGTGGCCCAAACAGTTCCTTCAACTGCCGCTTGCGCTGTCGCGTGCTCGTTGCGATTGTCCATATTGTTAGAGTTACGCTGCAGATTTCAAAATTGCGTTAATGGGTACTATGTCAGGTGGCGCCTAATAAGTCCGCACAGTCTCTACTTTCTATTGGCTACCCAATCACCGGCACATGCGGCGCTGCATCGATCGGCAAATGCCCCGACAGCCTTGGGTCCGCAAACGTCTCAATCTGGCGCTGATACGGCACAAAGCCGCTTTTGCGGTAAAAGCCCAACGCCCCGGGCGCGTCCAATGTGCAGGTGTGCACCCACATCCGCGTCACGCCCTCACCAGCCCAGCCGAGTTGCAGCGCCATCGCCATCAGCCAGCGGCCATGGCCTTTGCCGTTTAGCTCGGGGATCAGGCCGAAAAAGCTGATCTCGCATTGGCGTTCTTCGCGGAAATCGAGTTCCAGGATGCCGACTTCGATACCGCGCAGGTCAGTGACCGCCCAGATTTTAACCTTTGGGTCGTGGATGATCGCGGCCAATTCCGCGTCGGCCATAATCAGGCGGGAGAACCACAGCCAAGGCTCCCCCACGCGGCGGTAGAGGGCGCGATATTTATTGAGGGCAGGGGTTTCCCAGCGTTTGAGTTGCAATTCTGAATGCGGTGTCGGCCGCAAAGGCGGTTTGCTGGTCATTTCCAGCGCGGTGACGATGGTGGCGATATGGCCATTGGGGACGGGGGTGAGACTCACTCCCAAACTACCTCCGGCGGCAGGCTCATCAAAATCGCGTCCACATTGCCGCCGGTTTTCAACCCGAATGTCGTGCCGCGATCATAGACCAGATTAAACTCCGCATAGAGCCCGCGCCATTTGCGTTGGGCCATTTTCTCGTCCTCGGTAAATTCCTGCCCCATGCGTTTGCGAACGATTTTGGGGAAGACATCGAGGAAGGCCTCACCAACATCGCGGGTCAGGGCGAAGTTGCGGTCGAACATCGCTTCGCTGTCGGATTCGAGGTGATCGTAAAATATCCCGCCAACGCCGCGATGCACTTGGCGATGCGGAATCCAGAAATAATCATCCGCCCATTTTTTGTATTGTTCGTAAACATCGGGGCCATAAGGCGCACAGGCGGCGCGCAGGCGGGCGTGGAATTCGTCGGTGTCTTCTTGGTAAGGAAGCGGCGGATTTAGGTCAGCGCCGCCGCCAAACCAACGCTTGGTCGTCGCCAAAAACCGCGTGTTCATGTGTACAGCAGGGACATGCGGGTTCGCCATATGCGCGACCAGACTAATGCCCGTTGCAAAGAAATTTGGGTCCTCTGCTGCGCCGTGGATCGTTGCAGCAAATTCGGGATTAAACGCGCCGCCGACGGTCGAGACATTAACGCCGACTTTCTCAAATATCTTGCCCTTCATCACCCCGCGCACGCCGCCCCCGCCGGGCGAGCCGTCATGGTCGGTGCGATCCCAGCTGAGATAGTCAAAGCTGGCATCCGATCCGGCTTCGCGCTCGATAGCTTCAAAGACAGCACAGATTTGCGTGCGCAAATCTTCGAACCAATCACGGGCGGCTTGCTGTTGGGTATCAAGGGTAAGGGTCACTGTTTTCACTCCGCAGGAAGCTGGCCTGTCTGTCGCAGCGCCTCTGCCAATGCGATGCCAGCGGCTACAGAAACATTCAAGGATCGAAATTGAGCGTGCATCGGAATCCGGATGCGCAGATTGGCGGCGGAATGGACTTCTTCGGGGACGCCAGAGCTTTCGGAACCCATCAGGATGATATCGTCAGCGCAGAATTCGACATCGAACAGCGAGTTCGAGCCTTTGGTCGTCATCAACACAATTCGCCGGTTGTTCGCTTTGGCGCTGGCAATAAAAGCAGCCGCATCCGAATGGCGCTCAATCTCTACTGCATCGGCATAATCCATTCCCGCACGCTTCAATCCCTTGTCCGAAAACGGAAAGCCGCATGGCTCGATGATGTCGCAAGCAACATTCAGACACGCTGATAGCCGAAGGACAGCGCCCACATTTCCGGCGATTTCGGGTTGATATAATGCTATTCGCACATTGAATTCCGCTTTTTGCAAGTTGGTTCCACAGTTATGTCTCCTATTGGCCAAATTCCGTATTGGCAAATCGAGGAAGTTGCGTCTATCAGGCCGCTGAATCGTAGAGGACTTTGACGTCCGATGCGTAGAGTTTTAAAGTCAAAATCTGCGGTTACCCTTACGGTCCGCAATTGCTTGAGGGCAAAATATGACGACGGTTGAACAGGGTCTAGTGGGCATGGAATCGGGTGCGGAAGACGGCGTGCGTCGCCGCGACTTCATTCACATCGCTGCGATAAGTTTCGCAGGTGTCGGTGGTGCGGCCGTTGTGTTGCCTTTGGTTAGCCAAATGGGCGCAAGCGCCGATGTGCGTGCGCAGGCTTCGGTAGAGATCGATGTGTCGAGAATTGAGCCGGGTCAGGCGATAAAGGACATGTGGCGCAAACAACCTGTTTTCATCCGTAATTTAACGCCTGCTGAAGTCGCAGATGCTAGCAAAGTTGCGATCGGCGGATTGCGTGATCCACAGACTCTGGCGGATCGCACCAAGCCGGGCAAAGAAAACTGGCTGATTACCCTTGGTGTCTGCACCCATCTGGGTTGCGTTCCATTGGGTGCCGCTGCTGGTGAAGTTAAAGGCGAATTTGGTGGTTATTTCTGCCCATGCCATGGTTCGCATTACGATACGGCAGGCCGTATCCGCAAAGGTCCGGCCCCGACCAATTTGGTTGTGCCAGAATTCGCATTTATTTCCGACACTGTCGTGAAAATTGGTTGAGGAGCGCTAAGACGATGAGCGTAGCATGGGCAAACGAATATAAGCCAGGCGGACCACTTATGCAGTGGGTCGATGAACGGCTTCCAATACCGCGTTTAATGTATAACGCGATCGGTGGCGGCTATGAAGTCCCACGGAACTTCAACTGGTTCTATAACTTCGGCGTGCTTGCTGGCGTTGCTTTGATGGTTCAGATCATCACTGGCATCGTCCTTGCCATGCACTATAACAGCAGCATCGATGGCGCGTTTAACAGCGTTGAGCACATCATGCGCAACGTAAACGGCGGTTGGTTCCTGCGTTATGCGCATATGAATGGCGCAAGCTTCTTCTTTATTGTTGTCTACATCCATATTTTCCGCGGGCTGTATTACGGTTCCTACAAAGCGCCGCGCGAAATGGTGTGGTTGCTGGGTGTCACTATCTTCTTGCTGATGATGGCGACTGGTTTCATGGGCTATGTGCTACCTTGGGGGCAAATGAGCTTTTGGGGTGCGCAGGTCATCACCGGCTTTTTCTCGGCAATTCCTGTAGTGGGTGAGCCGCTGCGTCAGTGGATTCTGGGTGGCTTTGCGCCGGATCAGGCCGCGTTGACGCGCTTCTTCTCGCTGCATTATCTGCTGCCGTTTGTGATTTTGGGTGTGATTATCCTGCATGTCTGGGCGCTGCATATTCCGGGATCGGGCAACCCGACCGGCGTGCCTGTGAAGACCAAAGAAGATACACTTCCGTTCCATCCTTACTACACGACAAAGGACGGCGTTGGGCTTGGCGTTTATTTGCTGATTTTTGTGGTTCTCACTTTCTTTGCGCCAAACTTCTTGGGGCATCCGGATAACTATATCGTCGCCAATCCGCTGTCGACGCCCGCGCACATTGTGCCGGAATGGTATTACTGGCCGTTCTACGCGATTTTGCGCGCGTTCACTGTGGACTTCCTGTTCATTCCAGCCAAGCTGCTGGGCGTGCTTGCGATGTTTGGGGCAATTGCGTTGCTGTTCTTCCTGCCTTGGCTGGACACATCACCTGTGCGTTCGGGCAATTACCGGCCTTTGTTCAAAAAGTTCTTCTGGTTCGGCTTAATCCCCAGCATCGTCATTCTTGGCTATTGCGGTGTGATGCCAGCAGAGGGGCTCTACATTCTGCTCAGCCAGATTGCCGCTGCATATTATTTTGCGCACTTCTTGATCATTCTGCCGATCATTTCGCGCATTGAAAAAACGTTACCGCTTCCAAATTCGATCACCGAAGCGGTTACCGGCAAGCCTGCGCTCGCCGCTGCCTAACAGGGAAAGATAGGGATTATGGTTCGTCTTGGTGCTTTTCTGATTGGGCTGTTCATGGCCGGTTGGTTGATGGTTTCGGCTGGTGTCACCACCTATGAAATGATCACAGAGCCTGCCGTGGAAACTGTGGAGCATAAATTTCACAAATATCCAAAAGCGGTGTCGTTTGCGCATGATGGACTGTTCGGTAAATTCGATAATGTTCAGCTACAGCGCGGATATAAAGTATATGCAGAGGTCTGCGCAGCCTGCCACAGCCTAAATCAAGTCGCGTTCCGTAACCTTGCTGAAATCGGTTACAGCGAAGACGAAGTGAAGGCGATTGCCAAGGCGGCTGCGGTTCCCAGCATCAATCCTGAAACGGGTGAGCCAGCAACACGTCCGGGGATCGCGACCGACAAGCTGCCTTCGCCTTATGCGAACGAGACAGCGGCACGGGCGGCTAATAACAACGCACTTCCGCCTGACCTTTCGTTGATGACCAAAGCGCGCGGCAATGGCTCTGCTTATGTCTATTCGTTGCTGACCGGTTACCAGAATGTCCCTGCGGCACTGCCAAAGGAAAACCGTCCCGGACAAGGGCTGCACTACAACCCGTATTTCGCGAACCTCAACATCGCGATGGCGGCTCCGCTTGCCGATGGCCAAGTGACGTTCGACGATGGTTCAAAGAACGACGTGAAGGCAATGGCAAAAGACGTGTCGGCGTTTCTGACATGGACTGCAGAGCCTAAAATGACACAGCGTAAATCGGTTGGCTGGGCGGCGTTGATCTTCCTGATCATCTTTACAGGGCTTGCCTATCTGTCTTACCGCCAAGTTTGGGCTGGCAAAGAGCATTGATTACTCGGTTACGCCTGTGCGTTGACGTACAGGCGTAACGGTGGCATTAGCGCCCATCACGAGCGCGCGGGTATAGCATAGTGGTAATGCACTAGCCTTCCAAGCTAGCTAGAGGGGTTCGATTCCCCTTACCCGCTCCAGCCGCCGCTCCGATGCTCCCATACAATTTGCGACAATATAGCGGTTGCTGCGACATAGTTTTGCGACCAGCCTCATGCATATCCGGTCCATCGGCACATCGCCGGTTGGAAAACATAAGGAATGTATGATGCGGAAAATCATTTTAATCGGTGCAGCTTCGGCTGTCGCATTGGCGGCTACTGCATACGCGCTGCCAGTTTCTAAACCTTCAAAAATGGATTTGAACGGCAACGGCGTCATAACCAAGATTGAGGCCATGACGGCCGCTGATGCGATGTTCGCAAAAATGGATGCCAACAATGATGGCACGATTAACGCGACGGATCGTGAAGCGAAGGTAAAGCTTCGCTTTCAGGCAATGGATGCTGACAAAAACGGATCGATTACGGAAGCTGAAATGATTGCGTCGCATGACGACCGCATGGATGATCGCGCAGAAAGGCGCGGCGGACACGGTCCTGATGGCCATCACGGCGGGCGCCATGGTCGCGGCCATAAAAGCGGGCACGGCGAAATGGGCGGACACGGTATGGGATTGATGAAAACCGCCGATGCGAACAAGGATTTGGCAGTGACCAAAGCTGAATTCCGGGCGGCAGCAGAAGCGCGCTTCACCAAATCGGATGCCAACAAGGATGGTTCGCTATCGTCTGCTGAAGTGGAGGCTGCGCGGACAGCAATGCGCGCGCTGCGTGCCAGCGCGCCTGTTTCGAGTCCTGTCGCTACACCGTCCCCAGCGCCAGTTCCTGCGACTTAATGCGAATTACCTACGTGGCGCATAACGTCCCGTTGTAGCCACGCAACAGCGGCCCGGTATAAGAGCCATACGCTCTTTTCACCGGGCCGCATTGCCGTTCCCCGCAACTCGGATTAGCATCGCTCGATGAATAAAACCCGGCACCATATTCTGCTCGTCGATGATGAAGCCTCGATCCGCGATCCTTTAGGCACTTATCTTGAGCGGCAGGGTTTTCGCGTGACCGAAGCCGCCGATGCAAAAGCCGCGCGTAGTGCGCTGGCGGGTTTCGATATCGATATTGTCCTGCTCGACATCATGATGCCGGGCGAAGATGGCCTTAGCCTCACGCGCAGTCTGGCCGAAACCATTGGCCCACCGGTGATTCTGCTGACGGCGAAATCCGAAGAGACTGACCGCATATTGGGGCTTGAGATTGGTGCGGACGATTATGTCGTAAAGCCTTTTTCCCCGCGTGAGCTGGTGGCGCGGATCAAAGTTGTGTTGCGGCGTGGTTCGAACGGTGGCCGTGTGATCCAGACGGCGGGCGCCGTATTCCATTTTGAAGGCTGGCAATTGCGGACCGCTGAACAGCAATTGATCGATCCTTCGGGTGTCCTCGTGCCGCTTTCGTCGGGCGAATACCGGCTGTTGGAGGCTCTTGTCGAACGCCCGGGCCATGTGTTGAACCGCGATAATCTGCTCGATTTGACTCGAGGGCGCGTTGCTGGACCATTTGATCGTGCGATTGACAACCAGATTAGCCGGTTGCGCCGCAAGATTGAACCTGATGCTAAAGACCCGAGTTATATCAAAACCATCTGGGGCGGGGGCTATCGTTTTTCTGTCGAGGTTAAGCGCGTCTGATGCTGAACAGGTTTTGGCCCTCCAGCCTTTATGGACAAATTCTATTCGTCGCGGCGGTTGCGATGCTGGTGGCGCAAGGGATCAACACGACTTTGTTGGTGGTCGCCAATAATGCGCGAGCAACGGTTGAGGCATCATCGATGCTCGTGGCGCGTGTTGCAAACCAGGTGGAGCGTGAACGTCTGTTAAACGCCGAAGACGAACAGCGCGAAGGACGCCGGGGGCGACCGCCATCCATTGCGATTGTCGTTGGTGCAAACCCGATCGTTCCTGCCGGTTTTGTACCGCAGGACGAATTGGCTGAACGCGCATCCGAATATCTGCTGGCGGTTGATCCAAGCATTCAAACAATTCAGCTGGCGAAGGGGCCGTTGCAGAACTTGCCCGCAGAATTGCGCCGTGGCCCGATGCGCCGATGGGCCGATGGTTTTAATGCAAAGGAAAAGCATAGCCGGCCTGACGAAGCAGTGCTGCTGACGATGAAGCTTGAAACAGGAGAATGGGTGAGCGCTACGGTGCCGGTGCGCTCTCGCGGTGGGTTTCCGCCGCTGGCGCTGTTGCTGCAAACGTTCACCCTTTATCTGGCGGTGCTTATTCCTTTGGCCCTAGTTGCACGCAGGATTGCGTTGCCGTTGAAGGCATTAACGCAGCGGGTTCGCAACGTCGGATTGACGGGGGACCAACCGCCAATGCAACCGCGCGGCCCATCAGATGTCCGCGATTTGATTGACAGTTTCAACGATGCCAACGCTCGACTTTCGTCGTTATTGACCGAAAAGGATGTGATGCTCGGGGCTATCGGCCATGATCTGAAAACGCCGTTGGCATCGCTGCGCGTGCGGATTGAAAGCGTTGATGACGATACAGAGCGCACAAAAATGGCGGCGAGTGTGGATGAAATGGTTGTCATTTTGGACGATATTCTGATGCTTGCTCGTGTCGGCAAATCGGCAGAGGCAATTCAGCCGACCGAATTAGGCGCGCTGATTGACACCGCATTATCGGAATTTCCCGATGACGCAAACATAACTGTCTTGCCACTCGATCAGCGGTTTGTGGCGCCCGTTCGCCCTGTGCTAATCCGGCGGGCTTTGCGCAATCTGGTCAGCAATGCGCTGCAATACGGTGGCAGTGCGAG
Source organism: Sphingomonadales bacterium (assembly GCA_031416255.1). Classification (GTDB taxonomy): domain Bacteria; phylum Pseudomonadota; class Alphaproteobacteria; order Sphingomonadales; family Sphingomonadaceae; genus Sphingorhabdus_B. Next base: position 4,589 of record JANOTI010000166.1, on the reverse strand, counting down.
CATCGACGTGCAGCGCGACCACGACCATATCCTGATAACGGTGGACGATAATGGCCCCGGGATTCCTGCCGATCAGCTGCAGAAAATCTTTGAACCTTTTGCCAGAGCAGAAACGTCGCGAAACCGTGCCTCGGGTGGATCAGGCCTTGGGCTAACGATTGCGCGCGCGATTGCGCAGGCGCATCGCGGATCGGTAACGCTATCCAATAAGGCAGAGGGCGGAATTCGGGCGACCTTGTCGCTGCCCGCTGGCTGATTATTCTTCCGGTTCGCGCACGGTGCAGGCCGACTGGCGGGTTTCACCGGTAGTTTGAGGCACCAGCAAATGCGGTTTGAGCCGGATCATCCAAATGAGCAAAACTATGCCGAATATCCCCAATAACGACATGCCGATGATCGTTACTTTCGTGATGGCTTCCGACTGTTTTAGCTTTTTAGCATCTAGGTTTGATCGGAAGGGCATTTTTGGTGCTTCGTTGGCGACCCGCCAATATTCGATTTTGAACGCATCGTCCCGATATTTGTAAACGCGGACTGTTGCCGAGGTCCACGTGTCACCGGATTTTGCGGCATAGACTATTGTGACTTCCGATCCGTCGCCTAAGCGGTCGCCTGCCGATGTCCGAGGCGCACCGCCTTTCTGTGATACAAAACGCGGCGTCAATTTTCCTGCAGCTGCCAATCGTTTATGATCTTCAGCAAACTGCTTCGCCAATTCGTCGGTCGCACTGCTTGAGACAAAGGCTGAGGCCTTGTCTTTATTCCCGGCAGCCAGCTCTTGCAAAAATGGCTCAATGACGGCTGCGGCATCCTTTGGTGGCGTAACCACCTTCGGTTTCTTCGCATCACAACCGCTAAGGACCAGCAGCACCGCAACCAACACCGCCGAAATTGCCTTAGACGAAAAATATGCGGACATCGGTAGAAACATGCTCCCTTATCGCGGCAGAACCGCTAACGGTATTGTCATGACTGATTTCAACGCTTTAATCCAGCCTGACAACGGGCAGGACGCCCGGACCATCGAAATTGTGACCACCGGCGGTTACGCCGACTGGCTGGCCGCACAACCGGCGCAGATCCGCGCCGCCGCAACGGCGCAACGCTTTGAAGGCGAGGCGCGCGATTTTGCGATATTGCAAGAACCGGGCAGTGAAAGCTGGCGCGTTGTGCTCTGTGTGGCCGACAGTGCAAAGCTGGACCTATGGGCGCTGGCCAAGGCTGCCGATCTTTTGCCCGAAGGCGCATACCGCTTATCCGGAGCAGAGGCGGGTGATGCTATGCTCGGCTGGCTACTCGCGCATTACCGGTTTGACGCATACCGTAGCGATGCAAAACCGCGCGGCGCGCGCGTGCTGCTGACCAGCGAACCAGCGCGCATTGAGACTGCGGTAGTGCAGGCGGAAGCGACCGCGCTCGTTCGCGACCTTGTCAACCGCCCAGCCGCCGATATGGGGCCTGAGCAACTGGAGGCCGAAGCGGCGCGTATTGCCAAAGCGCATAAGGGCGATCTGCGAGTCACCAAAGGTGATGCGCTAGAGAGCGGCTATCCGTTGATTTACGGGGTCGGCAAAGCCGCCGCCCGCGATTTCGCGCCGCGCCTCATCGAACTTGAGTGGGGCGACGAACGGCACCCGCGTGTGGCGCTCGTCGGCAAAGGCGTGTGTTTCGATTCCGGCGGGCTCGACCTAAAACCGGCGGCGGGCATGCGGCTGATGAAAAAGGATATGGGCGGAGCCGCGCATGCGCTGGCGTTGGCTGAGGCAATTATGAAAGCGCATTTGCCGGTGCGGCTGCATCTGCTGGTCGCTGCTGTCGAAAACGCGGTGTCGAGCAACGCGATGCGGCCCGGTGATATTCTGAACAGCCGGGCAGGGATTACGGTCGAAATCGACAACACCGACGCCGAGGGGCGGCTGGTGCTCGCCGATGCGCTGACCAAGGCGGTGGAGGACAAAGCCGATCTCATCATCAATTTCGCCACGCTGACCGGCGCGGCGCGGACGGCACTCGGCCCGGAACTACCTGCGTTGTTTGCCAATGACGATGCGTTGGCGGGGGAATTGCTCGATGCCGCCGATGCCGTCGCTGACCCTGTGTGGCGGATGCCGTTGTGGAAGCCGTATTGCGAAATGCTCGACAGCGACATTGCCGATACTGCGAACGCAGGCGGGGCATTCGCCGGCGCTATCACCGCTGCGCTGTTTCTACAAAAATTTGTCCCCGACAGCACGCCGTGGGCCCATTTTGATACCTATGCGTGGCGCACCTCCGCAAAGCCCGGACGGCCAAAGGGTGGCGAAGCCTTGGGCCTGCGCGCGGTGTTTCGCTATTTGACGGACCGTTACCCCGTCCGCTAAAGGCTGCTTGCTACATCTCAGGGGCCAAACATTGGGCAGCATTACTTCTCCACCACCGCGCCAGACTTATCGGTTGAGCGGCCACAGCATTAAAGGCGATGCGCGGACGACGCCGATCCGGGGCGATTTGGCGGACATTAAACTGGCGGGCAAATTGTTCGCGCCGCATTACGCGGTGCCGATGCTGCGTACAGGAACAGCGCCGGTCACAGAAATCCACGCCGAACCCCACGCAACCGCGATGCCCGTCAGCGCGCTGATGCACGGCGAAGGCTTTGCGGTGCTTGATATCGCAGGCGACTGGGCTTGGGGCTACTGCCTGCACGATGATTATCTCGGCTATTTGCGTTTTGCCGAACTGGGTGCGGATTTTACTGCAACGCATGTTGTCAGTGCGGCGGCAACGTTGCTGGTGGCGACGCCGTCGATCAAAGCGCCGGTGTTGGCGCGATACCCGATGGGTGCGCGGATTGCGTGCGGAGAGGCCAGCGCGTGCGGCAAATATGTGGCCTGCGAAAATGGTTTTGTGCCGGTGGCGCATTTGTCAGAGGTTGGTAAAGTTGCGGGGTCGCCTGCGGACTTGGCCGAAAGCCTGATCGGCGTGCCGTATAGTTGGGGCGGACGCAGCGGCGATGCGCTCGATTGTTCGGGGCTGGTGCAGTTGGTGTTCGGCCTGAAAGGCGTATCCGCGCCGCGTGATGCGGATATGCAACAGGCTGGCTTTGGTGAAGAACTGGGCGAGGGTGATGCGTTGCAGCGCGGAGATCTTATGTTCTTCCCCGGGCATGTTGGCATTATGGCGGATGGCGAGAATTTGATCCACGCCAATGGTTCGGCGATGGCAGTTTCGGTGGAGCCGCTTGCGGATGCTGCGGGACGGTTTGCTGAGCATGATGTGCCGGTTTTGGCTAGGAAGCGGGTGGCTGTATGACTAGCTTCGCTACCGCAATTTCCTCTCCCCTTGCGGGAGAGGATAGACTTGGCTTGGAAACGTGTTTCCTAGCAAGTCTTGGAGAGGGGGTGTCCGCAGCACACCCTCTCCAACTACAACTAGGCAGCGAGCTGCCAAGCTTCCGTTTCCTCTCCCGTAAAGGGAGAGGATTATGACCCAATCCATCTTCATAGACGGAGCCGTCGGCACAACCGGCCTGGAAATCGCCGACCGCCTCTCTGGCCGCGCAGAATTCACGCAAATCATCCTGCCAGACGACAAACGCAAAGACACCGCCGCGCGCCGCGAAGCGTTAAACGATGCCGACTTCGTCATCCTCTGCTTGCCTGATGATGCAGCGGTGGAGGCGGTGGCGATGACGACGTCGAACTCCACGCGCATCATTGACGCATCGACCGCGCATCGCGTGAACCCGAACTGGGCCTATGGCTTCCCCGAATTCCGCACGGGCCAGCACGAACGTATCGCCGCTGCGCGTTATGTATCCAACCCCGGCTGCTACCCCACCGGCTTTCTCGCGTTAATCGCGCCGTTGGTTGCCGCAGGACTAATTCCCGACGACTGGCCCTATACCGTCAACGCCGTGTCCGGCTATTCCGGCGGCGGCAAAGCGTTGATCGAACGGTTTGAAGGCGCAGACGGTTCTGGGGACGGCGCAGACATCGGTTTCCGCACCTATGGCCTTGATCTCGATCACAAACATGTGCCGGAAATGCAGCGGCACGCGGGATTGGCGCTCGCCCCGATCTTCTCCCCCGCAGTGGTAAAGGCGTTTCGCGGCATGATGGTGGAAATCCCGCTGCCGATCTCCGTCATGCCTGGCAGCAACAGCCCCGATGAAATGCGCGCATGTTTGACCGCGCATTATGCGGGTTCGCCCTTGGTCACCGTCCACGCCGAAATGGCCCCGTCCGAACTGCTGATCCTCAACACCCAAGCGCCCTCCGACCGCCTAGACCTCTATGTCATGGGCAGCCCCAAAGGCGATCAAGTGCGGCTGATGGCGATGCTCGACAATCTGGGCAAAGGCGCGAGTGGGGCCGCAGTGCAGAATTTGAATATCATGGCTGGGTTGGATGAGACGAGCGGGTTGCGGTTGTGAGCACTGATTTGGCAATTCAAGCAGGCGAATGGACCGTCTACCAACCTTTAATTGTAGGTTTGGGAGCTGTCGTCCTTGCAACAATTGGCAACACAATGTTGGAGTGGTTCAAACAAAGTCTCTCTGATAGATCAGTGGCTAAAAGTCTTCGAAAAGCTCTGATTGAAGAACTCCG
>JANOTI010000165.1:0-2502 GCA_031416255.1 Sphingomonadales bacterium | reverse complement strand
GGTGCTGACCAGCTGGTGCTTGATGAAAATACACTCGCCGCTGGCAAGGAGTATTTCCGTTTGGGTGGAGCCGAAGTTAGCCCGGATGGCAAGCTGCTGGCCTATGCCTATGACGATAATGGTTCGGAACGGTTTGAGCTGCATGTGCGCGATTTGAGCACTGGCGCTGAACTGACCGACATCATTCCCGGCACGCTATCGAACATCGTGTGGACGAACGACAGCAAAGGCCTTGTTTACGGCCTCGCCAATGAAAACTGGCGCACCGACAATGCCTATTATCACCGGCTGGGCGACGATCCGAAAGCGGCAAAGCTGCTCTATAAAGAGGCGGACATCGGCTTTGGCGTGGGTGTTGGCGTTACCGTTCAAGAAGATTGGATCATCATCGCCACCGGCGACAATGTGACCAGCGAAGTGCGGCTTGTACCTGCGAACAATCCAACCGCCGAACCTATTATGGTCGCGCCGCGCAAAGTTGGCCGCCAGTACAGCGTCGATATCCGCGATGGCGTGCTGTATATTTTGACCAATGACGATCACGTCAATTTCCGCGTTGCGACGGCGAGCCTGAAAGCGCCGGAGGAATGGAAAACAGTGATCGCGGGGTCGGATCGGCATTATCTGACCAGCGTTTCGCTGTTCAAGAATTTCTTCGTCACCGAAGGCCGCATCGATGGTCTCGATCAGGTCGAGGTGCGTAATTATGCGACGCCGAATAAGGCCGAATCGATTAAATTCCCTGAGTCCGCTTATGTCGCAGGGCTGGGCGATAACCCTGAATATGATGTCGCAAAACTACGACTCGATTATGAGTCGATGGTCACGCCCGACACGGTGTTTGATTATACCGTCGCCAACAAAGCATTCGAAACGCTAAAGGTGCAGGAAATCCCCAGCGGCTATGATGCTAGCCAGTATCAGACCGAACGGGTGATGATCACCGCGCGCGACGGCACTAAAGTGCCGGTGTCGATTATCTCCAAAAAGGGCTTTAAAAAAGACGGCAGCCAGCCGCTGCATCTTTATGCCTATGGTGCCTATGGCTATGCAACCCCGCCGGGCTTTTCGACCAACCGGCTGTCGATGGTCGATCGCGGCTTTGCCTATGCCATTGCACACATCCGCGGCGGCGACGATCTGGGCTACCAATGGTATCTCGACGGAAAGCTGACCAAGCGGACCAACACCTTCAACGACTTTGTCGATGCAGGCCGCGCGCTGATCAAAATGGGCTACACCTCGAATGGGAAGCTCACAGCAAGCGGTGGCTCGGCGGGCGGCGAATTGATGGGCGCCGTGGTCAACCAAGCACCAGAGATTTTTGGTCCCGTCGTAGCGCATGTCGCGTTCGTCGATGTGCTGAACACGATGCTGGATGAAACGCTTCCGCTGACCCCCGGCGAATGGCCCGAATGGGGCAACCCGATCACCGACAAAGCCGCGTTCGATTATCTGCGCAGCTATTCGCCCTATGACAATGTTGAGGCAAAAGCCTATCCTCCCATGCTATGGACTGCAGGCCTAAACGACCCGCGCGTTACCTATTGGGAACCCGCCAAAATGGTCGCCAAACTGCGCGCGATGAAGACCGACGACAATGTGCTGCTGATGAAAACCAACATGGGCGCGGGGCATGGCGGCAAGTCGGGCCGGTTTGACCGGTTGCGCGAAAATGCCGAGGAAGCCGCGTTTATTTTGTGGCAGTTGGGGATGGTGGAGACCGAGTGAGCCACCCCTTCACCCAAACGTTCACCGCCACCCCATCCGACATCGACGAGCTCGGCCATGTCAACAATGCGGTGTGGGTGCGGTGGATACAGGATATGGCGACTGCGCATTGGGCAGCGGTTGCGGCGGCGGAGCATGTTGCCGCCTATATCTGGGTCGTGACACGGCACGAGATTGATTATCGCGGCAACGTTGGCCCCGGCGAAAGTGTGACCGGGCGGACTTGGATTGAGGCGGAGCCAAAAGGTGCGCAGTTTGACCGGCGGGTGGATTTTGTGAATGTGGCCGGCAAAGTGATTGTCCGCGCCAACACGACTTGGGCGATGCTTGATAAGGCGACGGGGCGGTTGGTGCGGGTGCGGCCAGAGATTGCCGCGCCGTTTATGGGCGATGCGGTGTGAAGCTGATCGCTATTTACGATATGGACAAAACCGTCACGCGCCGCGCGACCTATAACGGGTTTTTGATCCATATGGCGTGGCATAAGTCGCCTTGGCGGTTGCTGCTGGTGCCGGTGTTGCCGATTGGGCTGCTGCTTTACATCGTCAAAATCTGGGACCGGAAACGGTTGAAGCAATTTTCGCAAGAGCTGTTGATTGGCGGCAAAGTCCCGCGTGAGAAATTTGCCCGCCATCTGGAACGCCATGCCGATTTGGTGCTTGGCAAAAATGTCTATGCCGAGGTCCGCCACCGGATCGCCGAGGAGAAAGCCGCGGGCTATATCCATGTGATCGCGACCGCATCATACCGGTTGTATGTTGATGCCATCGC
>JANOTI010000164.1:0-5198 GCA_031416255.1 Sphingomonadales bacterium | reverse complement strand
CCGGTGCGGGCTATCGTCGATCAACACAGGCCATTCTCTATCCTAGAGCCTATGCTTTTGCGCTTATTTGCATCTTTCCTTTGGCAGACTATCCAAACAAGGCGTAATAGTCAAAATCATGGTGCGCACACTTACCCGTTCAATCATCAAATGGGCTGCTCCGGTGGCACGTCTGTTGATGTGCGTTATTATCATGGAAGGCCTGTATTACAGCGGGCAACCAATATTGCACTGGTTTGCGCTTTTATGGGCCTGCTGGGCCGCTGTGTCGATAGCGACAACTGCCATTGGCCATTATCATAGCATCCAAGAATTACGAATATTGGCCGGCATCGATACAGTGATGATAACGGTATGCATTTTCTTGGCCAGCGCCCCTCAACCGTCCATTACCGCATTTGTTTTTTGTTTTTCGGTGGCCATATTAAGTTGTGGCCTTGGGTTTGCTTCGCTTGCTGTGTTTCTTGCGATACCCTTCACCGCCTGGTTCGCGCATGAAATCACGGCGTTTAGTCCGTTGCACCTGCCCCATATGGTATCGGTCAGGCACGGTGATGTGAACGGGCTAAACACAGCGATTATTTTATGGGCTGCGCTCACTGTTGCTGCACTGATCCACCGCAAAACGCGCATCGATAATTTCACCAATAAATGCAACTCAATCGAAATGCTTCACCCGGATCGTACTTTTGAGTTTGATTTGCAGATGACTGTTGAAAATCTCGCCAAGGTTTTCGTTCCAGAACGAGCGTTTTGCATCATCACGCGGCCCGCTATCAATTCGGGATACCGTCAGTTCGCGCATAACTGCGATCCCAGTGTGATGTCTGTTGATTTGAATGGATTGCTGAATCTTTCGGCGACCTTGCCCGATAAATTATGGATGCTGGATACCGAAAATCAGCTCTGCTGGCCACTGGATGCGCGTAAACCCAGGACACTAAACGAAGCCGAACAAGCCTTTGCCAGTTATTTGAAACGCGACCGTTTCGTCGTTGCAATCGTGCAGCGACTGCACATTGGCAAATCGAAAGGGTTATTGGTTGTTGCTGCAACGAAACCAATTGATGCCTATTTGCGCGTAGATGCCATCAAAATAGAGAAAACGGTAACACGGTTGACGCAGTTTCTTTCGCGTATGGCGGAGGCCGAACGGCGGTTCATTGCCGACGCCCATGATGTTGCCCGACGGGACTTGCACGATGGCGTGCTTCAATCCATGGCTGCGCTGCGCATGAAATTGCTGACCATTGCCAAGCGTGTCGATATGAGGAAACACCCAGCGCTTCTCGAATTGCGCAAAACGGCTGATATTTTGACGCTTGAACAGGTCCGGTTGCGAAGTTTGCTGGAAACCAGTGCGTCAGAAAATGATACGATCAACCTTGTCGCCCGCCTTGATATCTGTTTGCGTGCGATTTCGTTGCAGTGGGAAATCGATGCAAAAATTGAATCAGAAGAACCTGCAATACCAGTTGATCGCGAGTCTGCACTCAACATTGAACATCTTGTCCGCGAAGCTGTAGCTAATGCTGTGCGACACGCAAAAATATCGGCATTGACAGTACGGTTGTCGCTCAAACATGATGCACTTCTAATCGCAATTAACGAGCGAGGCGGGGATCAGGGTCTTGTACTTAAAGGGGAAAAATCAATGCCAATGCAATCCGCATCCCTACAGCATCGCTTACGCCTAGTGAACGGCACAGCCTATGCCGAAGGTCTGGCCAAAGGTGCGCTTTTGTCCATCAGCATTCCTATGCAACAGGTGGACGATGCATAAAGTCCTGATCGTTGACGACCACCCATTTTTCTTGCACGGCTTTGGTCGTTATCTCGAAGCATCAGGCGATTTTTCGATCTCAACGGCCTTGTCGGTGGACGAAGCAATCAGCAATATCGACCAGGAACGCCCCGATCTTGCGATGCTGGATGTGACTATGCACAATGGTGGCGGGTTGCGCGTGCTCCGCCATTTACGAATACATTATCCGTCGGTTCCGGCTATGTTTTTAACTGTTCATATAGACCCCGAACAAACCATAGAAGCTATGCGTCTTGGTGTGCGCGGCATCGCTTTGAAGGACGGCGATCCGGAAATGATTATCGAGGCGATGGGCGCTGTTCTTGAAGGTGGGAAATGGTTCGAAAGCAGCGTTACAGAATCAGCGCTGCGTCATTCGATAGACCAGCCTAGCCGTGCTGTTCGATCCGACGATCTGTTGACCAAACGCGAATTGGAAATTGTCGAACTGGTTTGTCTGGGCCTTCGTAACCGCGACATCGCACAGCGGTGCGATTTGGCCGAAGGTACAGTTAAAATACACCTTAACAGTATATTCCGCAAACTGGGTGTAGCATCGCGATCGGAACTAATTGTTCATCGCGGCGGCATGCTCAAAGCCGTTGAAGCCATCCCCAATGCTCATTGAACGGTTTATGTTTAAGCCAGCGGGATCAGGCCTCGTAAGCCTACGAAAACGCCCATGATGATCGCACCACCAGAAATTGCGACACCATAAGGAATGCGCCGCTCCGACCGTTTGGATGCATCAACCTTTCGCGACATTTTGCGTTTCACGACATAGAAAATCGCGAGTACTAGCCCGGCCATGCCTGTTGCAAAAATCAACAGCGCCGCATTTAGGCCCGCAAACCAGATAGCCGCCGCTGCATAAAGTTTAGCATCACCTCCGCCAACCCAACCCATTTTAAACAGAAGCATTCCAGCGGCCAATGCAATCGCAAAATGCAGAAGATGCTGCCAATCGGCGGGAGAGAACCCCCAGATCAGCCTGCTTCCCAAAAACAGCAACAACAGACACGCTGGATAGATATTGGCGATTTTGAACGCCCGAATGTCAGATACAGCTGCCATAACGAGACACGCTGTGGCCAACAATATTAGGAGAAGTGCCACGTCAGTCCTCTTTCCAGTCTTGTAACGGCGTGGCCTGTGCCCAAATTCGCGCGTCGAACCTGTCCGAAAGCAAGGCCGCATTGGCAAAATAGGCAGTTGCGTTGCTGCCCCGGTCTGAATCGCGTGCACCATCACCGGTCCTGGTCAGACGTGCGGCCCATACAGCGTCGCTATCGCTTTCGCGGCGTACCGGCTGAATACCCAGTGCACCCGATAGATAATCGGCATTATTACGGATAGCGACGTCACTGGGAGCGGCATCTACCGCTCGACGCAGATCAGCGATGGCGGCTTCATATTTTCCGGCACTGAACAATGCCAAAGCACGGTTATTGAGCAGTCCTGGGTGATCCGGTTGCAAAATTAGCGCACTATCAAACGCCTCCAGACTGGCGGCGTATTCACCTTTGCCGATAAGGGCTAGCCCAAGAAGATCCCATAACGTTGCATCCTCGCCGCAGCTTTCAATAGCTTCGGCCAATTGTAAGATTGCCCTGTTCCAATCAGCGGACTTGCCTGCAATCCAGCCCGATAACCGGCTACGGCGACAGATATTTCCGCTGTTACCGCCTGCGCGCTCGAGTGCGGCTGACGCTGCTGCGACGTCATTTTTGGCCATGTGAAATTCTGCGCGTTGCATTGCGACAGCCCCGCTGGCCGTTACCTCTACACTCTTCTCCAGCCACGAGAGCATTGCATCAGCCTGCACTAACCTGCCCACACGCGTTGCTGTATCAATCTGTTCAAGCAATCCTTCAATATCCGTCTTAGCAACGTTAGTCGCATCTGCGTAAGAAGGCGTTGCCCATGTCAATGAAACCCATAAAACTAGCGCAGCCGCTTTACTGACTGCCCAAGTCATGCCGGTGCCTCGGCGGCGGCTACGTAGTCATAGCTGATATAGGCAAAGTCACGTTGCATCTGTTCGGCAATCGCCGCCAGCGAAGCATTGGCAACAAGGGCTTCGTCAACAGCCGCACGTTTGACGGCATTTTGGATGGCAATTCTTCCCCGAAGACCCAGGTTTTTTTGAAACTCGACCTGCCGCGCTTCATCTGCTGCCCATACCGCTAGCTTCGGCCCCAATAGGTCAAAATCGAAAACTACGTCATTTTTCGCTAGCTGCGGCGCCGTTACCAGATTGACTTCACCAAGTGATACACGCTCGATATACGGGCCAGAATTCACAGCCTGTCTGCGGTCGTTCCGCGGTAAGTCTGCGACTATTTCCAAACGGCGATCGAGCGGATCGCGGTGTGGCATTGGTAAGCCCGTCGAAGGAATTTGCGCAGCTTCAATCGCAGGTATAATGGATGGGCGAAATACCGCAGGCAAGGATTGCGCAGCAGTTTCGTTTGAAATCTGGATGATACCTGACGAAATCTCAGGTTTCGTTACTGTGGCCATCACCGGTTGATTAAAAGGCTCCGTCAAAAGATAGGCAGGTATCGCCGCAATTGGGTCTGCATCAATAGCCGCGACGGCTTCCGAGGCAATCGGTGTTTCTGCAATTATCAGCGTCATCGAAGGCGTAACTGTATGGTCTGCGCTCGCCAAAGCGACAGGCGCTTGGCGAAGTCCAGCGGCCAGCTCAGACTGACCATTGCCTTCAAAGAAATTAGCTAGATTGGCACTGTACCGGACTTCGCCGGGTTTTTCGGCAACGGCTAGCTCGAAATATCTGCGCGCCAGGTCCTTACGACCAATACCGTCATAAGCAATCGCAAGTCCATTATGCGCCTCTGCACTATCGGGCTCTTCACGCAATGCTGCACGGAATGCAGAAATCGCATCAGCATTCTGCCCTCGCCGCAGCAAATCCTTCCCACGTTCGATGGAAGGCTCGCCCGCTATGGCTAACTGTTGATGATTAACGCTGCGGATTTCCAGCGACGCTGGTTTGCCTGTAACGCAACCACAAAGCAGACAAAGCAGACCTGCAGAGAAAATTACTTGGTTGGTGCAGGCCGTCATTAGCCGCCCCCCATATTCGGCAAAATTTCGCGTACCACGCGGATCACCGCTGGCAGCATCAGCACACCAATCATTACCGGCAGCATACAGGTCACCAGCGGAATGGAGAGCAATACCGGCAGACGGTGCGCCTTTTCCTCGGCCCGCATTTTGCGGCGCTCACGCATTTCTGTGGCATACACACGCAGTGTCTCGCCGACGCTTGAACCAAGCTTGTCCGACTGGATTAGCAGCGTCGTAAACGAACGGATTTCATCAACCTGCGCTCTGTCTGCTAAATTGCGCAACGCCTCTTCGCGTGTTG
>JANOTI010000163.1:0-5390 GCA_031416255.1 Sphingomonadales bacterium | reverse complement strand
CAACGGATCGTCAACAGCTGTTTCACGCTAGGCCTGATGGTCGGTATCTCTGTTGGAGACACCACATTAGGTACCGCAGTTGCTAACCTTGGCTGGGACGAAGTGCGTTTTCCTAAACCCGTTTTTATCGGCGATACGTTAAATATCAAAACAACGGTGATCGAACTACGCGATTCGCGGTCCCGTCCCGATGCAGGTATCGTGACGTTTTTGCATGAAGCGTTTAACCAAAGCGGCGAAACGGTCGCCAGCTGCAAACGTTCAGGCCTGCAGCGCAGAAAGCCGCTACCAACGTAGCGTCAACCCTCAACCGCAAAGGTCAGGCCGGCATTATCTTCCAACCGTTTGACCAACGCCTCGCCCAAGGCGGCTCCCGGTGTGGTGACACCCCCAGGCCCAGCATTTTCGGTCAAGGCAATCGCGGTTTCGGCAATCATCTTTGACGTGGAGCCATAGCCAGGATCGCGGTCGCCTTTGACGGACAGCATCGCGCGGCGTCCATCGGCGTATTCACCAACAAACAACACATCGTAAAAGCCATTGTCGCGTTCTTCTTTGGTCGGGCCTTCGCCGGGCTTTGGATCGTCGGCGTTGCCGATCATTGGCGTTTTGGCAACATATTCGGCGGCTTGCTGTCCCGCATCACCTGGGCCGGTCAGCATCATTTCGTCATAGACAAAATCTGCGCCGAAAGGATGCCCGAGCAATGCATTGGTGCGGTGGACATTTTTGGTGTTGATCGGCGCCATGATGAAATTGGTCGCCCAGCTGCCTAGGCTTTCATCGTATTCGGGCTTGTTGCCCGCGGGCTGATCTGGCCCTTGAAAGCCTCCGGCAAGCGAAAACGGATTGGTCAGATAGCCGATGATCGCGGGGTCTTTTGCGGCTGATGCCATCGTCGCTTTCAGGCTAGCGGCTGTCCCGCCGGAAAATTTGCCCTGCATCGCGCGGACACGGCCTTTGACGCGAGGGGCGGGCGCACCATGGGTTGCGACAGCATGTTTTTGCAGCATCAGCACACCCAGATCAAACGGGATCGAATCAAAGCCAGCGGAAAAACAAATCCGCGCGCCCGAAGCTTTGGCAGCTTCGTGATGCGCATCAATCTTTTGCCGCATCCACGCCGGTTCGCCGCACAGGTCCGTGTAGTCCGTGCCATTGGCAACGCAGGCAGTGACCAGTTCATTGCCGTAGAGTTGATACGGCCCAACGGTGGTCAGCACGACTTTGGTCCGCTTTGCCATGGCATCGAGCGTGGCTGGATCGGATGCGTCGGCAACAACCAAAGGCGTATCGGCGGCTGCACCAATTAGGTCGCGCACTTCCTGAAGCTTTTCCAAAGACCGCCCCGCCATCGCCCATTTCAGGCCAGTCTTGTCTTTCAGATATTCCGCAACGAGCCGGCCAGTGTAGCCGGTGGCGCCATAAACGATGATATCAAATTCGCGGGATTCGGTAGGCATAGGTTTCTCCTGTTTCCAGAAGACGCTCTCTTATCCATGCCGCTTTGGCAAGAGCTAGTTTAGGCGGCAAGGCCTGAAAGACGCTATTGCTTAACCGGCACCGGTGCCCGGGTGTTCGCTGGTTTGCGCGAGATTGGCTGCCGCCTGGCGCTTGCGCCGTTCACGGTAGGAATCAAAGCTCCAGCTTTTTTGATCATAGGCAAACAGGCACAAAAATCCGCCTGCAATCGCGATGTTTTTAAGCGCGGCGCTGGCCTGTACCGGATCGGCGGTTTCGCTGTGAAACATCAAAGCCGTCAGCAAGCAAAATGCGGCAAACAGCAATGCCATCATGCGCGTAAAAATTCCAAGGGCGATCATGATACCGCCAATCAGTTCAAACAGTATCGCCGGAAGCGCCAACTCCGGTGGCAGGCCAACACTGGCCATATAGGTTTCCGTCGCGCTGATATCGCCCAGTTTCATAGCGCCTGCGATAATGAAAATGAGCGCGAGCATGACGCGACCGATAAAAGCAAACAATGCTGACAGCATAACGACGTCTCCTCGATCCCTAGACCTGTAAACCTCAATTGGTGCGCAAAGTTCCCCGCGTACGCAGCTTTATCCAATCACAACTTTGGCAACGTCACCCCGCGTTGACCCATATATTTGCCTGCACGGTCGGCATAGCTGATCTCGCACGGTTCGTTGCCTTGCAGGAACAGGAACTGACACGCGCCTTCATTGGCATAGATTTTGGCGGGCAGCGGCGTGGTGTTGCTAAATTCCAGCGTCACATGGCCTTCCCAGCCCGGCTCCAGAGGCGTGACGTTGACGATGATGCCGCACCGCGCATAGGTGCTTTTGCCAAGGCAGATGACGAGAACATCGCGCGGTATGCGGAAATACTCGACCGTACGGGCAAGGGCAAAGCTGTTTGGCGGGATGATGCAGACGTCAGTTTCGCGGTCAACAAAGCTGTCGGGATCGAACTTTTTGGGATCGACGACGCTGCTGTTCACATTGGTGAAAATCTTGAATTCGGGCGCGACGCGGGCGTCATAGCCATAGGATGACAGACCGTAGCTGATGCACCCGTCGCGGCGTTGCGCCTCGACGAATGGCTCGATCATCCCGTTTTCTTGCGCCTGTTGGCGTATCCATTTGTCGCTAAGGATTGCCATTCTATCCCTTTTCCATCTTCCGCTTGTGCTGAGTAGGTGCTGAGCCCGCAGGGCAAAGTGCCGCATCGAAGTGCCGAGGTCCTTCGATACACCCTTCAGCCTGCGGCTTCAGGGCTCTCAGGACAAACGGAGATTGTGCAGATATTTCCTTACGCCACGGTCGTCGACGTAATCCGGCCCGGCTCGCGCGGTGGCTCGCCCTTTGGCAGCGCATCGACATTTTCCATGCCTTCGATCACATTGCCCCATGCGGTGTATTGGCGATCAAGAAAGCCTGCGTCGTCAAAGCAGATGAAGAACTGGCTGTTTGCGCTGTTTGGATTTTGCGAACGCGCCATCGAACAGACGCCGCGGACATGCGGTTCGCTGTTAAACTCTTGCGCCAGATCGGGCTTTTTCGATCCGCCCATACCGGTGCCGTCGGGGCATCCGCCCTGCGCCATGAAACCGTCGATCACGCGGTGGAATTTGACGTTGTCGTAAAAGCCTTCCTCGGACAAGTCGACGATGCGGGCAACCTGATGAGGGGCAAGGTCGGGGCGCAGCTTAATAACCACGTCGCCGGTTGTCAGGTGCAAGGTCAGCGTTTCGGCCATGGGTAGGTATCCTTTCAAAGTTCGGTTTGGAATTTCCTTAGGCAGAGTAAACCAAAAAGCAAATTGCATTTTGCAGCCCAGCGCCTAGGAAAGCGACGAGCGTAAAAACAGCCACAAGGGGAACACCGATGAGCAGCGACATCGATACCATCGCCCCCGAAAACGAAGCCCGCATGACATTGGACGAAGACGACCGGCTGATGCCCGATTTCGTCCGGTCGGTGCTGGATGCGGTTGATGAAAACCGCAGCGAAGACGCGTATCGGTTGGCCCAGCCGCTGCACGCCGCCGACATTGCCGATCTGTTTGAACTGACCCCGCGCGGCGATCGCGGCGATTTGGCGCGGGCGCTGGGCGATTTGATGAGCGGCGACGTTCTCGCCGAAATCAACGATTATGTCCGCGAAGATTTGCTCGACGTTTTGCCCGCCGCAATGGTCGCGGACCTTGCCGGGCAAATGGACACCGACGACGCAGTCGCGTTCATCGAGGATCTGGAGGAGGACGAGCAGCAAGCGGTCTTGGCTGAACTTGACCCCGAAGATCGCGCCGCGATTGAAGATGCGCTTTCTTATGCGGACGAAACCGCCGGTCGCATTATGCAGCGCGAACTGGTGGCTGCGCCTGAACATATGAGCGTCGGGCAGCTGATCGATTTTCTCCGTGACAATCCCGATCTGACCACCGAGTTCTGGGAAATTTTCATCGTCGATCCCCAGCATCGGCCCATCGGCACCTGCCGGTTAAGCTGGATATTGCGGACGCCGCGCGACATTTCTTTGTCCGACGTGATGAAGCGCAACCAGACATTGATCCCTGTCGATATGGATCAAGAGGAAGTCGCGCTCCGCTTCCAAAAATACGCTTTGATCTCCGCCGCTGTCGTTGATGATGCCGGACGCTTGGTCGGTGTGATTACCGCCGATGACATCGTCCACATCATCCAAGAGGAATCGGGCGAGGATATCCTTTTGCTCTCCGGCGCAGGCGAAGGCGATATTAACGAGCCGATTTCGGACAGTTACAAAGCGCGCGTCCGTTGGCTGATTGCCAATTTGGGTACCGCAATGGTCGCCAGTTTCATCATCGCACAATTTGGCGCTGCGATTGAAACGATGGTTGCACTGGCGATACTGATGCCGATTGTGGCCTCGATTGGCGGCAATGCCGGGACGCAGACTTTGGCGGTAACGGTGCGTGCGCTGGCCACCAATCAGTTGACGCAATCAAACACCATGCGATCAATCTGGCGCGAAGTGCGTGTGGCGATGCTGATTGGGGCGACTGTGGCGATCATTGCGGGACTGGGGGCCTGGGCCGTTTTTGGCAACCCGATGCTGGGCGGGGTGATTGCATCGGCGATCCTGTTTAACATTGTGATTGCGGGGCTTTCGGGCGTTGCCATCCCGATTTTCCTCGACCGGCTGGATCAGGACCCGGCGGTATCCAGCTCAATTTTTGTGACGATGATAACCGATTCGATGGGCTTCCTGATCTTCCTTGGACTTGCGGTGTTTTCCGGTCTTGTAGGGTAAGCTAAAACGCTCCAGATTTTGCTCAATTTTGAAATACCGTTTGTGCTGAGTAGGTGCTGAGCGAATGCGAAGTGCCGTATCGAAGTGTTGAGGTCCTTCGATACACCTCTCAGCCTGCGGCTTCGAGGCACTCAGGACGAACGGAAGAACCTAGAGTTTATGCCATGCCGCTTAATATGACCCGTATCGCCTTTGGCGCTGAAAGTGCCGAGCATCTGCGTCAGCGGTTGGAGGCGAACGCGTTTGAAGGCGAAGTGCGGCTGACGACGCGGTATTTGCCCAAACGCCATGCTGAAATGGCGGGTGGATCGCTATATTGGATACTCAAGCACGCGATGATCTCGCGCACACCTTTGATTGGGTTTATGGATAATGGAGAGGGCCGGACATGGATACGTCTGCGGCCCGAATTGATTGCGGTGCGCGCTTTGCCCAAACGCGCGCATCAGGGGTGGCGTTATTTGGAGGAAGCCAATGCACCGCCCGATTTAAGCGCAGGCGAAACCAACGCCCGCGACCACATGCCGCCGAAAATGTTGAGCAAGTTAATCGGCATGGGACTGGTCTGATTGCGTCGCTGTTAGCGAATGGCTAAGGCTTTGTGGTCAATGGGGGAAATATGAGCAACAC
>JANOTI010000162.1:0-26397 GCA_031416255.1 Sphingomonadales bacterium | reverse complement strand
CCAAAAGAAAGTTAATCCGCCAAACGACAAATCGCATTCCGCCAATTGCAAGCAAGCAGCGAGCGTTGCATAGGTCCGGAATGCTTTACTCACTTATTCGTCCGGCATTGTTTATGACAGATGCTGAAACCGCGCATGGCCTATCCATTGCCGCTTTACGGCTGACGCCCATTCGCCCAACTCCAGCGTATCCACGGCTGTTGCAAAGCATAGCAGGGCTCGATTTTCCCAATCCCGTTGGCCTTGCCCCTGGCTATGACAAAAATGCCGAGGTTTACAGGGGGTGCTATAGTCTGGGCTTCGGCTTTGTCGAAATTGGTACTGTAACTCCGCGCCCTCAAAGCGGTAATCCGCGCCCGCGTTTGTTCCGGCTGGTGGAGGATCAAGCGGTCATCAACCGCATGGGATTCAACAATGATGGCATGGAGGCGGTTGCAGAGCGGCTGGAGGCAACAGCCGGCCGGCACCTTGGCGGTCCATTAGGCGTCAATATAGGTGCCAACAAAGACAGCGAAGACCGGATCGCCGATTATGTTCTGGCTATCGAACGGCTAGCTCGTCTTGCCGATTACGTCACAGTCAACATCAGCTCGCCGAATACTCCTGGACTTCGGGCTTTGCAGGACAAGGCCGCTCTGGATGATTTGCTGGCGCGCGTAAAAGAAGCCATGCCCAAAGGAAAACCGGTGTTCCTAAAAGTTGCCCCTGATCTTGAGCCATCCGATATCGACGATATCGCGGCCTCGGCGATCGAATTTGGAATCGATGCGTTAATCGTCAGCAATACGACAATCAGTCGCCCGGCGCTGAGATCATCCCATGCTGGAGAGACAGGAGGCCTGTCCGGCGCACCGCTGCGCGATCTGGCGCAACAGCGACTGTGTGATTTCAGGAAAGCGACAGGTGCCGCGATGCCCTTAGTCGGTGTTGGCGGTATTGCATCTGCCAAAGATGCTTATTCCCGAATCAGAGCAGGGGCTTCGCTGGTGCAGCTTTACAGCGCGTTAGTATATGAAGGGCCAATGCTGGCGCGGCGGATAAACAGCGAACTCTGCGCGTTGCTTGAACGGGATGGTTTTTCCAATGTTGGCGATGCGGTCGGTGTTGGTGAAATTTAGGCTATCTTAGGTTCATAAACTCGGCGTAAAGATTGGCGTATGAAAAAAATCCTACTTTCGCTTGCTCTCATTTCCACCTCACTGCCATGCGTAGCCTTTGCAGAGACTGTTGCAGTTGCCAGCTCCGCCGATCCGCGCGTGACGCAAGCGGGCGCTGATATCCTTGCTAAGGGCGGTTCGGCATCGGACGCTGCGATGGCAATGATGCTCGCGCTGACGGTGGTCGAGCCGCAATCAAGCGGCATTGGAGGCGGCGGCTTTCTGGTCCATTTTGACGGCGATGAAGGCGCAATCAGCACCGTCAATGGCCGCGAAACTGCACCCGCATTGGCAAAGCCGGATCGCTTTATAGGTGCTGACGGAAAGCCGTTGTCATTCATGCAGGCATTTCCCGGTGGCAAATCTGTCGGTATTCCTGGCAATGTTAGTCTGGCGGCGTTGGCGCATGAAAAATGGGGCAAGCTTGCCTGGGCCGACCTGTTTGCGCCAGCTATCCGGCTCGCCGAGGAAGGCTTCATCGTCAACAAAACGCTCGAATCGCGTTTGCAGCTGATTGCGCCGCTGTGGGGAAAATTTGACGAAGCGCGCAGCATCTACTGGGTGGATGGCAAGCCCGTGTCGTTTGGTATGCGGATTACAAATCCAAAGCTGGCGGTGACGTTGAAGGCGATTGCAAACGGTGGTGCGGATGCCTTTTACAACGGAAGCATTGCCGAGAGCATCGTTTATGCTTCGGCAAAATCAGCGGTCGCCCCTGGTGACATGACGTTGAATGACTTGGCGCAGTATAAGGCGAAAGAGCAAGCCGCTGTCTGCGCGCCGTACCGCGTCTATGTAATTTGCGGTATGGCTCCGCCGTCATCGGGTGCGACAACGGTATTGCAAATACTCGGCTCGCTCGAACGTTTTGATCTGGGTACGATGGGCAAAGACAATCCACAAAGCTGGCATGTGCTCGGTCAAGCAATGCAGCTGGCTTATGCGGACCGCGAAAAATACCTCGCCGATAGCGATTTTGTTGATGTGCCCGTCGCCGGATTGCTCGATCCCGCCTATTTGGCAGAACGGTCAGCGATGATCGACCCTGATACAGTCCGTATGGATTACCCTGCTGGGAATCCTACTGGGGCAAAGCCGCGAACTGCTGCGATATCGGGCGAAGTTGCTGGTACGACGCATTTCTCGGCGGTTGATCGCGACGGTAATATCGCGAATATGACATCAACTATCGAGGGGCCGTTTGGCAGCCAATTGGTCGCGGGCGGCTTCTTTTTGAACAATGAGCTTACCGATTTCACCTTTGCGCCGGAAAAGAACGGGGCATTGGTCGCTAACAGCATCACGGGCGGCAAACGCCCGCTTTCGTCGATGGCTCCCACTATGGTGTTTGATGCAGAGGGTCGTGCTGTTCTTGCGCTGGGCTCGGCTGGTGGCAAACGCATAATCATGCATGTGACAAAGACTTTGATCGGCGTGCTCGATTTCGGCTTGCCGCTGGATAAAGCGATCGCGCTGCCCAACATATTTTTTGGTGGTGGCAATTTGATGGTCGAACAGGGAACGATGCTGGCAGACATGGCAGAACCACTGAGCGCTTATGGCCAGAAAGTTAATCCAGATGATCTGGGATCAAAGGTCAATGGCGTGCAATGGGATGGCGCGAAATGGACAGGAGCATCCGATCCGCGCAGCGAAGGCACAGCGATATCGGTCGATGAAGCTGGTCAACAGACTCTCATCGATGGCGCCAAACCTTTAGATTCGGCTCCAGTGGAGAGTGTAGGCTAACAGCGTTCTTGCCTAGATTTGTCGGTGTCGCTAGCCTGTTGCCCTATCGAATCTGATAACAGACGATCCCCAGGAGAGAACAGGCGTGTCAGAGCAGTTTAACGATTTCGACAGCTTTCCCAATCTGGTCAGCATGTTTTTGTCGCGCGCTGCGTTGCGCGGCGACCGGCCGTTCTTGGGCTATAAATACGACAGCGAATGGTACACGATCAGCTGGGCAGAAACCGCGCGCCGTGTAGCGGGGCTTGCCAAAAACCTGAAAGCGATGGGCCTGAAAAAGGGTGATCGGGTTATGCTGGTTTCCGAAAACCGGCCAGAATGGTGCATCGCCGACCTTGGTATTATGGCGGCAGGCTGCATCACCGTTCCAACGTATGTCACGAATTTGGAACGCGACCACCAGCATATCTTGGACAATAGCCAGTCGCGCGCGGTGATTGTTTCAACGGCCAAGCTAGCGCAAAACCTGATGCCTGCGGTCATCCGGTCATCGGATTGCGAATTTGTGATCGGGATGGAGCCGTTGAAGGTGGCGCAAAAGGGCGATCAAGCGCTGCATCATTGGGCCGATATGGTGCAAGGGACCGACGCAGATGTTGCGGCTTTGCATAAAGAGTCTGCTGACGTTAGCCGTGATGATATTGCCTGCCTTATCTATACCAGCGGCACCGGTGGCGCGCCGCGCGGTGTGATGCAGCACCATGGCGCGATCCTTTGCAACGTCGACGGCGCGGCGGAAATTCTGCGCGACGATTTCGGTTTGGACGATGACCGGTTCCTGTCGTTCCTGCCGTTGAGCCACGCTTATGAACATTCGGGCGGTCAGTATCTGCCTATCGGGGTTGGCGCAGAAATATTTTATGCCGAAGGTCTCGAAAAGCTCGCCGCCAATATCGAGGAAACACAGCCGACGGTCATGGTCGTGGTCCCTAGGCTTTTCGAAGTTCTCCGCGCGCGGATGATTAAAACGGTGGAGAAGCAGGGCAAAGTTCCCAACTATCTGCTTGATAAGGCACTGACGATTGGGGAGCGCGATTATGGCGGCAAAAAGCGGCTGCGCGACGGACCGATGCGTTTGCTGTTGTCGCGGACGCTCAAGCCCAAAATTCAGGCCAAATTTGGTGGCCGATTAAAAGCTATGGTGTCTGGTGGCGCACCGCTTAACCCCGATATCGGAATCTTTTTTCAGTCGCTCGGCATTACATTGTTGCAGGGCTATGGCCAGACCGAATCTGGGCCTGTGGTAAGCTGTAACCGGCCTGCAGCAGGTATCAGAATGGATACCGTAGGCCCGCCGATGAAAAACGTAGAGGTTAAATTTGCTGAGGATGGCGAGATTCTCGTTCGCGGCGAGCTGGTGATGAAAGGCTATTGGCGGAATAAGGCAGAGACGGCGCGGACAATCATCGACGGTTGGCTGCACACCGGCGATATTGGCCATTTCGACCCCAAAGGCCGGATTAAAATCACGGATCGCAAAAAGGATCTGATCGTCAATGACAAGGGCGACAACGTTGCCCCGCAAAAGGTTGAAGGCATGCTGACTTTGCAGCCTGAAATTCTGCAAGCAATGGTGTCTGGTGACAAGCGGCCGTACATTGTTGGCCTGATCGTTCCCGATCCTGAATGGGCGCTTGAATGGGCGCGCGATCAAGGGATGCGCTATGACTTTTCGGAACTGCAAGGCAACCCGCAATTCCGCGCCGCTGTGCGGGCAGCGGTTGACCGCGTAAATGCCAGCATCTCGGTGACTGAAAAAGTGCGGCAGTTTGAATTTGCCGACGAACCCTTCAGCATCGAAAACGGCGAAATGACTCCGAGCATGAAGATCAGGCGGCATGTGATCCGCGACCGGTACAAAGCACGGACGGATGGGATGTATAAAAGCTAAGTCGCTGGTAACGCCCAGTCGATTGGGGCTAACCCCTTGCTTTCTAAAAACGTGTTACACTGCGAAAAATGGCGGCAGCCGAGGAAGCCATTGTGCGCAGACAGCGGTGAGGGGTGCGCGGCTTTCAGCACCAGATGTTTCTCCGCATCTACAAAGGCCGCCTTTTTCTGCGCAGAGGCCCCCCAAAGCATAAACACGACCGGCTGGTCCTTAGCGTTCACCAATCGGATCACTGCATCGGTAAACCGCTCCCAACCCTTTTTCTGGTGCGACGCGGCTTTGGCCATTTCAACCGTCAGTACGCTGTTGAGCAGCAATACGCCTTGCTGCGCCCAATGCTCCAAAAAGCCGTGATTGGCACGCGGGATGCCAAGGTCGGATTGCAGTTCCTTGTAGATGTTGACCAAACTGGGCGGCGGTCGGACTCCTGGCTTGACGCTAAAGCACAGCCCATGCGCTTGCCCTGGTCCGTGGTACGGGTCTTGCCCCAGTATGACGACGCGCACCTTATCCAGCGGCGTTAAGTCCAGCGCGCGAAACCATTCGCGGCCTCTGGGATATATCTGTTTCCCCGAAGCCTTCTCAGCCAGCAGATACGTCCGCAGCTGCACCATATAGTCCGCCTCAAACTCCGACAGCAACGGCGTCTTCCAGCTTTCGTGCAATTGGATGTCAGGCATTATAATTTTCAAAGATATGTAAAAAAGGCGGGAAGGAAAGAAGGAGGAAAGGCATTATGCTTTCCAATGATTGTTGGTGATACGGCGGATGCCTTGCTTGAAGGTTTCGCTACCAAAGTTGAGGAGCAATCCGATTGGCAGGTTCATCAGTCGAATATATGTTAGAGTTTGCTTTAGATGGATAGGTCCCAGTTTCTCTATTGATTTCAATTCAATAAGTAACAAGCCGTCAATCAGAAGATCATAGCGAAAAGCCTCTGCATAGGTTTTTCCATCAATAACAATGCTGACCGGCTGCTGTCTTTCGACTCTCAAGCCAATGGACATCAGCCTATCGGCCAAAACCTGTTCGTAAACCGATTCCAGCAATCCAGGGCCGACCTGCTGATGCAATGCCAACCCAGAATTTATGACAATGCTTGTCAATTCGTCAACACGCTCCAATGTGTCCATCAATCTTCCCGTCTTCTTTGCTTCCCGCCTCTTTTACATTATTCTTTGACCTCGATTGCCAGCAATAAAGTCGCCCAAGCCTCGACTTCTTTTTTGGTTGCCACACCCAGCAGTTCCATCGCGTGGCGGAGGCGTTCGCGGAGGATGTCGCGGCCGAGATGCGTGATGGCATCGAACAGGGGGACGCCTTGGGGGCTCCCCAATATTGCCAGATAGAATGTGCGGATCATGTCTTTTAGCTTGACGTCCAAAGCCGTCGCTGCCGTGCGCAACGCGGCTTCGACGCCGTCTTTGTTCCAGTCCACCATCGCATCGAACTGTTGCAGCGCCAGCGTATAGGCCGCGCGCTGCTGGTCAGCCTCAATCTTTACACCGTCGCGCAGCCGATCAACGCTTTGCCCGTCGATGCGGTTCATGAAGAACGGGGCAGTCAATGCGCCCAGATCGGACAAGCGCACAATGCGGCTTTGCGTCATTTCGGCTATTGGCAGCAGATAGGCATCGTTCAGCGCCCATTTGCGGATTTCATCAAGAAACTGTGCGGTGGTTAGTTCTTCGCGCAGATAACGACCGTTGAGCCAATCGAGTTTGGAGGTATCAAACACCGGTCCGCCGAGCGAGATGTTGTGCACATCAAAGCCGTCAATCAGATCCTGCAAAGACGTTTTTTCATCTTCCTCGCTCGCGCTCTTAATAAACAACCCAAGAAAGTTCTGCATCGCCGCGGGCAGATATCCGGCGCGCTGGTAGAACAATATCGATGTCGGGTTCTTACGCTTCGACAGTTTTGACCGGTCTGCATTGCGCAGCAATGGCAGGTGGGTAAGCACAGGCGGCTCCCAACCGAAATACTGGTACAGCAACAGATGTTTCGGTGCTGACGAGATCCATTCCTCACCGCGCATTACATGGGTGATCCCCATCAGATGATCGTCCACCACATTGGCGAGGTGATAAGTCGGCAGGCCGTCCGATTTCATCAGCACCTGCATATCGACTACCGAATAATCAAACTCGATTTCACCGCGCAAGGTATCCTGCACAACGCATTTGCCCTCGGTCGGGATTTTCATGCGGACGACATGCGCTACGCCATCGGCGTCCAGCTTGGCGCGATCCGCGTCAGTTAATGCCAAGCATGTTCCGTCGTATTTCGGTGGTTGCTTCGCCGCGATTTGGTGCCGCCGCGTCTCAGCGAGTTTTTCGGAGGTGCAATAGCATGTGAAGGCATGGCCATCCGCGATCAGCTGGTCGCAATGCTGCGTGTAAATCGCGCTGCGTTCCGACTGACGGTACGGGCCGTGCGGTCCGCCGACATCGGGGCCTTCATCCCAGCTGAGCCCAAGCCATTTCAGGCTGTCGAGAATGGCGACTTCGGACGCACGCGTTGAACGCACCTGATCGGTATCCTCGATCCGCAACAGAAACTGCCCGCCATGTTTCTTGGCAAAGCAATAGTTGATGAGCGCAATATAGGCTGTGCCAACATGCGGATCGCCGGTGGGCGAGGGGGCTACGCGGGTGCGAACGGGTCGGGCGGCAACAGGTGCAGTGTTTTCAGTCATGCGCCGCCCCTACCAAGCTGAAACATTCTTGTCATCTTTGCCTTGCAAGAGCATCTATTGTTTGAACACAAACGGAGTGTCGTATGCAAATCAGCCGCCGCCAGTTTAATTTCGGGTTGGGAAGCCTTGCCTTTGCAGGAATATCGGCGCGTGCCTATTCGCAAATCCCGCCTGCTGCGCGCAGCGAAGTTGCTGGCTATGGTGCACTTATTCGCGATCCCAACACTCTGATCGATCTGCCCAAAGGCTTTTCCTACCGCGTCATTTCGCGTTTTGGCAATGTGATGGATGACGGCCATGTGGTGCCAAGCGCAGGCGACGGCATGGGCGCATTCGCCTTTGGCAAAGGCAAAGTTGCACTCGTCCGTAACCACGAACTGTCGGCACGCGACGCGCGGTTTGGGCCGTTCACCGGTAAAGTCGCTGATGATTTTGCCACCTATGATCGCGGCAAAGACGCCGCGCCGCTTCCCGGTGGGACAACCACGTTGATTTACGACATGAAATCACAGCGGGTGGAAAGCCAGTTCCTTAGCCTGTCGGGCACGATCCGTAATTGCGCGGGCGGCATCACGCCATGGGGCAGCTGGCTGTCGTGCGAGGAAAATACAACACGCGCAGGCGATGCGGTTGGCAAAGATCACGGTTTTGTTTTCGAAGTGCCATCGGCGCATAAGGGGCTGGTCGCGCCAGTGCCGCTGACCGCGATGGGGCGGTTCAATCATGAAGCCGCCTGTGTCGATCCGCGCACCGGCATCGTCTATCTGACGGAGGACCGCGACGACAGCTTGCTCTATCGGTTTCTGCCAGCCGTCAAAGGTGAACTCGCCAAGGGCGGTCGGTTAGAGGCGCTGGTGATTGACGGCATAGCTGACAGCCGCAACTGGAGCGAAGCCGTCGTCACACGCGGCAAAACCCACACGCCGCGCTGGATCGCGCTCGACGGTCCCGAAGCGCCCGACGATGATCTGCGCAAGCGCGGCGCGCTTGCCGAGGCGACACTGTTTGCGCGCGGCGAAGGCATTTGGTGGGGTACAGACGAGCTGTATTTCGCTTGCACAAATGGTGGTGCAAAGAAACTTGGCCAGATTTTCCGGCTGCGGCCCGGGATGGGTTCAGGCGGCGATGCACTGGACCTATATTATGAATCCACCGATGCGGCGGCGTATAATTATGGCGATAACCTGACGGTAATGCCGACCGGGCATTTGATGGTGTGTGAGGATCAGTACACCGACATCACCGACAACCATTTGCGCGGGATAACGCCCGGCGGCAAAGCCTATATATTCGCCAAAAGCCGCGTGCAGACCGAATTTGCAGGAGCCTGTTTCTCCCCCGATGGCTCGACCTTATTCGTCAACCTGATGTGGCCAACAATGACGCTGGCGATTACGGGGCCGTGGGGAAGAGTTCGTGCTGAAACGCGAAGCTGATTTCTGTGTGTCCGGCTTGACGGCCATCCGGTTCAAACTGCCGCTCTATCATCAATCCGGCGCCATCCTGATCCACCAGCACTAAAGTGCTGCACCGCGTTCCGTAAATATCGCTGCGTATGAAAATACTGTCGTCGATGCTCTCGCTTGCCAATAAGTCGAACATAGAGCCGGGCAAGTCCTGGGCGGTACGGATGACGTCGGCAAATGCCGCCAGCAGCCTGGATTTGCGCGGCCAGTCTTCGTTCGGTAATCCGTTTGATAGGCCATGGATGCCCGCCGGTATCCTTGCAGTCATCGGTGTGGGGCGGTTGGCGGTGAGGTTGCTGCCTTCGGGGCCGATGCTAACCAAGCTGAATGCGTTGAAACGGTTGAGCGTTTCCAGCGCAGGCGCGCCTTTTCCGCGTATATAGTCAGTAACCAGATCGCCGCGTGATGCCTTTGCCGGGTCCGGCGGTGTGTCGGTGCGGATGTTTGTGACTACAGCTATCCGCCCGCTTTCCGAAACGCCCAACCACGTTCCGCCTGACACCAGATCGCGTCCGGCGATGATATCGCTGTCCGTATTTTCCCAACGTGCCAGTTGCGCAGAGGGGCGGGCATGAAATTCGTCGCGGTTTCCGGCGAGTATGATCCGCCATTTGGGATGCGAATCTAGGGCTAGGGCGACTACGCACATAGGCTATCCTAAAATCCCTTCGTTCACACATTGCACTTCAAATGTGAATCCACACCCATCTAGGTAGCAAAAATCTGTCCATCATCGGCAAAGGCCTTAAATTCCAGTGCATTGCCGCTAGGGTCGGTGAAGAACATTGTGGCTTGCTCGCCGGCCTGACCTTTGAACCGGATATGCGGTTCAATCCCAAATTGCGTGCCAGCTTCGCGCAACCGGTGCGCCAAAGCCTCCCATTGCTCCATCGTCAGGATTATGCCGAAATGCGGCACCGGCACAGCGTGACCATCAACAGCATTGTGGATCGGGCGCGGTGTCATATCGGGGTCGAGATGCGCGACAAGTTGATGCCCATAAAGTTCAAAGTCGATCCAATGCTCCGACGAGCGCCCCTCACCGCAACCAAGCACATCGCGGTAAAAGCCGCGTGCTGCCGAAAGATCGTGCACCGGAAAGGCTAGGTGAAATGGGCGCAGGCTCATTGCGGTAGCGCCACTTCCTCAGCGCCCTCGGCTGCTTCAATCGCGCCCAGATTTGCGTTCATTGTGCCAACACATTTGGTTAGTCGCTCAAGGAAACCGTTCGAGGGCTCCTCTGTAGTGCCAGCCTTTTCCTGCTCGGCCTTCACCGCCATTTGGATCGCCAGCGCAACCACTTCGCGCGGCTGGCCTGTAGCCTCTGTAACGCGGTCGCCCACGATTCCAGCCCAGCGTTTGCCGTCTTCGCGCACATCGGGATATTCCGGTAGCGCATTTTGCTTGCTGCGCTGTTGATAGGCAGCGAGGCCAATGACAGCGACGCAGCTGAGATCCTGCATCTGTTGGTCGTTGATCGGGACGGGCGGATTGGGCGCGAGGATCAGCGCGAATAGGGGGAGTATGTTCATAATCCGATTGCTAGCAGGCGGCGGCTGAACGGCAAGCAACAAAAGCGGCCGCGGCATAAGTGGCTGATTGCAAATGTCACAATTGCCCGTCAAAGCTGCGCGCAATGGAAAAAGTCGCTGCCCTGATTGCCAAATATCCGCGCTGGATTGCGTTGGTCGCAGGCGGCGTGTCGGCAACGGGCTTTGCACCACTGAATCTGTGGCCACTGACGTTATTGTGCTTGGCTTTGTTGATGCACCTTGTTGCATCGGCAGACAGCGGCAAGCGGGCGTTTTTGATCGGGTGGCTGTTTGGCGTTGGACATTTCGCGGTCGGCAACAACTGGATCGCTACTGCCTTTACCTATCAAGCCGCAATGCCCGCATGGCTGGGGTGGGTAGCTGTGGGGCTAGTGGCACTGTATTTGGCGGTTTATCCGGCGTTGGCGTGTTGGGGTGCTTGGTGGGTTGCAAGACTTAAGCCCCTCCCCTTTAGGGGAGGGGTTGGGGTGGGGCTTGTAAGTTTAGCACAGCCTTCTCCAACAGGCCCCTCCCCAAGCCCCTCCCCTAAAGGGGAGGGGCTTAGCTTTCCATACATCCTCGCCTTTGCCGGTCTTTGGATTATCACCGAATGGCTGCGCAGTTGGGTTTTTACTGGCTTTGCGTGGAATCCAATCAGTCTGATATTCTTGAGGGATTTCACCGCTCCCCTCCTGATAAGGTGGATCGGCAGCTATGGCGCGTCCGGAATTGTGTGCCTGCTTGCCGGGTTACTGGCATTGGGAATTTATCGAAAAACTACAGATGACGCGTCAGCATCGAATTTTCGCGGTGTTTTCGGATTCATGTTGATCGTTTTATGTTTAACCAGCCTCGAACAGGTAACGATCACCGATTATTCGGGAAAAGTTAATCCTAAGGTCACCGTCGTTCAACCCAACATCAGTCAAATCGACAAACACACTGCCGGATATGAAGCGGTAAACTTCGTCCGCCTTGCGCAGAACAGCAGGCCGAATAGCAACCAACCGCGACTCCTCCTTTGGCCCGAAGCCGCGACGCCTTGGTGGCTGGAGGATGGGTATCCGCGCCAAGCCTATTTCAACCAACCGGGCGGCACCGCGGCAGGCACGCGGGCTACATTGGCGAAACTGCTCGGCCCGAACGACTTGCTACTCACCGGCGGCGACCGGCTGGTATTTGGCGCAGATGGCAAAGTTGTCGGCGCGCGGAATTCGGTTTTGGCGATGGATGCCAAAGGCGACATTCTGACGACGTATGACAAAGCGCATTTGGTGCCGTATGGCGAATATCTGGCTTTGCGCTGGTTGCTGGAGCCATTGGGCGCAACGAGGTTGGTGCCCGGCGTCATCGACTTCCTGCCGGGCGACAGGCCGCGCACTTTGGACCTCTCCCTTGATGGAAAGCGCGTCAAAGTTGGCATGCAAATCTGCTATGAAATGATCTTTTCCGGCCGCGTGGTGGACAGCAAAAATAGGCCCGACTTTATCTTTAACCCGTCCAACGATGCATGGTTCGGCAGCTGGGGACCGCCGCAGCATTTGGCGCAGGCGCGGCTGCGGGCGATTGAGGAAGGGCTGCCTGTGGTTCGCTCCACCCCCACAGGGATCAGCGCGGTGATTGATGCCGATGGCCGGATCGCAGAGAGCCTGGATTTGGGCAAAGCTGGCCGTATCGATACGTTTCTGCCGATGGCTAAAGCGCCTACTTTGTTTGCCCGATACGGCAATATTCTGCCCCTCGGCTTTGCCGCATTGCTGATTGCGCTGGCATTCTTGCCTCTTGTCCGCCGCCGCATTTCCCGCTAGGACGCACCTCGATATAAAGATTTCTTTATACGCAGACACAGCCAATAGACTGGATAAACCATGCGCAACAATTACCTTTTTACCTCCGAATCCGTTTCTGAGGGACATCCTGATAAGGTCGCCGACCAGATCAGCGATTCCATCGTCGATCTGTTCCTGTCGAAAGACCCCGAAGCCCGCATCGCGTGCGAAACGCTGACCACCACGCAATTGGTTGTCCTCGCCGGTGAAATCCGCTGCAAAGGCGTTTACGAAAACGATGAATGGGCACCTGGCGCGAAGGAAGAGATTGAAGCGACCGTCCGCCAGACCGTCAAAGAAATCGGCTATGAGCAATCAGGTTTCCACCACGAAACGCTGATTTTCATGAACAATCTGCATGGCCAATCCGCGCACATCGCGCAAGGCGTTGATGCCGGTAGCAACAAAGACGAAGGCGCTGGCGATCAGGGAATCATGTTCGGTTACGCGACCGACGAAACCCCTGATTTGATGCCTGCGACGTTGTATTACAGCCACAAGATACTCGAACGCATGGCCGCTGACCGCCATTCTGGCGCGGCACCATTTTTGCAGCCTGATGCCAAAAGCCAAGTGACTTTGCGCTATGAAGGCAGCCTGCCGGTTGCCGCGACCGCCGTTGTCGTTTCAACCCAACATGCACCGGGATATGACGAAGGCGCTAACGAAGCTGAACTGCACGCGTATGTGAAAAAAGTCGTTGCGGACGTGATCCCGCCGGTGCTGCTGCGCGAAACCGAATATCATATCAACCCGACGGGCAGTTTTGAAATCGGCGGCCCAGATGGCGACGCTGGCCTGACTGGACGCAAGATCATTGTCGACACTTATGGCGGTGCAGCTCCCCATGGTGGCGGCGCATTTTCGGGTAAAGACCCCACGAAAGTGGACCGTTCAGCCGCGTATATCACGCGCTATCTGGCAAAGAATATTGTTGCCGCTGGTCTCGCCACGCGCTGCACAATCCAACTGGCTTATGCGATTGGCGTGTCAAAGCCGCTGTCGCTGTATGTCGATACGCATGAAACAGGGACGGTGGGCGACGACGTGATTGAAGCAGCGATTATGCGCATCGAGAAATTGGGTGGCCTCACCCCGCGCGCGATCCGCACGCATCTTGGCCTCAACAAGCCAATCTATCGCAAAACCGCTGCTTACGGCCATTTCGGTCGCAAAGCTGAAGGTGATTTCTTCCCATGGGAACGGACCGACCTGATTGCGGATTTGAAAGCGGCGCTGGCTTAATCGCTTTCGGCGGATTCCATTTGCGAACGCAATTTCTGCAACGCGGACTTCTTTATCTGGCAGACACGGGCGGCACCGATGCCGAGTGTCTGCCCGATCTGCTGCAAACTTTGTTCTTCCACAAAAAACAGCTGCAAAATCTTTGCCTCCCGCTCGGCTAGCTTGGCAATACAGCGGGACAGCTGCGCATGAATTGCGCGTTCTTCCATTCCGGTATCTGCGCGTGGGGCCAAGTCGGCAAAGTGGCTGTCATAATCGGAATAGACTTCGTCTAAGGAACCGCTCTCCACAGCGACAGCGTTGTTCACCAAGCAGTAAAAGGCGTTAATATCCATGTGCAGAGCTTCGGCCATTTCCACGGCGTGGGGTGGACGCATCAAGCGCTGTTCCAGTCTTGCCGATGTTGTCGATAGCCTGCGGCGACCGATCATCGCTGACCGCGTCATTCGCGCTGATTTGCGTAGCTGGTCGATCATTGCGCCCCGCACACGCGTCGAGGCATAGGTTGCGAATGCATAGCCTTGGTCTTCATAGCTATCGGCGCATTCGATCAGCGCAACTATGCCGATCTGGACCAAATCCTCAAACTCTACCGATGACGACATAGTCGAATAAACGCGCCACGCTATGCTGCGAACCATCGCTAAATGGCTTTGCAGCACATCCTGCCTTGGAATCCCGCCTAAAGGACAATCATCAGGTGCAGCGGGGGTTCGTGTGATGAAATCAATACTGTTGTGGAGCATCCAACCTTGATCCTGTTCCCTAGCGAAAATGTTCGCGGAACAAAAAGCAACGGCTATGCCAACCCGTTCAATCGAGTATTTATGTACTTAACATCAATGCATTAAAGCCACACAGCTGCAAAGGCTACAGTTTCCCACCCCTGCACTGCGTCAAAAAATTGACGCAAAATGCAGGGGAGTTCGCATTTCGCAACGCTACGCAAAGCGTCCTAGCAATAGCGCATCAATAGGTGACGATTTTCACCTTTTGCCCGACCTTCAATGTCGATGCGCTTGTCATACCGTTAAGCGCTAGGAACCGGTCGTTCTGATAGCTTTTATAAGCCATTTTTCCCGAAAGCGACGCAACGGTATCGGACTTTCCAACGGTTACCACTTTCAGTTTGCGCGGTTTGATCGCGTTAGCTTCGCTCTGGCTGATCCGTGTCACGCTTTGATACATGGCTGTGAAAGGCGACGTAGAGCTTGGGGAGATGGTCGCAAAATGGAACACTTGATTGGATGCAAATTCATAAGCGAAAATTGTCAAACGCACCACACCGTTCTGCGTGGTCAAATCGGCGGTTGAGGTAAAGGCAGCAATACCATTGACCGTCGTTTCGTTGATCGGACCAGCGGTTATCGGCTGATCCTTTCCGACTACAGCTTTGAACGCGGCATCGATATAAGCCGCTTTGTTGCCGGTATAGGCCTGCGTGGTAAACAATGCTTGCCCCCCACTGCCGTTAATCGTCACTGCCCGCGCGCCGTTGGACATGCCAAAACCGGTCGGAGCGGCGAATTTTAGTTTTAGGTCGGGGTGGATGAAATATTGACCGTCGATAACGCCCTGTTTGGGATCATCGTCATACAGCATCCCGTTGATGGCGTTCAAATGGGTGTCAGCATTGCGGAAAGTCACTACCGGATATTTTTTGCCGTTGGTCGCAGCGCGCACGACCCGTTTTGCAGGATCGGGGTGCGTGCTTGACCATTCGGGGACTGGTCCACCCAGATGCCCGGCCGCTTTGCCGTCAACCGCCGTTTGCAACGCTAATGACCGTAACATGTCGGAAAGGGCGGTCGGATCATAGCCTGCTTTGCTAAGATACTGGATACCCAGATCGTCGGCTTGTTCTTCCTGGCCGCGCGAATAGGACAAAGTTAAAAGCTGTGCCAACGTGCCTGAATACTCTTTTGCAAGCCCACCCAAAGCACCCGCGATGCCGCCATTATCGCCAAGGACCGCACCACCGATGGTGCCCAAAACGCCCAATAGGCCTGCCATGGTTGAACGTTGCTGACGCTTTTTGCTGTGCCGCGCCGCTGTATGGCCGACCTCATGTCCCAGCACGCCGGCCATTTCGGCTTCGCTGTTGCAAAGCGCTGCCAATTGGCGCGTGATGTAAACATAGCCGCCTTCGATCGCGAACGCATTGTTCACCGGCGAATTCAGAAAACTGACGGTGAAGTCGTTTGCAGAGTTCGATAGGCCGGATTGCAATGCAATCTTCTTGCCTACCTGAACGACATAGGCCGTCTGCGGACTTTGATAGACGTCGCCGAATTCCTTCATGATTTCGGGATGATATTTTGCGCCAGCCGCTTTTTCGCTTGCGGTGAAAGGCTTTGGCGCCTTGATCGCTTTGGCTTTCGTTGCTGCGACCACCGGGGTTGCAACATACCCGGTCACCATCAGGAACGACGCCCCAAGTGCCAGCAATGCTTTGTTACGCATGATATGTTCTCCTAATTTGACCTCAGCCTAACACTGAATAACTGTTATCGCGCGTAAAAGTTTCACACGAACGCGGTGAACCGAACCTTACCAGTAGTCAAAAATCGAAGACGCCTAAAATTGGCCCATTTTCAGGAACTTTGCGTGGCGTTGCCGCCGCAAATCGCCGCGGCTTAGCGTGACCAGACCTTTCAGCGATTGTTCAATCGCGGCGCCCAGATTGGTGATTGCAAGTATGTGGTCACGATGCGCGCCACCGATGGGTTCGGGTACAATGCTATCGACTACACCCAATGCTTTAAGATCAGACGCCGTCATCTTCATTGCCTGCGCCGCATCGGCTGCCCGATCATTGGTGCGCCACAGGATCGAGGCGCAGCCTTCGGGTGAAATCACCGAATACACCGCATGTTCAAACATCAGGATATGGTCCGCCGCCGCCAGCGCCACAGCACCCCCCGACCCGCCTTCGCCGACGATGCAGGCAATCATGGGCACTCCCAGTTGCAGGCATTTTTCCGTCGAGCGCGCGATAGCTTCGGCTTGGCCCCGCTCCTCCGCTTGCACACCCGGAAATGCACCCGAGGTGTCCACCAATGTCACCACCGGCAGGCCAAACCGGTCGGCAAGGTCCATTAGCCGGATGGCTTTGCGATAACCCTCTGGTTTGCCCATCCCAAAATTGTGGCGCAATCGGCTTTCGGTATCATCACCCTTTTCATGACCGATCACGACAATGCGGCGATCGCCCAATCGTGCGAGCCCACCCAATATCGCTTGATCGTCTCCAAAAGCGCGGTCGCCGGCCAGAGGCAAAAAGTCGTCGAACAGGCCTGCGACGTAGTTTTTGAAATGCGGCCGTTCTGGGTGTCTTGCTACTTGCGTTTTTTGCCACGGGGTCAGTTTAGCATAGGTGTCGGCCAATAATTTATCGGCTTTACCGCGCAGCTTTCCGATTTCGGCCGTTACGTTGACTTCGCTTTCACCAGCGGCCTCGTCAAGCTCTGCAATCCGCGCATCAAGGGCGGCAACGGGCTTTTCAAAATCAAGATACACATTCATCAGGACGCGATAGAGCGTGCCAGTGCGGTGGTCAACAAAACTGGGTTTCTCGTTTCAGCGCGATCACCGCGACAACGTGCGATTGGCCAAAGGATGGCGCTGATTGACCAGTTCCACCAGCCGGCTGCTATCAACATGCGTATAGATTTGCGTGGTGGCGATATCCGCATGGCCAAGCATCGCTTGCAAGGCACGCAGATTAGCGCCGCCTGCCAATAAATGCGTCGCAAATGCATGGCGCAACACATGTGGGCTAACTTTTGTCGGATCGATGCCCGCCTGTGCAGCCAGTTCTCGGATAATCTGAAACAACCGGATACGGCTAATGTGGACATCGCCTTTTCCTGCGGCTTGTGCGGCACGCGACGGAAAAAGATAGCGTGAGTCCTTTGACACAAAGGCGTGCCAAACACCCACCGCCTGACGCGCGCGATCCGAAATTGGAACCAGACGTTCTTTATCACCTTTGCCCGTCAGGATGATGTACGGTTGGTCACGCATAATCGATGCACGGGGCAATGCCACCAGTTCCGATGCCCGCAAACCCGATCCGTAAAGCAGTTCTACCAATGCAGATAGGCGGTAGTCGAGCGGTGACGGCTTAGGCTTTCCCAGTCGCGCTTCGATCGATTTGAACAGCGCCTCAACCTCTTGCTGGTCCAGGATTTTAGGTAGGCCGCGCATTTGTACCGGGCGGGGCAAAGCGGACGAAGGATTGTCCTCGCGAAAACCCTCTTGTTCCAAAAATCCGAAAAATCCCCGTAAAGCTGCTGCTTTGCGTGCGACTGAACTGTTGGCAAGCGTCGCCCATCCTGCGGTCAGAGTGTCCAAACTATCCTTTGTCGCCACAACAAGCGCGCCAGCCAGTGCATCGGAGGCTTGGGCAAGGTCGCTGCGATAGGCAAGCGCTGTATTTTTGGCAACGCCCCGTTCGGCAACAAGCATCTCTAGATAGCGTTCAATCAAGGAGCCGTCATTGTTGACGATTGCCAAGGGAGTGTCTCCAGAGGACTTGGCTTCAACCAAAGCTGACCGCCTCAGCTGCAATCATCCGCGCCTCGGCCTCAAGTCCGACAGTCC
The DNA here is from genome assembly GCA_031416255.1 of Sphingomonadales bacterium. Taxonomy (GTDB): domain Bacteria; phylum Pseudomonadota; class Alphaproteobacteria; order Sphingomonadales; family Sphingomonadaceae; genus Sphingorhabdus_B. The sequence goes on along the minus strand of JANOTI010000162.1, from coordinate 8,225 downwards.
GCAGCGCACCGATCATGTGGTAAAGATGATGCGCGGGAACTTTGGTCCAATCCGATGCCTGTAAACCCGCAGCCGCGAGCAACGCGACAGTTCCGCTTTCGCCGCGATTTGCAGCCGCCTTTATAGCACGGCTCCATTTAGTTTCGCGCGTGACATTGGTCTCGATATCTTCGGCAAATTCAGCAAGCGTAGCTTCAGACACGCGGTCTAGCCCCGCCAACCCTGCGACCAACAGCGCCGATCTATGATAGTTTTCACTGTCATCATTTCCTTGAAAATCGTCGAGCGAACCTGTGCTGACCTTATCTGGCCAATCTGGCGAACCGGCAGCTAGCAAGGCCCAGCCCTGCGAACCTTCATCGACCACGCTGATCCAGCGCGCTGCTTGGCTATCAAAGCCGCCGCTCAGCATCGATCCGATTAACCGGTCAGCATCGCTAGAATTTCCGGAATTGGGCGCGATCAGTGCTGCTGCACGAGCGGTCAAGACATACATGCCGTGCCGCTGTGTTTCGTTTGCCGCGCTGTCCCATAACCCCTGCATCGCAGAAATTTTTGCGCTATCGCCGTCGCCTACAAACGCTGTTCGGATATTATCTGCCTGTGTGCTGATGGCGTCGGCTGTGTCCTGATCCTCGGCTGCTATCCCATAAATATCAACCATCGCCCGGTTCGATAAAACGCCAAGCGCAGCTGCACCGGGAGCGGTTTTGACGCGGGTTGCTACCGAAATCGTTGGCATCTGTGCCCGCCAGCCATCAACCTGACGACCCATTCCGGCATACAGCGCCTCGGGTGGTTCAATACCCGTTGCTTGCGCCATGCCGTGCCGCCAATTGGTCAGCGACTTTACCGTGTCCCACTCGATCTTGACAGTACGGCGACCATTGGTGCCTGCGCCAACTGCCTTTTCCGTCAAAAGATAATCGGTACCCTTGACCCATCCCCTGTTGCGAACCTGGTTCAGTAATGACGTAGCGCGGCCTTGTTCGCCCGCTAGCGAAGCACAAATGGCAGGCGCAGTTTTCCATTCGGGCGAATTCGTTTTTTGGCTACCCAAATCGGCAAGCGGGCACATTCCTGCAAGATCGGCATTGGCGAGAAAAATCGGCATTGATACTTCAAGCAGCCGTTTGGAATAGGTTCCGGCATCGACTTGCTGCACCAGCTGACGGGCAACGACAGCATCGCCCATCCGCAAAATTAACGCGGCGCGTTCAGCAACCCAATCAGCGCCGCTAACATCATTTGGTGTGTTTGTCCGGCTGGCGAGAGCGCGGCGCGCCATGATTGTGCCCCAGCGTGACGCCAACGGTCCCTTGATAGTCCGCGTAGCGTTAAGCAGAAAATCGCCTTTTATTGCGCCAAATGCGGTGGCTGGAAAGCCGCCTCCAGCCTCTGACATGACGCCAATCTGTTTCAGCGACCGGCGCGCTGTTGGCGGAACATCGTAACGCAGTTCGGTTTCTTCAGCATCTTCCTCGTCTTCATCGCCATCGTCCTCTTTAGCAGAGGATGACGCAGCGGAGGTTCCTAATGAAGGCGACGCTGCGTTTGAACCTGTTGTTGCCGTCTGGCTTGAATCCGTATTCGCGGGCGTTCCATCTGGTTGTTTTGGCGCGGGGCCTTTGTTTGCTGGTGGAGCCGGTGGGTCGCCGAACCCCGGAGGCAAAAGCGACTCCGGCCCCTGTTGGCCCAGCGCAGGCAGCGCCGCGCCGATGGCGACAACCCCAGCAGTCGCAAAAATCAAAGATGACAACTGCCGCAGACGCATATTTTTCCCTTATTGCCGCGGTTTCTCTGCCCGGTTTTCTTTTACCGGAACGTCGATTGGCGACTCGACCCAATTTTGTGGCTGTTCACTGCCCAACCATTCAAAGAAAAATAGCAGTGCTGTCGCCAGCAAAGCAAGTGCTACGAAAACAGGCACAAGCCGACGCCGACGGTTCTGCTGCACGTATCCTCCTCGAATCTGCAAATGCGCAAACCACTTCCCGACTAAGCCTAGCCGATATATAGGCCGCCTCGCAATGACTTCGGAAGGACTACCTCAACAGCCTAGAACGGCCCGTAAAATCGGGTTGGACAAGCCTGTTGTTCTGGTTGGCATGATGGGCGTTGGCAAATCGACCGTTGGCCGCATGCTGGCCTCGCAATTGCACCTAGAATTTATCGACACTGACGATGAAATCGAACGCGCAGCGGGCATGAGCATATCTGAAATCTTCGAACGTTTTGGCGAAGACTATTTCCGCGATGGCGAAAGGCGCGTCATCGCCCGACTGATTGGTGGCGGCCCGAAAGTGATCGCAACCGGAGGTGGCGCCTTTATCAACGATGTTACGCGCACCTTGATACAGGAAAAATGCCATTCGGTCTGGATTGATGCTGATCTCGATATCTTGATCGCGCGCGTCTCGCGTCGAAACCACCGGCCCTTGTTGATCGGCAAAGACCCAAAGATCGTGATGGGGGAACTGTTTGAAAAACGCAGTCCCATCTACGCACTAGCCGATTTTCGTGTTTGCAGCGATGCGGCGCCGCATGGCAGGACAGTCGATCAAATTATGAAAGAACTCGAATCATGCAGCAAATAGCCGTTGAGTTGGGGGATAACCGTTATGAGGTGCTGATCGATAGCGGACTACTGGGACGCGCGGGATCGTTGGTTTCTAAACACGCTCGCGGTGGCCGCATGCTGGTTGTAACCGACAGCAATGTCGCGCAGCACTTAGCGCCGGATTTTCTCGCGGGACTGAAAGCGGAAGAAATCGATGCAATTGTTTACACGCTGCCTGCTGGCGAAGCATCAAAAAGCTGGACGCAGCTTGCCGCTTTGGTGGATTGGCTTCTGGCCAACCATGTCGAGCGCAGCGATCATATCATCGCCCTTGGCGGCGGCGTCGTCGGCGACATCACGGGCTTTGCCGCACATATTGTGAAACGTGGCTGCAATTTTATTCAGGTGCCAACGAGTCTGCTTGCGCAGGTGGACAGCAGCGTCGGTGGTAAGACCGCTATCAACACAGCGGCAGGGAAAAACCTGGTCGGGGCATTTCATCAGCCCTCGCTGGTGCTGATCGACCCCGACGTGTTGCAAAGCCTGCCAAGGCGTGAACTGGCCGCAGGCTTTGCCGAAGTCGTCAAATACGGCTTGATCGATGATCCCGACTTTTTCGAGTATTGCGATAACAATGTTCAGGCCTTTTTCGACGGCGACACCGCAGTCCGCGCCTATGCTATTGCCCATTCGGTTCAATCAAAAGCCCGCATCGTTGCAGCAGACGAACGCGAGCTGACTGGTACCCGAGCCTTGCTGAACCTAGGCCATACATTCGGCCACGCGCTGGAAGCGGACACCGGCTATTCCGAAAGGCTGCTACACGGCGAAGCGGTCGCTGCGGGAATGGCGCTGGCGTTTCGATACTCGGCACGGCGTGGCCATTGCACAGCCAGCGATGCAGAACGTGCAGCGTCAGTGCTGCATAAAGCTGGATTGCCGACGGGCTTGGCGGAGGCAGGCGTTACCGCAGGCGGTGCCGAGTTGGTCGAACATATGCTGCATGATAAGAAAAAAGCGGGCGGCACGCTTCCGTTTTTGTTGGCAAACGGGATCGGAAAAACGTTTTTGGCAAAGGATGTCGATCTTGCCGATGTTGCAGAATTCTTGGACGAAGAGGCTAATACTAGGTCCTGAACATAAAGGCAGGGCAACCGGAAATAGTATTTTTACCGACTCAGTTTTCGCATTCCGTGTCTGGTTTTCATCCTTTTGGTCGCAATCAGAGTGTTCGAGCGCGTCTTGATGCTATCGGTGAAGCGCCATTCGCTGACGGCTTTATCGGAGGTCAACTCGACCGCCATATATCCTCGACCGCCAGCATCCGCCCATGCAAGATCCGGATTTGCAGAGCTTAACGCCATAGACAAAGTTGCGTTGTCGGTGCCGGTAAAGCTGCTTTCCAGCCCGGGCGAGGTGACGCTGTGTCCGGCAAACTCCACGCCCGCTGCTTTGCCATCCTGCGCCAGATCAAAAGCCCAGGCGTTGTGCGTGTCGCCGGTCAGTACGATCAAATCGGCATTGCCCGCCTGCGCGGCTGAAAGCGCTTTGGCGCGTGCCGCTGGATAGCCATCCCACGCGTCCATATTGCTGGGGATACCCGCCTTGGCCGCCAATGCACCGCGCATCACGCGTGCTTTCACAAAGGATGGCGCGTCCGGGGATAGCCAGTCTTCCATGCCTTGCGGCTGGACCAATGCGCCAACAATGGTCTGCTGCGCCCAGATGTTCCAGCGTTTGTTGGGTGCTGCGAAGCGTTTTGCCAGCCATTGCTCTTGCACAGCGCCCAGCATTGTCCGGCTCGAGTCCTGCAATGCGCCATCGTGGAATGCTTTCAACTGGCGCGTGATTTCACTCGCATCACCTTTTGGATCGCCAATGCTCAGCTGCTTCGACCGCGCACTGACGCGGCTTTCGGTCAGCTGGATTTCAGCCAGATTGCCGATGGCGTATTTGCTCCAATAGACATCATCGATGCGGTCGCTAACCGGCATCCATTCGCGGTAAGCGCGTTCAGCCGCAATCTTTCGCTCATTCCAATCGCCTTCGTTTGGCTGATGGTTTTGCGCGCCGGTGGCATAGGCATCATTGGTGAATTCATGGTCGTCCCACATCGCGATCATCGGGTGCATCGCGTGCAGTTTTTGCAGGTCTGGGTCAGAGCGATAGCTGGCATAGCGCAGGCGGTAATCTGCGAGCGCGACCATTTCGCCAGCCGGTTCGATCAGCCGTTCGGCAACTGCGTCCTTTGCCAACGGGTAATAGCCGCGCTGATATTCGTACAGATAGTCGCCCAGATGCAACACGAGGTCGAAGTCGTCAGCAGCATTGGCATGGGCATAAGCGTTGAAATAGCCAAAGGGCATGTTGGAGCAGGAAAATACCGCCATCCGGTATTTGGACACATCGCCTTCGGGCAGCGTCTTGGTCCGGCCAATCGGGGATTTGGTGCCGTCGGATGCAATGAAGCGATAGTTATAGCGCTTGCCCGGCTTCAGCCCTTTGACCACAATTTTGGCGATATGATCGCGGGTAGGGGAAGCTGTGACATTGCCGCCCGAAATGATCGTTTTCGGTGCGCCTTCCGCCCAAATTTCAGCCCGCAATGTGCTTTCGGAGGCATCGGATACAAAGCGCGTCCACAACAAAACTGACCGCTGCGATGGCTCGCCGCTGGCTACACCGTGGCTGAACCCAGGCGTCAATGCCGCTTGCATCGCGGCAAAAGCGCCACCGGGTAGTGCAAGCGCGCCTAGCCCCAGCGTGGCGGTTTTCAAAAGCAGGCGGCGGTCGATTTGGTGCAGCATTCGTGTGTCTCCAGTCGCTGCTGAGCTATGCCGGATTACCCGTAATGCACAAGCGGGAACGCGGCGATACACGCCAATTAATTATTAAGTCTGGCTTAAGCGGAAAGGGCGGCATAACTGGTCGCAATCTATGCAACACACATCTCCCCAATTGCTGTCCATCGGCACCGCGCTGCCTCCGCACAAAGTCTCGCAAGACGACGTCATGGCTGTGCTGGAACGGGCTCGCGGCAAAACGCTGCCACCACGCATGGAACAGATATTGCGCAACAGCGGGATCGAGCAACGCTATCTAGCGATGCCGACCGATTATTATCTTGGGTCACGCGGTTGGGCGGACCGGTCGCGGATTTATGCGCAGGTGTCAGCTGAGTTATTCCGCGAAGCGGTCGAGAATGCGTTGGCCATAGCGGGGAAGACTGCCGCCGATATTGGCCAGATTGTGTTTGTTTCCACCACCGGCACGATGACGCCCAGTCTGCCGAGCCAAATGCTGGGCAGCATGGGCTTTGCCAGCGATGTGCGCACAGTTCCAGTGTTCGGCTATGGCTGCGCAGGCGGCGTGATTGGCTTATCGTTGGCGGCGGATCTGTTTCGCGCCGCGCCAGACCGCGATGTTCTGCTGGTCTGCCTAGAGCTGTGCAGCATGGCCTATGACCATGTGCAAATGGAGAAAAAGGATTTGGTTGCGACCGCCTTGTTTGCCGATGGCTGCGCAGCGGCGGTGATTGGTAGCGGCCAAAATACACAAAAGCGCGGGGCAAGCCTGATCGCCTTTGCCCAACAGGTTTGGCCCGATAGCGTCGATATGATGGGCTGGGACGTTGGCGACACGGGATTCGATCTGGTTCTGGCGCGGGATATTCCCGCCTTCGTGACCCGCGATTTCGCACCCTTTGCCGATGGGTTTCTGGCGGCGCAGGGTTTGGCAAAGGCCGACCTAGCCGAACCCGCCTGTCACCCCGGCGGCGGCCGTGTGGTGGATGCGCTGGCCGAGTATTTTGGCGATGATCTGTCGGTGACGCGGCAAGTGCTGCGCGATCACGGCAATATGAGCTCGCCGACGGTGCTGTTTGTGTTGAAGGCGCTGGTTGAGGCTGGACCGCTTAAAGGGCCGACTTTGCTGACCGCTTTGGGGCCGGGTTTTACTGGAGCGTTGGGGTTGGTTCAGCCATGATGGATTGGCCGGTCTGGGCACTGGCGGTGCTCGCCTATGTGATCGTCCAGCGGCTGGCCGAGTTGGTTTACGCGAACGCCAATACGCGGCGGTTGCTTGCCGAAGGTGGTCGCGAATTCGGACAAAAGCATTATCCGCTGTTCATTGTTCTGCACAGCGCCTGGCTGGTCGCTATCGCGTTGTTCGCGCAACCTGCGGCGACGCCCAACGTCGCGTTGCTCATCGCATTCGTCGCCAGCCAAGCACTCCGCTTTTGGACATTAGCCAGCATCGGCCGGTGGTGGACCACCCGTATTATCAGCGCGCCCCATTTTCCGCGCGTTAAAAAGGGGCCGTATCGCTTTATCCCACACCCCAATTATACAGTTGTGGTAATCGAAATCGCATTGCTACCGTTACTTTTTGGCACACCGCTGGTTGCACTTGCCTTTTCGGTGGCCAATGCGATGTTGCTGGCATGGAGGATCCGCGTCGAGGCTGACGTCTTAAAAGAACGCGGACCGGATTAGGGGAAATGATATGGCGAGCTTACTCGCGCAGGTAATCGCCACGTTTCTGCGCACCACCGGCGTTTTTCGTAAGCAGTTTTCCGGTGGCCCCGACTTTATGAAGCGGATCGCCGCGTCGCGAAAAAATCCTGATCTACCGACCGCAAAAATGAAGGCGCGGCTGAAAGTGACCGAGACGCAGCTTGACGGGCGCAGCGTGTGGACGATCGCTCCGAAAGACCGCGCCCCAGTCGCGCATCCGCTGTATTTTCACGGTGGCGGCTATGTCTATCCCGCGGTCGATGTGCATTGGAAATTCATGGCGCATATGGCGGAGCTGCACGGCGTTGCTGTTACAGCACCGCTTTATCCGCTGGCGCCAGAAGCATCGGCGGCAGAAATCACGGCGTTTGGCTTGGCGGCCTATGAAGCGTTTTTGGCTAGCCATGATTGCTCGTTCATAATGGGCGGTGATTCAGCAGGCGGCGGCTTGACCGCAGTGGTTGCGCAAATGGCCCGCGACAGAGATCTGCGTCCGGCAGCCGGTCTATTGCTGGTCTGCCCTTGGCTCGATGGCAGCGGCGATCATCCGGACCAGATTGCCGTTGAACAACGCGATTGCATCCTGACGCTGAATGGCATCCGCACAGCGGCAAAACTTTACGCACAGGATCTGCCCATCGAAGACCCTCGCGTCAGCCCGATCCACGGCGACTGGCACGGCCTACCGCCGATCCTGTGTTATGGCGGTGGCGACGACATATTGGTCGCCGATGCCCGTGCGTTAAAGGCAAAGCTGCCGGATATCCGCTACGTCGAAACCGCGGGCCTCATGCACGTCTGGCCGATTTTCTTCCTGCGCGAATCGCGCGAGGCGCAGGCGGAGATTGCGGAGTTCGCGGTAGAGGTTTCGCAACCTCCTTACACCGTTCGCCCTGAGTAGGTGTTGAGCGAAGCGAAGTGCCGTATCGAAGGGCAGCTCGCGCACTCGGTACTTCGATACGCTACTTCGCTTCGCTCTGCAGCTACTCAGCACAAACGGATTGGGATAATGTGGGGATAAGAGGCAATAGTTGCATTCCTTGCAACTAACTCGGCGATAGAAGTAATTGCATTCCGTGCAATCAAGCCTATTTGCCCGCCAGCGAAAACGATAATTCGCATTATAAAGAAGGATGTCCGGACAGGCAGTA
>JANOTI010000161.1:0-3989 GCA_031416255.1 Sphingomonadales bacterium | reverse complement strand
TCGAACAAGGGTAGCCAATGGTCCATCCCAGCAAGCCGGCGTCCTTCGGACACAGCCTGGTACAGCGGGTCACCCGTTGCCGTGGCGCCAAACAGTTCGCGGTATTGCACACGAAAACGCCGGATCGCGTCTTCGTCCATCAAAGTTTCGACAGCGGGTAACAGCGAAAACTGATCTATGGTGCCTATGCTGCGTTGATCTTGCGGAGAAAAGCGGCGGATCGTTTCAATTTCATCGCCGAAAAAATCCAGACGCAGGCCGTCTTCACTGCCGGCAGGGATCAGGTCAACCAGACTGCCGCGCATAGCAAACTCGCCTGCCTCGGCAACAGTATCAACGCGGAAATACCCGTTCGATTGCAGCAAAGCGGCCAGCTTTTCCCGGCTAATCGAAACGCCAGACGCCAGCATCGCACCTGTTTGACGAATACGGAACGGTGTCATTATCCGCTGCATCACTGCGCCGATGGTGGTCAGGATCAGTTGTTTTGCTTTAGGCGGCGATTGCAAAGCATTTAGCGTTGCCATGCGCTCACTGGTTATGGCTACAGAAGGGGATGCCCGGTCATACGGCAGACAATCCCACGCCGGAAATTGCAAAATCTCAATTTCTGGCGCGAAAAACGGAACTGTTTCCGACAATCCGCGCATGGCGAGATCGTCCGCTGCGATAAACAGCGTTCGCGCCTTTGCACCACGCGCAAGATCGGCGAGCAACAGCGGCATAAAACCCGCTGGAACCGATGAAAGCGTGAGCGGTGTTTTTGCAGTCAGTATTTTCTGAATATCAGCCATTGGGCTCCAGCCCGAACGGCAATTGGATGTAGTCCAGCTGCCGCATTGCATCCATCATTTGGCCTTCAAATTCTTTAGGAATTGCAATGGTGCCTAATGCCCATCCCATTATGTCAACATCCTGTTCGTCCAGTATTTTTTCAAACCAGTCGAAATCTTCAAGCGACCATGTTGCCGATGCTGAGTCGAAAAATCCGCCTACAATCGCGTCGGCTTCTCGTGTGCCGCGATGGTGCGCGCGATAGTGCAGTTTTCGGCGATAGGGGTCGGTAATCATAAGAATATCTCAATGGGGCTAGTTTGGCGCTGCTGCGCCGATATAGTGCCCCTAACCATGCGCCCCGATATTCTCAATCCGCTATTTACCGAAACGGCGTCGTTAAAGGGCGTTGGACCAGGATTGGCCAAACCGTTGGACCGGCTTGGCCTGACGCGGGTCAAAGACCTTGTCTATCATTTTCCTGCAGGTTGGACATATCGCAAGCAAGTGAGCGCACTTGACCAAGTCGATGTGGGCCTAAACATTATCGTTCGGTTGGTAATTGTGGATCACAAATCAGGCGGTAGCGCCAGAGCGCCAACGCGCATTCACGCGTGTGACGCAGATGGCAATTATGTCTCTTTGGTCTTTTTTGGACGCAATGGCGGTTGGGCGCGCAAACAATTGCCGCTTGGGGAGGAGCGCGTCATTTCTGGCAAGCTCGAACAATATGGCCAAGAACTGCAGATCATTCACCCCGACCATATTGCTGAACCCGGCGAAACATGGCCAGTCGCAATCGAGCCGGTGTACAGCCTGTCTGAAGGATTGACCAACAACCGGGCTGGGCAGCTGGTGTCACAAGCACTGGAGAGGTTGCCAGACCTGCCGGAGTGGATCGAACCAAGCCTATTGGCGCAACGAGGCTGGAAAGGCTGGCGTGAGGCGTTGGCGAGCGTACACCGCAAAGAAGACGCAAGCCTGCAAGACAGGCTGGCCTATGATGAACTGTTCGCAAACCAGCTGGCTATGCGATTGGTTCGTACAGCGCTCGATCAGCGGCGGGGAACACCGATCAGCGGTAATGATCATTTGGTCGGGCAGCTAAAAATGCCATTTGCGCTGACCGGCGCGCAACGGCGGGTCATTGGCGAAATTGAGGGCGATATCGCTCAGCCAAGGCCAATGCTGCGGTTGTTGCAGGGAGACGTTGGTTCTGGAAAAACTATGGTCGCGCTGCATGCTTTGCTCCGCGCAGTAGAGGCCGGGATGCAAGGTGCTTTGTTGGCGCCAACGGAAATTCTTGCCCGGCAGCATTTTGCCAATTTGCAAAAAACTTTGGCCGGTTTGCCAGTGAATGTAGCGATATTGACCGGACGCGACAAAGGCCGCTTGCGCGAATCCACTTTGATGGGGTTGGCTGACGGCTCAATCGATATCCTGATTGGCACTCACGCCATTTTTCAGGAAGCGGTGACTTACAAGGCGCTTGGGCTGGCTGTGATTGATGAGCAACACCGGTTTGGAGTGAGCCAAAGGTTGATGCTGTCAAAAAAAGGCAGAGGCGTACCGCACCTTTTGGTGATGACAGCAACTCCAATCCCCCGCAGTTTGGCGCTCGCCGCCTATGGCGATATGGATGTCTCGCAAATTGACGAGATGCCGCCGGGACGAACGCCCGTTGAAACTTTGGTTATGTCTGGAGAACGGCTTACCGAACTGGTCGATGGTGTGGCGCGGCATTTGAGTGCGGGTAAGCAGGCGTTTTGGGTTTGTCCGTTGGTCGAGGAAAGCGAGAACAGCGATCTTGCTGCGGCTGAACAAAGGGCCGAGGCGCTGCGGTTGCGATTTGGCGATCAGGTTGCGGTAATCCACGGACGAATGAAGGGGCCGGAAAAGGACGCGGTCATGGAGGCCTTTGCCGCTGGAAAAACAAGGCTGTTGGTTGCGACGACGGTGATCGAAGTTGGGGTTGATGTACCCAATGCTAGCCTGATGATCGTCGAGGCAGCTGACCGCTTCGGTTTGGCACAGTTGCACCAGCTTCGCGGACGCGTAGGCCGGGGCAGCGAACAGTCGCGGTGCATCCTTGTTCGCGGTGCTCAGGTTGGCGAGACAGCACGCGCACGCTTGGCGTTGATGCGCGAAACCAATGACGGCTTCCGGATTGCAGAGGAAGATTTGAAACTGCGCGGCGCAGGCGAGATGCTGGGTACGCGCCAGTCAGGGGAAAGCCCTTTTCGTGTAGCGACGAATGAGCAGGTTCGCGAATTGATCGGCGCAGCGTCTGCCGATGCGCGTTTGTTGCTGGACCGTGACGGAGGACTTGATGGATCGCGTGGGGCCGCCGCCCGCATTGCTCTCTATTTGTTTGAACGTGATGCCGGTGTCGCCACGCTGCGCAGCGGCTAGCGCAGCTTTACGCCAACCTGTTCGATCAATGCCATAAAATCCGGCAGTCGGACAACGCGTTCAAATTGAAATCCGGCGCGATCTTCTACAGTCCAAATTAAATGCGCTTCAATCCGTCCTATAACCGGCAGTCGCAATTCGATGCGATCGCCGTGTTCGAACATCTGGTTATCGTCGATCATAAAACCGTGTGCTGAAATATTTGCGATGTGGATATGCTGATCGCCATGCCGACGGCTTTCGGCAATTGCCTTGTGGCTTGCACGATGACGCGCTGCACGGCGCAAGTCGAAATTCGGGTCGGCGGGTATCGATGCCATCGTTCTAAATTCCCTGTTATTGGGGTCGCAACACCCTTTTGACAGTCTTTCACAAACAAATGGTAAATCGGTGCAACACCGATATTAACTGAAGCGTAAAATTCCGTGTTTTTTCTTGCCAGACGAAATGCGAATTTCACCTGATGTTTTTGTAATTAAATGATTTTCATCTGAAATTTGAACACCTTCAATACGCGCGCCGCCGCCTGCGACTAATCGCTTTGCTTCGCCTTTAGAGGCCGCAAATCCGATCAAAACCAGAGCATCGACGATGCTGATGTCACTATTTTCAACGTTACAGTCTGGCAAATCTCCACCGGCTGTACCTTGTTCGAATAGCTGGCGAGCTGTTGATTCGGCAGCCTGTGCAGATTCGTTACCCCTGCACAATGCGGTTGCTTCATTGGCCAGTATGATTTTAGCCTGATTGATCTCGCTACCGCCTAGCATTTCCAGACGGACAATTTCATCGAGTGGCACATC
>JANOTI010000160.1:0-15858 GCA_031416255.1 Sphingomonadales bacterium | reverse complement strand
ATCAATGTCAGCGCTTTGTCTTCGGGCAGGCCGAGAAATACGATTGCGATGGGCGTGGCCAGCAACAACGGCAGACCAAAACCCGCAATATGTCCCGCAATTTTGGCACTCGCCAGCCATTCGTCCGACCAGCCGCGTAGCGCCAATTGATCGAGCACACCCGCTTGCCGGTCGGGCAGGATCAGCCGCTCAATCGGCAACAGGCTGGCCAGCAAAGCGGCGATCCACAAGATGCCCCCGCCGGTGCGCGCCAGCAAGGCTGTGTCGGGCCCAACCACGAACGGGTAAAGCGTCGATACAGCCAGATAGAATAAGATCGGCAACCACAATCCGCCACCGGTCCATGCCAGCCGTACGTCGCGCCAGACGAGCGAGAGAAAGCTGTTCACGCCGGGGCCTTTCGCCTGGGTTGGTCGAGTATCACGCTGCGCGCGACATTGACGGTTGGGGCTATGTGGGATGCGATCAGGGCGATACCGCCCGATGCCGTGTGGCGATGCAAAACCTCATCGAGACGCGCTACATTGGCTTGGTCAAGGCCGTTATAGGGTTCGTCCAGGAGCCAGATTGATGCGCCGCTGGCGATCATACGGGTTAGGCTGGCGCGGCGTTTCTGGCCAGCAGACAGGAACCGCACCGGCAATTCGGCAAGCGGCACAAGATCCAAGGCTTCCAGTGCCTTTTCCAGTACAGTGGGACTGACACCGTCCATTTTTGCCCAGAAACGCGCATTGCCTTCAACGCTCTGTTCGGGGTCGAGTGCGTTGTTATCGTCGGTTAAAGCGACGCTGCCTGTTATCTGCAATCGCCCAGCGGCCAGCGGCAGCAGCCCCGCAAGTGCACGAAGCAATGTCGATTTCCCCGAACCATTTGCACCGCGCACCCAGACAATTTCGCCTTTATGCGCTTCCAACGAAAAATCACGCAACACCAGCCGGTTGCCGCGTACTATCGCGGCGTTGACCAGTGCAACGACTGGCGTCTCTGCTTGACGGACGCTCATCCCGCGACATAGGCACGAAGGATCCAAAAAGCAAAGGCGGGTAAGTATTATGGACGTTTCGAAACTGGACAATCAGGCGCGCGAACAGGCGCTGCACGCACTGCCGCACTGGAACTATGACGATACGGCGCAGGGCATCCGCCGCTCACTGACCTTCACCGACTTTGCTGAGGCGTTTGGCTTTATGGCGCGTGTTGCGATCATCGCCGAAAAAGCGGACCATCACCCCGAATGGTTTAACGTTTACAACCGTGTCGAAATTCTGCTGACCACCCACGATGCAGGCGGTCTGTCCCAGCGTGACGTTGATCTGGCAAAGGCGATTGACGGGTTTGCCTAAAGCCTAGCTGCTCACAATTTTATCCAACCCCTCGACCAATCCGGTCGATTGATTGCGCAGTCGGCCAGGGAACCAGCGCGCGAGAAAAGCCAGCTGCTTTGCCATATTGTTGACGGTGGTGTGCACCTTTTTTCCGTGCACTGCGGCCCAAGCCGCCGGGCCGATAATCTCCACCGGGCTGACACGAATGCCCGCGGCCTCCAGCCGTTCCTTGCCGGTCATGTTGCTGTCACCTGCGACTGCGCTGATGATATTGGTGTCAATAAAGCCTGGCATCAATGAACGCGATTTGATTCCTAATGGCGCCCATTCGATATCATGCGATTCGGTGAGGCCGCGCACCGCAAATTTGGTTGCGCTGTAAACGCTAAGCCCGCCGACGCCGTAAATTCCAGCTGCCGAGCTGGTGTTAAGCACACAAGAACCCCGGCGCAAATAGGGAAATACCGCGCGAATTCCGCTGATGACGCCGGTGAGATTGATGGCGATCTGCCGGTCAATATCGGTATCGGTCATATCCTGAATTGCACCGCCTGCACCAATGCCGGCATTGTTGAACAGCACATCGACTGTGCCGCCTGTTTGCGTGACAAAGTCAGCCAGCGCTTTTGCCCATTGGTCGCGGTTGGTGACATCCAGATGATGGGTTGATGCTTGTCCGGTCGGCAGCATCGCAGCGGTTTCAGCGGCGCCTGCATCGTTCACATCGGCAATTCCGACAAACCAGCCTTTTCCAGCAAAGAACCGCGCTACTTCGCGGCCTAGCCCCGATGCGCCGCCTGTGATGAAAATACTTTTTTTGTCGTCAGCCATAATTCCGCTCCCTTTTTTTCTTATTTGCACAAATGTAAGCAGCGGAAAAGCCCATTGCGGTCAACCCCTACTTGCAGTTGCGCGATCATGGCGATATTTCGAACGGATATTTCGGGGCCTAAAAAGGACTGAACATGTCGCGATACTCAGCGCTTTTCATAGCGCTCCTCCTCATTCTGTCTCCAGCGCAAGCGCGCGCCGAAATCATAGCGACATTCTACAGCCATGATTTTGGCGATCATTTTCCGCACACCTTCTTTACGTTGAAAGGCACCGTCGATGCCACCGGAGAGGCTGTGGACAGCAACTACGGTTTTACTGCGAAATCGACGTCGCCAGCGATCTTGCTCGGTTCTGTCACCGGCATTATCGAGAGCAAAAGCGCGAAATATATCGAAGATTCAAATCCGCATTTCACTTTGAAACTCGGCGATACGCAGTATCAGGCACTGATCGCGCATGTCGAAAAATGGCGGAGCATTCCGGGCAAAAGCTATAATCTGAACAAGCAGAATTGCGTGCATTTTGTGATGGAGGCGGCGGCTTTGCTCGGGCTGACGGTCAACCGGAAAAGCAAGCTGTTTAAAAAGCCAAAGTCTTTCATGCTGGAAATGATGAAGCTGAACCCCGATTTGGGGCTGTAATACCCAAATCTAAATCGCTTCAAACCCTTCGGCATAGACGTGCCAGGTAAAGATCGCTGCGGCTCCGCGGTGCGGACGCCATGCCTCGGCCATATCCCGGATGGCTTTTTCCGATGGGCGTTCGTCCAAGCACAGGATCCGCTTTACGCCTTCTTGCACCGCCAGATCACCCGCAGGCCAGATGTCGCCGCGTCCCTCGGCAAACAACAGATAGATTTCGGCTGACCAGCGGCCAATGCCCTTGACTTGGGTGAGGTAAGCAATCGCTTCCTCATCGTCAGCAGGCAAAGTATCAAGCGGTAGCGCGCCGGATATCACCAGCTCCGCAAGGCTGCGCGCATAGCCTTGTTTCTGTCGGCTTAAGCCACAAGCGCGCAGCACGTCAAAATCCTGTACGATCAATTTTTCTGGCGCGCAGCCTTCACCGAGCAATATCTCCAGCTTGTTCCAAACCGATGCGGCAGCAGCGACACTGACCTGCTGGCCAACGATGGTGCGCAACAAAGTAGCATAGCCAGGCTCGCGAAGCCGCGGCTCGGGATAGCCGGTGGCTTGTAACGCTGTGGCAAAGCGCATTTCACGCTTCGCCAATGCGTCAAGAGATGCGTTCAATTGATCGGCTGTCAAACCCACCGGCTCAATTCACCAGTTTCAGCAACGCCATCGGCGGACCAAAAGTGCGCGCGCCGATATCCCATGTCAGCACTTGCAAACCGCCAATATCGCTTGGGCCTTCTTCGCTATTATTGGCAAGGATGCTGGTGTCGGTGCGGATCGTGAATGTACCTTTCACCTCCAACGGGTCAACATTTTTGCCTTTCATGCCCATGCCCGGCATCATCCCGCCAGCACCCATAAGCGCCGCCATCGACATGTCGGGATCATTGTGGAACGACGGAGCCTCGATCCGCACCCGGCCATTGTCCCAACGGCTGATATGGATCATCGGATTGCCCAGCGCATAGCGCGGGATTACAGGGAAAGCGAAGTCATCGGCCAGTCGGCCCTTGGTTGAATAATCGATTTTGAACACGCCGTTACCGACATGTTCAACTTTGTTCCACGCCGCCAGTCGCTCGACTTCTTTGGTAAAGCGGTCAATCGTTTTTGGATCATCGGGATCAACGCCGCCAAGCAACGCTGCAAACATTTTCTTGGCCTGCTCTTTTTCCTTTTTGCGGCGAACTTGCTGCTCGTCCCAATCTTTTCTCTGATCGGCGATTTCGGTTTCCGTGCAGTCGCGCTCTGCAAATTCGTCTTCGAACTCAGCATCAACTTCGGCTACAGCTTCAGCCGCTGCCTCGACGGCCGCATCAGCAGCACCCTCCGCAGCGTCTTCGTCTCCAGTTTCCTCGACTTCGGCGTCTTGGTTCAACGAGAAATCTTCTTGTGATGTGCGCGATGCAGCGGTTGAGCCTTGTTGTCCGGTTATCGTGCCAAGCGCTGCTTGGGTGGCAAAAGTTGCGCTTTGCGCTTTTAACTTGGCGGCCTCTTTCTTTTTTTCTTTGGCTGCTTCTTCTTTGGACTTTGCGCCTGGCACTTCGCCGTAACAGGTTGCTTCGAACTCGGTCGCGCCCAGCTCGTCGCCTTCCAATTCGTTTTTCAACAAATTGGCAAGACCAACAAGCTGGATTTCACCTTTGTAGAAAAAGCTGAATTCACCTGATTTCAGGATTGTTATCTCCGACACAAATTCGCCGGGAAGCAGCAGGCAGCCCGTAAGGCTCATCGGTGCAACAATTGCGAGGCCGAGGGCCGCGAAACGCTTCAACTTCATTCAGGCATCCTTTCCTATTTGCGCCATATGCGCGGCATACAGTGCAATCGCGGCGGCGTTGGAAACATTCAGACTTTCCATCCTGTCACTGATTGGCAGCTTTGCAAGCTGGTCGCAATGCTCCTCAATATTGCGCCGCATGCCTTCGCCCTCGGCGCCCAGAACCAACGCATTGCGTTGCGGAGCAAGCGCTTCGCCAAGAGTCACATCGGCATTGCCGGTCAGCCCGATCCGCCAGTATTGATGCTCGGCAATTTCCTCCAATGCGCGCGCCAGATTGACGACACGGATCCATGGAACGACTTCCAACGCGCCTGATGCTGCCTTGGCCAATGCACCTGATTCGGGCGGAGCATGTCTGTCTTGCGTTACGACAGCGATGGCATCAAAGGCGGCGGCGGACCGGAAAATCGCGCCGACATTATGCGGGTCAGTGACTTGATCGAGGACCAGTATCGGGCGCGGGTCGCCGTCATGCTGTTCCAAGATATCGCCCAGCCACACATCCTCCAGCGGTGCGATTTCCGCGACTATTCCCTGGTGCGGCGCGTCTTTGGGGACGAAACGGGCAAGATCCTCGGACTGGCAATAAATCAGAGGCAGATCCGATGGCAAATCGTACCCGGCAAGCGTTTCCCTGACCCCCCAGACTTTGATGATCCGACGTTCGGGATTTTCGATAGCCGCAAGAACGGCGTGACGGCCCCAAAATTTGGGATTGCCGCTGGTTTGCGCTGCACCACGGCGGCGTTGAGATTTATGTCCGGACATGCTCGCTCTTTCGCCGCAAATGCAGCCCATGTCGAGCATGTCCGGAGATTTTGTTTAATCCTGCAGGTTTTTTGTCAACTCGCGATAGACAAAGCCGCCGAGCAACCCGCCCAAGATCGGTGCGACCCAAAACAGCCAGAGTTGTTGGAGTGCCATTCCACCTACGATGATTGCAGGGCCGGTGCTGCGCGCCGGATTGACCGACGTGTTCGTGACGGGGATCGAGATCAGGTGAATCAACGCCAGCATGAGGCCGATGGCCAATGGAGCAAATCCCGCAGGTGCACGCCTGTCTGTCACGCCCATAATCACGAACAGAAAGAAAAAGGTCATCAGCAATTCGACCAGAAACGCTGTCGCCATTGCATATTTGCCCGGTGACGCTGCGTCATAACCATTTGCCGCAAGCCCGTTTGCCGCCAGCGAATAATCGGCGTTGCCGGATGCAATCACGTAGAGGGTAAAGGCCGCCGCCGTCGCGCCCAGCACTTGCGCAATGATGTAAAGCGGAATGTCCTTGGCATCAAAACGTCCACCAGCCCAAAGTCCCAAGGTTACGGCTGGATTCAAATGACAGCCCGAAATATGGCCAATCGCATAAGCCATAGTGACCACGCTTAAGCCAAAAGCCAGCGATACGCCCAGTAGCCCGATGCCGACATCGGGAAAGCCAGCCGCTAATACAGCGCTGCCGCACCCGCCGAGCACTAACCAAAATGTACCGATAAACTCGGCGATGCCCTTGTTGATATTCGTCATGATTTTTCTCCTCCTGTTGAGCGCAACTACTTGGCACAGATCGCGGCGCCGTACTTGTCAAAAGGCCTATCGGTGGCCGCGCGTTTCGTTCAGGGACAGTGCAGCATTTTGGTGCTATTGGCGCAGGCGGTTTTCGGGTCTGGGGACATTATGACGAAATTTGCGCTGTTTACATTGCCTTTCTTGCTTAGCGGATGCGTGGCCTCGGTTGTAGCAGATGTCGTGACATTACCCGTGAAGGTCGTGTCAAAGTCAGCGGATGTCCTGACTACCAGCCAATCCGAAATCGACGAAAAACGTGGGCGCGACATTCGAAAGCGCGAGGAACAACTGGGCAAGCTCGCCCGCAAACGCGATAAGGCCCGCGCCGATTGTGCTGACGGTGATGACAAAGCCTGCGTTCAATATGAAGCGTTGCAAGCTGAGATCGAGGCCGAAAAAGACCGGATCGACTGAATTTCGTTTCTCGACAATTTCCTTTTGCGCATTTAATCGTTTGATTAAGTGCGGCCTCCAGCCGGGGGCCGACGATCTGACAAGGGGCGATAAATGGAATTTGACGACGTTATCATGGGGCGGCGCAGCATTCGTGGTTACAAACCCGACCCGGTGCCGCAAAGGCTGATTGAGGAAGTGCTTGCCCTCGCCATGCGCGCGCCGTCTTCAATGAACACGCAGCCGTGGAATTTCTATGTCATCACCGGCGAACCGCTTGACCGTATCCGCAAAGGCAATACTGATCGCATGATTGCAGGCGTGCCACAATCGCGCGAGTTCCGCACCGGCAATGCGTTTGAAGGCCCGCACCGCGAACGGCAAATTGGCGTTGCCAAGCAATTGTTTGCTGCAATGGGTATCGCCCGCGACAATACCGAACAACGTCAGGATTGGGTGCTGCGCGGTTTCCGCCAATTCGACGCACCGGTGTGTGTGATTATCACTTATGACAAGGCGTGCGACGGCAGTGACGACACGCCCTTCGATTGCGGAGCCGTGGCGACGGCCTTAGTGAATGCCGCGTGGTCACGCGGCTTGGGCGCAGTAATTAACAGCCAAGGCATTATGCAGTCCCCCGTCGTACGCGAACATGCCGGGATTGCCGACGATCAGGTAATAATGAAAAGCATCGCGCTTGGCTGGCCCGAAGAGAATTTTCCGGCAAATGCAGTGGTGTCAGAGCGGAAGTCGGTGGAAGAAGCGGCGGTGTTTGTGGGGTTTTGAAGGGGCGTTGAGCGCGTAAATGTGCACTAACATCCGTTTGTGCTGCGCCTCGGCCCTTCGAGACAGCACTTCGCTTTGCTCAGCACTTCCCTAGGGCAAACGGAATTGGCTAGATCAATCTACGCTTTCATCGCCCAAACCAAAAACTCCACATTCCCTTTCGGCCCAGTAATCGGACTTTCGGTTAGCCCTTGCACTGACCAACCGATGCTTACCAACCAAGCCTGAACATCGGCGCAGACTCGGGCGTGCACTGCCGCGTCGCGGACAACGCCGCCTTTGCCAACCTCGGTTCGCCCCGCTTCAAATTGCGGCTTAATCAGTGCAACCAGTTGCGCGCCGTCCTTGGCAAAAGTCAGAGGCCGCTCAAGCACTTTGGACAGGCTGATGAAGCTGGCATCACACACGATCATATCCACGGCCTGGGTTATGTGTTGCTCTGTTAAAATGCGGGCGCTGGTTTGCTCGTGCACGATGACGCGGTCGTCTTGTCTAAGCCTCCACGCCAACTGGTTAGTGCCACTGTCCACAGCGAACACTTTAGTCGCATTTTGGCTTAACAACACATCGGTAAAACCACCTGTCGATGAACCAACGTCAATCGCCACCATGCCCGTCACATCAATCGCAAAAGCGTCCAGCGCATGCGCCAGTTTTACCCCGCCGCGGGAAACCCAGGGGTGGTCTTGGCCTTTGACAGCGACTTCGGCATCGCAGGCGACGTGCTGCCCTGGCTTATCGACACGCTTGTCGCCCACCAACACCAGTCCCGCCATAATAAACGCCTGCGCACGCGTGCGACTGTCGGCGAGTCCGCGTTCGACAAGAAGCTGGTCTATTCTGATTTTCGAAGGCTTCACGGTCTTGGCCCTAGCGTGGTGTGGTGCTTTTGGCCATAAGGTGCACATGCGAATCCTTTTCCTAAGTGCGATCGCCGCTTTTATGCTCACCACGTGCGCTGCGCCAAAGCCATTGCCGCGGCCACCGGTTTCCCCGCCGATCGGCAACGTCATTCTGCCGCCTGCTCCTGTCCCCCCCAAACCGGCGATAAGCCAACCCGCCGGGCATTGGACCGATTGGCCTATGGAGACAGGAAGCTGGAGCTACGCTAAAGACGTTCGCGGTTCCATTGCGCGGTACGGAGTGCCTGGCAAAGATGCCGTGGTGATGCTGCGTTGCGACAAAGCCCGAGCGCGTATCTTTCTGTCGCGTTCTGGTGGGGCGGCTGGCAGCATGACGGTACGGACAAGTTCGGCGTCAAAGGCTCTGGCGGTGCAACCGATTTTTACCCAGCCGCCTTATGCAGTCAGCGAACTGATGGTAAGCGACCCAATCCTTGATGCGGTGGCGTTCAGCCGTGGGAGGATAGCGCTTGAGCTTCCGGGTGCGCAAAACATTGCCATCCCTGTCTGGTCAGAAATCGGGCGTGTGATTGAAGATTGCCGAAACTAGGGCGCTGCCTTCATCGCAGACAAAAAAGGGTGGTTGGCCCCCGTCGCGAGAGGCAAGATAATTGCCGAAAAAAAATAAAAATTCAAGTCTTGTTTTGTTTGTCGATTTGACTCACTTTCCGAATTGCGGAGGGCAATTTGATGCAACACGCAATCCATTTTCAACTAACGAAAGGAGGTGATCCGATGTCTCATGGTTCAGTTAAGGGGTCGGGCATTTCCGTTCGGGAGATCGGCTGCTGGTAACAGCATGACTACCACTCCCGGCAGCGGCTGCTTCGGCTGCTGACCCATGTAAGAAAGGGGTCGTTCCAACAGGATCGGCCCCTTTCGCCTGTTTGACAGGCGGGTTGATCGAATTGCTGCTGGAAAGCTGAGCGCGCCGCACTACATATTAGGCATACAGAAAAGGCTCAGTATTATGGCATTTATGAAAAGCGTTTGGCGGTTCCTTGTTGTCATCAAGGACGGATTGGCGCTGCTTTTGCTGCTGATCTTTTTCTGGGCGCTTTATGCTATTCTATCCAGCGGACCCAATCCCGGCGCGGTGCGCGATGGGGCGCTCTATTTGCAGCTTGATGGTGTGGTATCGGAACAACCCGCAGCACTCGATCCGGTCGAGGCGTTGATTTCGCAGCGCGTGCCGGTTCGTGAATATCGGCAGCGCGACATCGTCCGCGCGCTTGATCTGGCCGTGCGCGATGACCGGATCAAAGCTGTGGTGCTCGATCTCGACCGTTTTATGGGCGGCGGGCAAACCAGCCTGTCTGCAATTGGTGACCGGTTGGACGCTGTGAAAAAGGCAGGCAAGCCGGTCTACGCCTTTGCCACCGGTTACAGCGATGATGGTTATCAACTGGCGGCGCACGCCAGCGAAATCTGGGTCGATCCACTGGGTGGTGTGATGCCGACTGGTCCCGGCGGATCGCGATTGTACTACAAAGGTTTGCTTGATCAATTGGGCGTGAAAGCCAATGTGTACCGCGTGGGCACATACAAGAGCGCGGTCGAACCATATCTCCGCGCCGACCAATCGCCAGAAGCCAAGGAATCGACCAAAGCGTTTTACGACGAAATCTGGGGCCAATGGCGCGCCGATGTTGCCAAAGCGCGGCCCAAGGCAAAACTGGATGCTTTGCTGATGGACCCGGCCGGCCAAGTCGAGGCGGCAAAAGGGGATTTGGCGCAACTGGCGATCGCTAACGGGCTGGTGGACAGGCTGGGCGACCGGGTTGCGTTTGGGACCTATCTTGCCTCCAAAGTGGGCAAGGATCGTGCCGAAACTATCGGCGGTTTTGCGGCATCGCGTCCCGATGCGTTGCTTGCCGCGCACAGTCCTGCCGATAGCGGTGCGCCGATTGGTGTCATCACCGTGGCTGGCGAAATCGTCGATGGCAAAGCGGGGCCGGGGACAGCGGCTGGCGATACAATCTCCGCGCTGATTTATCGGGCGCTGGAGGATGATGACCTAAAAGCGCTCGTTGTGCGTGTTGATTCGCCGGGCGGTTCGGTGACAGCGTCGGAAAAAATCCGGCTAGCGTTGGAGGCTGCCAAAAAGAAAAACCTGCCCGTTGTGGTGTCGATGGCGAACCTTGCAGCCAGTGGAGGCTATTGGATTTCGACCCCTGCGACGACAATCTTTGCGGAACCGTCCACGATCACGGGCTCCATCGGCATTTTCGGAGTGATCCCGTCGGGGCGAGAAGCGCTAGCGAAATGGGGCGTGACCTCGGATGGGGTAAAGACGACCCCGTTGACGGGCGAGCCCGATGTGCTCGGCGGCGTCAGCCCGGTGTTTGACCGCATGGCGCAAAGCGTGGTTGAGAAAGGCTATCGTGACTTCCTGACCCGCGTGGCCGCCTCGCGCAAAAAGACTATCGAGCAAGTCGATGCCATCGGCCAAGGCCGTGTCTGGGCAGGTGGTACAGCGCGGCAATTGGGACTGGTTGACCGCATGGGCGGCTTGGACGAGGCACTGGCCGAGGCTGCCAGGCTGGCAAAGCTGGACAAAGGTGATTGGCACCCCCGCTATCTTGATCCGCAAGCTGATTTTGCAAGCGGATTACTGGGGGCCTTCATGCCGCAACCCGCGCATGCGCAAGCGCCCACTGACTTGTTCGCACACGCGGCTTGGCAGCAGCAATTGGCGTTTGACCGCATGGCAGCCGATTTGCAGATGCTGGTTACAACACAAGGCGCGCAGGTGCGCTGCCTGGAATGTGCGGGTGTTTCTGGGGTGCCGGCAAGGGCGCAGGCCACGGACAATTCAAGCCGTTGGCTCAGCTGGCTATTGCGCTAACTCACCCACTTCGAAACGCGTTGGTAATCGGATAGCGCCGGTCGCGACCGAAGTTTCGTGATCCCAGCTTAACTCCCGGGGGAGCCTGCCGCCGTTTGTATTCGGCGATGTACAGCAGCCGTTCGATCCGCTCGACGACTTCACGCGGATGCCCGCGAGCAGTAACTTCATCGACAGACAGTTCGTGTTCGACCAGCCCTAGCAATATGTCGTCAAGCACCGGATAGGCGGGCAAGGAATCGCTGTCTTGCTGGTCAGGGCGCAGTTCGGCGCTGGGAGGGCGAGTGATGATCGCTTCGGGAATGACCGGCCCATCGGGACCAAGGCCGATGCGCGGGCGATGCGTGTTGCGCCAGCGCGAGATTGCAAACACCGTCATTTTATAAGCGTCTTTCAACGGATTATAACCGCCCGCCATGTCGCCATAGATGGTGGCGTAACCAACGCTCATCTCGCTTTTATTGCCCGTAGTCAGCAGCATGTGTCCAAATTTGTTCGACAGCGCCATCAAGGTAAGCCCGCGAATGCGCGACTGGACATTTTCTTCGGTGATATCGACCTCGACATCGGCAAAGCTGCCCGACAGCATTGCGTCAAAGGCATCGACGGCGGGTGAAATCGGAATTGTATCGAGCTTGCAGCCTATCATCCTGGCACATTCAGCCGCTAAATCGAGGCTGAGTTGACCTGTAAAGCGGCTAGGCAGCATCACGCACCAGACACGGTCTGGCCCCAACGCATCGGCGGCAATCGCAGCACAAATCGCACTATCTATCCCGCCCGATAGCCCCAGGACAACGCCCGGAAAGCGGTTCGTGTTCACATAGTCACGCAAGGCCAGCACCATCGCGGAATAGATATCCGCCGGATGGTCTTCCCATTTAGCAAGTTCGCCGGGCGCACAAGACCAGCCGGCATCGCTGCGTATCCAGTGCGTCATGCGCAAATGCTCCTCCCAATCGGGAAGATGGTGCGCGGCTACACCGTCCGCATTCAGCACAAACGAACAGCCGTCAAAGACCAGCTCGTCCTGTCCGCCAACGCGGTTGAGGAATACTATCGGCAGTCCGGTTTCAGCAACGCGTGCCGCGAAAACTTCCTCCAACCGCCGGTCGTCCTTATCGATTTCATAGGGGCTGCCGTTGACCGAAATCAGGATTTCTGCGCCGTTATTGGCCAGATGTTTGGATACTGTCGGCAACCAGCCATCTTCGCAAATTGGCAGGCCCAGGCTAACGCCGCGAAACGCGACGGGTTCGGGCAATGGACCGCTGGTAAAAATGCGTTTTTCATCAAAGGTGCCGTAATTGGGCAGCTCATATTTTTTACGGATTGCGACGATTTTGCCGCCATCGAGCAAAGCGACGATGTTAAACAGAGCCCCACCCTCTTTTGGGCCTTCTTTGAGGATCGATCCCACCAACATGGCGGGGCCGCCATCCGCGGTCGCCTCTGCCAGTTTTGCCAGCTCCTCTGCAGCAGCAAGCTGAAAGGCTGGTTTCAAAACAAGATCCTCGGCTGGATAGCCAATCAATTGCTGTTCGGGGAACAGGATCAAATCAACAGCGCCGGCCTGCGCCATGGCTTTTTGGCGCCAGGCAAGCATCGCATCGGAATTGGCTTTCAAGTCACCCACGCGTTGGTTTATCTGGGCAATGGCGATGGAGAGAACGTCAGTCATAAATTCTTTTCTATTGTCCACAATCATCATGGGCAAGGCGATTGTCAGTTTGCTGCTGCAGGGTTAGAGGGCAACGAATCCGTAGCGCGGTACATCGGGGACTTACACGCATGAAATTGATGACTGGCAATTCGAACCTTCCACTTGCCAAGGGCATTGCAGACCATCTTGGCTTGCCGCTGACCGATGCGAGCGTCCGGCGCTTTGCCGACAACGAGATTTTTGTTGAAATTCACGAAAATGTACGCGGCGAAGACATGTTTGTCATTCAATCGACGAGCCATCCGGCAAATGACAATTTGATGGAATTGCTCATTATGATCGATGCGTTGCGCCGCGCCTCGGCAAAGCGGATTACAGCGGTGCTTCCCTATTTTGGCTATGCGCGCCAAGACCGCAAACCCGGACCGCGAACACCGATTTCGGCCAAGCTGGTGGCGAACCTGATTACAGAGGCAGGCGCTGACCGTGTGCTGACCGTTGATTTGCACGCCGGACAGATTCAGGGCTTTTTTGATATTCCAACAGACAATCTGTTTGCCGGTCCTGTCATGAGCCTGGATATCATGGAACGGCATGGCGACAAGGCGATTACTGTGGTTTCGCCTGACGTTGGCGGTGTAGTCCGTGCGCGGGGGTTGTCCAAACGGATCAACGATGCGCCGCTCGCGATCGTCGATAAACGGCGCGAGAAAGCCGGTGTTTCCGAAGTGATGAACATCATCGGCGATGTGAAAGACCGGTTTTGTATCTTGATTGACGACATTGCCGACAGCGCAGGCACGCTTTGCAACGCAGCGGATGCGTTGAAGGCAGCAGGGGCCTCGGATGTCGTCGCCTATATCACGCATGGGGTTTTGTCGGGAGAGGCGGTCAATCGCGTCAACGCATCAAGCCTGCGCAAATTGGTGATAACCGATTCGATTCTGGGTTCAGACGCGTCGCTTAACAGCGCTAAAATCCGGCATTTGCCGCTCGCACCTTTGTTGGGCGAAGCGATTAAGCGGATTACCGACGAAAGTTCGGTCAGTTCGCTGTTCGATTGATGACGCCTGCCGATATCGCCCTTGCCAACCGATTGGCTGATGCGGCTGGTGCTGCGATTATGCCCTTGTTTCGCGCTGATTTTGCGCATGAAGCCAAAGCCGACCTGTCGCCTGTGACAGAGGCTGACCGCGCGGCGGAGGCTGCGATCCGTGCGATCCTTGATGCGGAATGCCCAAACGACAGCATCGTTGGTGAAGAATATGGCACAAAGGATGGCACATCCGGCCGTTGCTGGGTGCTTGACCCTATTGATGGCACGATCAGCTTCATGGCTGGACGTCCTATATTCGGCACTTTAATCGCTCTTATGCAGGATGGCTTTCCTGTACTGGGGATCATCGATCAATGCATCAGTAAAGAACGGTGGCTGGGAGTGACAGGGCGCGAAACCCTATTGAACGGTCGCCCGGCAAAGACCCGCCGCTGCCGCGAATTGTCCGATGTTGTTCTTGCCAGTACCGGGCCGCAATATTTCGATAATCACAGCGCCGGGCATTTCATGGCGCTGGCGGCAAAAACCAATCAGCGCACCGTATGGGGCGGTGATTGCTATAATTATGGGCTTTTGGCGTCAGGCCATATCGATCTGGTGGTGGAAACCGGCCTGAAGCTGCATGATTTTGCCGCGCTGGCGCCTATAGTAGAGGGTGCAGGCGGCATCATGTGCGATTGGAATGGTGAGCCATTGCACGCGGCATCGGATGGTCATGTTATTGCTCTTGGTGATCCAGCACGGCTCGACGATGTGCTGGAGGCGCTGTCTGGTAACCACTAGATTGCAGACTTAACCTTGCAATGTAACGGAAATTGCATCAAAAAATCCGGTAACGAACAGAATCATTCGGTATATCCGAAATGAATAATAATCGGGACGCTACAGTTGCAGTCAACAGATGGCATTATCAACGTGCAGTTCGCGGCACCGCACCCGGATTTGCGCCCCTATGTCACCACCTATTATGCTGCCGAAATCATTGGTCCGAACGGCTCGCCTGTCGAAGATCTGTTGCATCCTGAATGGGGCAGTGTTCGGTATGTCTGCAATGGCGCCGTCAGCGGCGGCAACCATTTGGACGAGGTGGCCACCGCGTCGCCGGTGACGGTGGTTGGGCCAAGCAGCCTTGCAACACGTATGATCTGTCATTCGATGCGGATCGCGAGCTTTGGCTTGCTTCCGCTTGGCTGGCACCGGTTCGTTGGATTGCCAGCATCCGATTTTGCGGATCGCATTGTTGACGCGCGTGACATTGCAGCGAAGGTAGATTTCGTTTCGCTCTATGCGGCAGTTGCGGGTTTTTCCGAACTGTCGGATGTCACGACCGTTTTCGATAATGCGTTGTTGACGGCTATGATGCAAACTACCCCCTCGCAACGCAAAGATGACGCAGTGATCGAGGCGCTGCACCGCGCGCTGCATGATCCTGACGTATCGAGCGTTGCTGAAATCGCCGATCGACTGCACTTGACCGGAGCCCAAATAGAGCGGTTGTCAAAACGCGCGTTCGGTTTTCCGCCAAAATTGCTTATCCGGCGTCAACGTTTTCTGCGGACGTTAGGCTTGCTGATACGGCAGCCAAAGGCGAAATGGAGTGATATTCTTGATCCGCAATATCATGACCAAGCGCATTTTAATCGGGATTTTCAGAGGTTTTTCGGCATGTCGCCAACGCAGTATCTGGCGTTGAACCAACCCATTGTCTCTGTCGCTGCAGCGGCTCGTATGGCTGCACTGGGCAATCCGCTTCAAGGACTGCATGCGCCACGCGACGAAGCATAAGCAGGATCGGGGCATTTCGCTTGCATTCCTATACGAATCCGAATAGGCGCGCTGCTTCCGAATAGACAGGCTGGCTAAAAGGGCTGCCATGTTTGTCTGACACGGACTTCCAAAGGAGACCAAAATGCCCAAGTTAAAGACCAAAAGCGGTGTGAAGAAACGCTTCAAATTCACCGCAACAGGCAAAGTGAAGTGCGGCGTAGCCGGTAAACGTCACCGTCTGATGAGCCATAATGGCAAGTATATTCGTCAAAACCGCGGCACCGATGTGCTCA
>JANOTI010000159.1:0-4264 GCA_031416255.1 Sphingomonadales bacterium | reverse complement strand
AGCTTTTTTAAATTCCGTTTGTCCTGAGTGCCTTGAAGCCGAATGGCTGAAGGGTGTACCGAAGGACCTCAGCGCTTCGATACGGCACTTCGCATTCGCTCAGCACCTACTCAGCACAAACGGAGTTGAAGGAATCCGATGTTATTTTCCGGTCTTTGGTTTGGGTTTTGATGCTGCCTTTTTTGCAGGTGACGCTTTTTTAGCAACCATTTTTGGTGCAGCCTTTGTAGCCACTTTCTTCACAGCCACCTTAGCCGCCACCTTCTTAACCGGCGCAGCCTTTACCTCAGCCTTTACCTCCGCTTTCGGCTTCACCGCTCCCTTATCTCCAGCCGCCAGCAACTCCTCAAACGAATCGCGCAACGCCTGCGCGTAGTTCGCCGGATCAGGCATCATCGCGCGGTCGCTGGTAAAGGAAATCGCGATATCGGGGCCATAGCTATAGATCGCGTTGATAAGCCCCATGCCGTCAAACACCGGCCCTGTTCCCATCATCCGCACCATTTTTGCACCAGCAAAATACAATGGTACGCGTGGCCCCGGAACATTGGTGGCAACACAGTTGAACACTGGCGAATGCAGGTTCGCTGCACCAACCCGCGTATAAAGCCGTGCCGCAAGCCCTGCGAGGCCCGACGGGATGAACTGGCTGTAATCGGTTAACGTCCGCGCCCCGACCGCGTTGGTCATGGCTTTGCTGTTCATCGCTTCTTTGCGAACAAACGCCAGCCGCTCCATCGGATCTTCGACATGCGTGCCCAGTTGCACGAGCATGGCGGAAACCAGATTGCCCATTGCTTCTTTTTCGCCATCAGCACGCACCGAAATCGGGGCCATAGCGGTCAGACTGTCCTTGGGCAGGTTATCGCGGCTGATAAGGTATTTGCGCAAGCCGCCACCGATAATCGTCAAAACAACATCGTTGACCGTTGCGCCGTCGATACGGTTCTTGATCGCGCGGACGCCGTCCAAGGGCAGAACCGCACTGTCCCAGACACGGTGCGAGCTCACTTTGCCGTTGAACAATGTCTGCGGTGCCATCTTGGCGCCTTTTAGCGACACATCGCCGCCCGCGACTTCACGGATCAAGCGCGCCGCGCCCGGGACAGTCTGCGCCAGTGTCTTGGCAAAACGCACCGGTTGCGTGATTGAATTCATCCAAGTGCGCATCAGCATTTCGGTCACGGCAGGCTCGTTCTCGCCCTTCCAGTTCGATTTTGGCGCATGCTCGACTGGCTTGGGTTCAATGTCATGCACAGCAGCGGACAGTTCGACTCCAGACATACCATCGATAGCGGCATGATGGACCTTAGCGACAAGGGCAAAGCAGCCGGGGGGTAGGCCGGGGATATTGTCCAGCCCTTCGACGATGTTGAACTCCCATAACGGCTTGTTCATATCCATTCCGCGCGCGTGCAGGCGAGCGACCTGAATGCACAATTGCCGCCAGTCACCCGGCTTTGGCAAGGCTACGTGGCGGACGTGGTATTCCAGATCGAAATTGGCATCATCGACCCAATACGGATGGTCGAGGTCAAACGGCACACGGACCAGTTTTTGGCGGAAACTACGCGCTTTATCCAAACGGCTTTCGATATGCGCCAATATGTCTTTGAACCGGACAAATCCGCCGGGCGCAGAGGAAGGATCATAAATTCCGACCGAGCCGATGTGCATCGGGGTTGTCGGTGTTTCCAGATAGACGAAACTGGCGTCCTGGCCGCTTAATTGTTCCATATCGCTCTCCCCATTTTTACTAGGTTTGTGGCGTTGTTAGGACGTCCAATTTCAGAAAGCTAGAGTTCTAGCGTGGGCGCATTGCGATAACCAACCCCGCCGTTGCAAACAGCGCGCCGCCTATGGCAAGTGGCGTCCATACATAGCCTTCGAACAGGGTGGACAACAGCATAGCGATGACTGGAATGAGTACACCGGTATAGGCGGCTTTGCCCGGGCCGATGTCGCGGATCAGACGGAAATAGAGCGGAAAGGTAATGACAGAGCCAACGATGCCGAGATACATCAGCCCACCCAGATAGGATGGGCGCGGGTCAAGGAATGGCGGACCATAATTGAACCACGCCCAAGCGGAATTGAACACTGTTCCCCAGAGCATCGACCAGCTTAAAATCGTGATTGTGGGAAAGCGTGCAATATGCGGCAGAACCTGAAAAACGTTGGAGAATGAAGCTGACAACACAGCAACAAGTGTCAGGCTGGTTCCTATCAAAACGGCAGTGCTGCCCACGGGCGCAGCGCGATATTCCTGGACCATCAGCAACGCGACACCAATCGACGCAACGATGCTGCCTAGGATGAAAGGCCGGCCTATTTCGCGGCCTAGCCACCACTTTGCCAGCAAAGCGTTTGGTACAATTAATAGCGCAAAGATTACCGCGACCAGACCGGAGGTGATGTGGTGCTCGGCCTCATACACAAAGTTGAAATTCAGCGCGAATTGCATGACGCCCAGTATCGCTGTCCATAGCATGCCGCGGCGATCGAGCCTGAACGGCAGACGCATGATTGCGCCTATTATGAACATGCCAGCCCCGGCAATGGCAAAGCGGTAGGTAACGGACCAGCTCGCGGGAACAACGTTCAACTGGTCACGGATCACAAACCACGTTGAACCCCAGATCAGCGACACCAGCATGAATGGAAAAAAGACGCGAGGGCTAAGGAAGCTCGGCTCTGCCGCATCGTTGCTGCTAACAGAATTCATCGTGCTCGTGCCCTGTACGGGGGAATGGTGCTGCTGGGGAGGATTGAACTCCCGACCTCGTCATTACCAATGACGCGCTCTACCACTGAGCTACAGCAGCGTGCCCCAAGAAAGGCGGGCCTATGCGTAGGCACCGCCCATATGTCAAGCCGCTTGCGTTGCGAAAATGAATTTGGCAACGCTATCAGAATGAAGCCTAAAGACAACAAAAGCCGCGACGATCGCCTTGCCGAGGCGCTGCGTGCCAATTTGCGGCGGCGCAAAGCCGTATCAGCTGTGCCTGCTACGCCGCCGACTAGCTCTCCGAAATTAAGGGACTAACGCTATCACCCAACTTTCCGCGTTCGCGCATCGTTGCTTCGGTCAATAGGGAAGTGCCTTCCTTTAGTTCGGTAGGGGTAAGCCCTGTGAACTGTTTGATTTCGCGGATCAGGTGCGATTGGTCGTAAAAAGATAGTCCCAATTCCGTGTCCGTCAGGCTGTCGCCCACCGACAGTTTATGAGCAGCACGTACCGCCCGGTATTTTCTTGCCAGCTTCTTTGGCGGCATGCCGTAATAGCGTTTGGTTAAACGTTCCAAATGGCGCGGCGATAGACCCGTGGCGGCGGCGAGTGCGTCGATTGCGTGTTCGGCATCGTTCAGCAGCCATTGGTCAACAATTTTGGTGAATTCAAATGGTGCAGTGTCAGACGTCGCAAAAATTTCTGCGGCTGCCGCTTGCCCAATTGCAAACTGCTGCTCGATGTCTAGCGCATCGATCAGCTGTTGCTGCAAGTTGTTAAGCGCATCGCCAAAAATTTCGCGTGCGTCGAACGCCTTATCGACCCAGTCGCCCGCAGCTTTGCCCATTAACGCAGCCCAGCCAGCGGGCGTCATGCCCCAGCCAAATACGATTGTCGGGCCAGCTGTACTGGTATGCATGGCGGCGGTCGTTGGACCTAAAAGTGTCACAGGATATGTTGGGCATTCTGTGCCATCGATGAAATGATACTGCCCGCTGCCATGAAGCAGGATACGAAACTGGGCGCGGTCGGCGCGCTCCAATTCGGTCATGGCCGGACCTTGATATTCGAACCGGTAAAATGACGATACAAAAGCGGCCAGTGCGCTGTGCGGCGCCCTATATTGCAGGTCAATCATTTCTGGTCCCCATCCGCGCGTAGTGTACCATGGAAGCGGACAAAAAAAAGACCTGTCTTAATGACAGGTCTTCGTAGTTTAAGGGCTTTAGTCAAAGACGGGAGCCCTTCGGGTCGCACAAGTTCTATGGAGATCTATTGTTGCAACTTCTTGCACAGAATCGCCATGAGCCACCCAAATGTTTGACATTTTCGTCCAAAAGAAAGTTAATCGACCAAACGACAAATCTTATTCCGCCAATTGCAAGCATGCGGCGAGCGTTGCATATGCCGGATATGCTTTACTCCCTCATTCGCCCGGCCTTGTTTTTGACAGACGCTGAAACCGCGCATGGACTGTCAATTGCCGCTTTACGGCTAACGCCCATTCGCGCAACACCGGCAAACCCGCGGCTGTTG
>JANOTI010000158.1:0-6351 GCA_031416255.1 Sphingomonadales bacterium | reverse complement strand
CGTCCGGTTACCAACGCTGTTTTCGGCGCGCGTTCCCTCCAGCGACAATTCATTGGCAGACACGGCGCGTTCTGACGCAGCAATCACCTGAAGCGAGGCACGCCAGCTGGCATAAGCCGCACGCGTTTGGGCGATAGCCTCACGTTCAGCGGCGATTTCCTGCTCTTGTGCTTGGCCCAAACGCGCTTGCGCTTGCCGGATTTGCGCAGCTGGCTGTCCGCCCTGATACAAAGGCAACGTCGCCCTTACTCCGATTTGGGCAGAGCTGCTGCTGGTGTCAAAAGCAGGACGCGTTCCCGGATCGATACTACCCAGGTTGTTCGAATAGCTGCCACCGGTAAAACCGGCGACTTGCGGCAGCCGGCTGGCATTGGCGCCGCGCCGGTCGAAATAGGCCGCCTCGCGAAACTCGCGTGATGCAATCAGATCGGGATTGGCGTCCAGCGCTACCTTCACTGCGTCATCAGGAGTCGCAGGCAAATTAGGCAGAGGTGGCGGGGCTTCCAGACCGTCGGGCGCGCGGCCTACCAGTTGTATATAAAGCTCTTTGGACCGAATCAGGTTGGCGCGCGCGCCTTCCATATTGCTGATTGCTAGCTGTAACCGCGCCTCGGATTGGGCGACATCGGTACGGGTCAAATCGCCAATTTCGAACCGGTCCTTTGTGGCTTCCAAATTAACTTGCAACACTCCGACCTGAGCGCGGTTCAGCGCAACAATCGACTCGTCACGGATCACATCCATGTAGGCGCCAACGACGGCAGAAAAAATTGCGCTTTCGGTAGCGCGCAACCCTGCTTGCCCCGCCTGCACCCGGTTTTCTGCGGCCATAATGCCGTTTTTTACGGCCCCGCCGGTGTAGATTGGTACCGTCATATCAATGCGACCAGTGAGCAGCCTGTCAGGCGAAAAGTTGGTTCCGTCGGACCGGGGAAAAAGTTCGGTATAGCTCGCTGTGCCTGTCGCATCTGGCCTGCCTTGCGCTTTGGCAATAGCGACAGTTTCGTCGGTGGCGCGCTGTCCGGCCCGTGCACCTGTCAGCGTTGGGTTGCTAATATAGGCCTCGGTCAAAGCACCGCGCAGCGATTCAGCTTGCAATGGCAGCGCAAGCGCCAAGGCGCTGGCACCAAGAACAAAAGCCAGCCCGTACCTCAAAACACAAACTCTTTGATGCGATCAAAGCCGGGAAGCGGTGCAATTTCCATGTCAGCGACAGGACGAAGTGCCAAATGCGCGCCGCGTTTTATGCCTATGGAAAGCCGAGTGACCAGACCATCTTTGGTACCAGCAACGATTCGTCCGCCATCGGCCAGTTGATCAGCCAATGCGTCTGGCAATATCTCGATCGATCCGTCAATCAGGATTAGCGTGTAAGGGGCGTATTCCGGGGCACCTGCAGACAGCGGTCCGCGCACCAAAGTTGCCATAGGAAGGTTGCTCGCAAATTGATCCGCCAACGCTGCGGCTTCTTCGACTGCGACCAGCGTCTTTACGCGGCCTGCGATCAATGCGGCCAAATAGCCTGTACCCGCGCCGACCAATAAAACGCGATCATGCGGTACAATTTCAGCCAGTTGCAGCATTTGTCCAGCCGCGAGAGGTGGATTCAACATCCGCCCAGCACCAAGCGGAACCGACCGGTCCATATAGGCGCTGCTACCGTCGCCTGTGACAAACGCTTCTCTTGGCGCGGCGAGCATAGCCGCCAATATCCATGGCGTGTTGACACCACTGGTTCGCAATTGGCTATCAACCATGTTGCGGCGCATTTCTTCAGATTGCGGTAAAAGTGTCATAAAACCCATTGCCTGCAATGATATGGCAGAACCGTGTTGCATAAGCAATACAGTCTTTGAGGCACAGCTTCTAGAAGGCGTTGGCATAAAGGCCAAGCAAGATTCGGACGAAATGCTGATTTTGACCTTATGAATTGCATCACAGCATTGCATAACAGCAACAGTGCAGCTATTTGCGCCCCTCTGCACCACAGACAAAGCGTATTTCTGCTTAAGTCGATGTCCGAGGCCCGATGGCGGAGTGGTGACGTAGAGGACTGCAAATCCTCGCACGCCGGTTCGATTCCGGCTCGGGCCTCCAGACATATTGTCTTTAAAATTGTGGACTGTACCTCGACACCGAAAACCCCAGAATTCTGGGATTTCTTGGCTCGGAATCTGCAATTTAATGGTCTCTACCCGAAGAAAAAAGTGCGCTGAATCGGCCTGAATTGGCCCGGGTCTCTGCGCGAATTTTGGCTGTGACGGTTTCGAGAGGGACGTGGCGGGAATCGCTAACATAGCTGCCGTTTAGTTAGCCAATCGCGCGTTATGAAACCTGCCGTTTGTTCAGTTCGCATAGTCCCGCTTGTCTACGGCTGCTTTTGTAGGCCGAGCTAAGCGGTGCCAAGCTGGAGGTCGTGGGCAGCAGATATTAGTCGACTGAGAGCGGGCTGAAATTGCGTTTATCAAGACGTGCCCAAAAATCGGTCACTTCCATGTGCCGCTTCTGCGTCGTCGACGGCCTAGCGATCGTGCGGCCACTACGATTAGTACATTTTATTATCGATAAGCCGGTAGCTGCCGTCTATCTTGTGCTGCGGCGGCATTCTCCATTGAGGCTGTGCCCACATCGTCAGCTTCAGGCTGGCTTGCGATTTCGAGATCCTTTGTCAGCGATTTGAAAAGCTCGCGCTCGCCTTCACTAAATTCATTGGCGACAGGTGACTTATGGTTAGCCAAAATGTCGAAAGCGTGCTGCCAGTATTTCGCCCGTCCGCCTATGGCACTTTGAAACTGATCTGCTGTGTAACGATTATTGGACATATCCATCATCATAGAGCGTAACAGGCGCGCAACCGATCTCACATCATCCGCAGAGCCATCATTTTGAGTTGAAATAAATTCGCCTGCACGTCGCGGTACGTCGCCAAGCGCCTCATAATCTTTGCCTGCCTGCCTGCCTGCCTGTCGTGCTGCGGCGAGCTGCTCATTGATGGATGTACGCCATTCCGAATATGCCGCGGTTGCGACATTTCCAGCAACCGTAAGTATTACACCGCCGATTGCTCCCAAAATGACGAGCCTCAAGCCAGACAGGTGCCAGCCAAATATCTGAAAGGGTTCAGTTGCGTTCGTATCCTTGGGGTTGCGCTTACGGGTCATGCATGCGCGTTATAGCTAATGATGACGCGATCGACAAATGCTGGAAACAATGCACCTCCATGTTGGATGTGCAGGCCGAGAATATGATTGAATGCGCGGAAATGTCGGATATCGTGAACAGAAGGGTGTCATCGAGTTCGAAAACGGCAGTCGAAGTATGCAGATAGCGAGGGGAAATTGATGATTTCAATCACTCTGTCAGATTAAATCGAGTAAAGCCGGGAAGGTTTTTCGTGTCCTTACATTCCGCTTTTAGAGTAAAAGCAAGGATGGCCGA
The DNA here is from genome assembly GCA_031416255.1 of Sphingomonadales bacterium. Lineage (GTDB taxonomy): Bacteria > Pseudomonadota > Alphaproteobacteria > Sphingomonadales > Sphingomonadaceae > Sphingorhabdus_B. Next base: position 2,913 of record JANOTI010000158.1, on the reverse strand, counting down.
CGTCCACAATGCCCGGCTCCGCACAGGCAGCTACCGCAAACATTGCCGCCGTTCACTGATCCAAACTTAGTCGTCAAAACCGGCCGTTCGTTCAGCGGGGTTGAGGAACCCATGAATGACCAGTTTCAGGGCTGTCGACCACTAGCCTGTTCGGCCGAAACGTTGTGGGTAGCGGACTCGTCTCTCAACTGTTGACTGCTGGCGCAGTCCCGGAGAGCGAGCCAAACATCGGGGTCCACTCCAAAATCGTAAGCTCGTCAATCAATCCTTCTACCGCGAACGGGTCTTGCGCAATGAGGTCGCGAGCTTCGGAGATGTTGGCCACTGTCATGATAATGAAACCAGCCCGCTTCCCTAGGCCGCTGACTGGCCCGGACACGAGAATATGTCCGGCGTGGATGAGGCGGTTGAGGAAGGCAACATGTGCAGAGACATGCTGACCCCAGCCTTCACCGTCCGGGTGCGTCATTGTGGCAAGAAAGTAGGGCAAAGCAATTCTCCTTGGGCGGAACATACGATTACGCCCTTATGTCCGCAATGTTGTCGTGTCCTGACAGGCAGCTTTCATGGTAATAGCCCAGAAAGCGGACGTTCGAGACGCCCTCGTCGGCAAGGGCGGTTCCCGCTAACGAAGCCGACGCTGAGACACGAGGTCGCGTCCCATGAAAACCGCCAACTGTTCATGTCGGCTCAGAATTCCGTCCCGAGAGGAGTGTAGGTTCGATTCCTACCGCCCGCCCGGCGATCTGCAGCATGGTCCGAAGGTCCAGCCGCAGGGCTGGCGGAACACTTTCTAGCGTCTCAGTGTTGTCGAGGGGCTGCTCGCCGCTCGAGCGAAATAACAGACACAGGGTTTGTCATGTTGACCAACGCCTTAAACGGCCGACACAAACAACGAAGTTGCGTAAAAACTTGGCGCGGTGCCTTCAAAGTTGCTGTCTACCGTTGTTGCAATTCGATCCAGAACCTTTTGTTGATGATCATCGTCCAGCGCGCGGATAAACGAAAAACTCTGAAAGAGCTGTCGGGCTTGGGACGATGTATACGTCCTAGGCGTGCGAAAAACGACGTGCTCGATCTCTTTAAGTCCTGCGTCGCGCAACGTGCCGATATGATGCTCGGCATCAAAAGCGTAGTGTTTGGAGCCAACATAGGATGGGGGCAGGACAACGCCTTCTTCGGATAGTATTCGGCTTACTTGTTCGGCGAATGCGTCGGCTTCGCCATGGCCGAAGTAGCTATTCCACCACATCGCCCAGAGACCGCTCGGCGCTAGCAGCGACTGGATCTTAGCCAATGCTGGCGCGGGTTCCATCCAGTGAAACGCGGCAGCGCACGCGATAAGGTCGAATTCGCCTTCAATCTCGACATCGGGGAAGGGTGCGCAAATGACGCGGGTGTCGGGGCGGGAAAATCGCGTTTCCAGGAAATCGCACAGCCGCCGATCCGGCTCGATCAAGGTCAGTTCAGACGGTGACAACCCAAGCAACCCTTGACTAGCAATGCCGGTGCCGGAGCCGATCTCTGCGACCCTCGGCATCGACACCGTTTGGCTTGCAAGCAGATCGAAAAGTTCTGCCGGATAGCCGGAACGGGCATCGTCATAGGCCTGGGCATCGATGCCAAAAGCTGAGCGTCCCACCTGTCGCCCCAACGACGTGGAGCTATCGGGTGAAACGCTCATATTTTTACTCCTGATTTAGAACTTCGCTTTGATCGATGCGAAGAATGTGCGGCCGATCACATCGTAGGTTGCTGCATCGGTAGTTAGCGGCGCCGCGCTGATAAACGGCGGACGCTTGTCGGTCAGGTTCGAAACACCGACACCCAATGTGAAGCGGTCCGCAACTTTAAACTGGGCGTTAGCGTCCAGATAGTTGTAGGCCGAAACTGCCGGAGTGAGTGAGGCCGGATTTGCCAATAAATCGGAGTGGATCTGCCGCGAGATATGCCGCCAGACCAAAGTAGCTGCAAAATCGTCGTTATCATAGGTCAGGCTGGTATTTACCTTCCACTTGGGATGCGAGATCCCGCCGCCAACGCCGCCGAATCCGGCGGTTCCGGCGTAATTAAAGGTTGGCGAACCAAGCAGTCCGGCTACCGTGTATTGGCGAAGGTACGATGCCGTGCTGTTTACCGTCAGGTGACCTGCATCAGGCGAGAGGCCGAAAGCCTCCAGAGCGATGCGCCAATTGAGCTGGGCATCAATTCCGCTGACGGTGAAGGTCGCAAAGTTGAACAGTCCCTGCCGCCCCAGCGCGATTTCTCCGGTGGCAGTGTTACGCGTGATCCGGTCGCAGAACGGGTTGTTCAGCGAGAAGGTCGGATTACTTACCCCATCGGAGTTAAAGCAGCGCGGGAGTATGTCGGTTAACGATAGCGTCCCGATCGCATCCTTAAGGCGGATGTTGTAATAATCGACCGACAGTTGCAGCCTGTCAAACCACGGGCTGCTGATCTGGGGAGTAAGCACGGCTCCGAACGAATACGTCGTAGCTTTTTCCGGCGTTAGGTTCGGGTTGCTGCCATCTTGTCCTGCGACCGTTGCACTACCCAATGTGTAGGTTGGATAAAGTAAAGACGGCACACCTTGCGCGATACACAGCGTCTGCACCTGACTGGCGGACGCGCCAGTCCGAAATATGCTTCCGACGGCGCAGGGATCGCCAGCACCAGGGCCAACGCCGATAGGCAACTGGGACACCGATGTAGGCCCGAATAGATTTCCCAGACCTGGAGCGCGGATCGCCCGCGAATAACCGCCGCGCAGCAGGACTATATCCGCCGGACGCCAAACCAGATCCGCTTTGTACGTATGTTGGCCGCCGAAACTATTATAATCCGAATAGCGATAGCCGAGACTGGCAGTCACTTCGTTAAAGAACGGCTTGTCATTAAGAATCGGGATAAGCA
>JANOTI010000157.1:0-4510 GCA_031416255.1 Sphingomonadales bacterium | reverse complement strand
GAGGCGTTCGAATTCGACACACAGGTGATGCTGAAATCGGTCTGGCTTTATGCGTGCACCGCCGCACATGTGAAAAACCCGGGCGATTTTTTCGTGTTTGAACTGGCGCACAATTCGATCATTATCGTGCGTGGGCGCGACAACGAAGTGCGGGCTTTTTGGAATAGCTGTCGGCATCGTGGTTCGAAAATATGCCTCGAACAGCGCGGACGTGCGCCGCGATTGATGTGTCCTTATCATCAATGGACCTATGGGTTGGACGGTAATTTGCTCGCCGCACGCAGCATGGCGGATGATTTTGACAAAGCGGACCACAGCCTCAATCCCGTTGCGCTGGAAAATGTTGGTGGGCTGATTTTCATTTGCATGGCGGATAATCCGCCGCCAATTGACCGGGTGAAATCCGATATTGCGGATCAGATTGCAGTCTATGACCTCGAAAAGCTGAAAGTCGCGGTGCAGGATGATTATATCGAAGACGCCAATTGGAAATTGGTGATGGAAAATAACCGTGAATGTTACCACTGTGATGCGGGGCACCCCGAACTGATTAGCGTGCTGGGCACTACTGGGTTTGGCAAGGACGCGCCGGATGATGCGGCTAAACATAAGGAGTGGAAAGCACTTGGTATCGGCCATGACCTGATCGAGTTTCCCGAGGGCTGGTGGCACCGGATTGCGCGGCTGGCGCTGGCTAATGGCGCAGTGACGCAATCGATAGACGGTAAGTTGGCCTGTCAGAAATTGATCGGACCCTTTGCCGAACCCGAAACATCAAGCCTGTCGGTCTGGACTCAACCCAATAGCTGGCATCATTTCTGCTGCGATCATGTCGTTACATTTTCGTTGACGCCGATAGCGGCGGACAAAACGTTACTGCGAACGAGCTGGCTGGTGCACGAAGATGCCGTCGAAGGCGTGGATTACGGCCCCGATCATCTGGCCGCATTGTGGCGCAGAACTAATGAGCAGGATGGGCATTTTTCCAGCATCAACCACCATGGTATCGCCAATGATGGCTATAAACAGGGACCCTATGCTGCCGAAGAAAAGCTGGTTGAGGATTTCAAGGATTTCTATGTGTCAGCGGCAAAGGCGGCGCTTGTATGACCCGCTTCAGCGCCTTTTCCCTCTTCGCCAAAGCGCTCAGTGGCCATAAAGATTGGCCCGAGCAATGGCCCGATGCCGCGCCAAAGCCTGCTTATGATGCGATCATCGTTGGCGGCGGCGGGCATGGTCTGGGGGCGGCTTATTATCTCGCCAAGAAATATGGAATCACCAATGTTGCAGTGCTGGAAAAAGGCTGGATCGGCGGTGGCAATACCGGGCGCAACACCACGATCATCCGCTCCAACTATCTGTATGACGAAAGTGCGCATCTGTATGACCACGCGGTAAAGCTGTGGGACGGGCTGAGCCAGGAACTGAACTACAACGTCATGTATTCCAAACGCGGCGTGATGATGCTCGCGCACAATGTGCATGATGTGCAGAGCCTCCAGCGGCATATCCATGCCAACCGGCTGAACGGTGTTGATAATGAATGGCTGACACCCGAGGAAGCCAAGGCGTATTGCCCGCCTTTGAGTATTTCACCCGAGGCGCGGCATCCGGTGCTGGGGGCGGCGTTGCAAAGGCGCGGCGGCACAGCGCGGCATGACTCGGTTGCGTGGGGCTATGCGCGGGCGGCGGCGGCGCTGGGCGTTGATATCATCCAGAACTGCGCCGTTACGGGCGTAAGGCGTGGGGCTGATGGTGCGGTTCAAGGTGTCGAAACCACGCGCGGCTATATTGCATCCAACCGCGTCGGCGTATCGGCAGCGGGAAATTCTTCGGTCGTGATGCAGATGGCGGGGCTGGACTTTCCGCTGGAAAGCTATCCTTTGCAGGCACTCGTTTCCGAGCCGGTCAAACCGACTTTCCCCTGCGTTGTGATGTCGAACACTGTGCATGCCTATATGAGCCAATCGGACAAAGGCGAGCTGGTGATCGGCGCGGGGACCGACCAATATGTTAGCTATTCGCAACGCGGCGCGCTTCACATCGTCGAGCACACTTTGGCGGCGATTTGCGAGATTTTTCCGATTTACCGGCGGATGCGGATGTTGCGGACTTGGGGCGGCATTGTCGATGTGACGCCGGATCGTTCGCCGATATTGGGTAAGACGCCGGTGCCAGGTCTTTATGTCAATTGCGGCTGGGGAACCGGCGGCTTTAAGGCGACACCGGGGGCAGGAGATTTGCTGGCTTACACGATGGCAAAGGACGAACCGCATCCGATCAACGCGCCGTTTAACCTCGATCGTTTCCGTAATGGCCGGTTGATAGACGAAGCCGCGGCAGCGGCGGTGGCGCACTGAAGTGATCCTGATCCACTGCCCTTATTGCGACGAAAAGCGCCCCGAGATTGAGTTCGCCAATGCCGGACAAGCGCATATTGCGCGGCCATTAGACACTGCCAGCCAAAGCGATGCAGAGTGGGAAGCCTATCTTTTCATCCGCGCCAATCCACGCGGGCGGCATCATGAACGTTGGCGGCATGTCCACGGTTGTGGGCGCTTTTTTAACGCGGTGCGCGACACGGTGACCGATAAGTTCGAGGCGACTTACAAAGCCGGAGAGCCGCGCCGATGAGTGGTTATCGTCTGGAATCGGGTGGACGGATTGACCGTAGCCAGCGTGTTGAATTCCGCTTTGATAGAAAGACTTATCAAGGCTTTATAGGCGATACTTTAGCGTCAGCCTTGTTGGCAAACAGTGTCACACTGTTTGGCCGCTCTTTCAAATATCACCGTCCACGCGGGGTCATGGCGGCGGGTAGTGAGGAACCCAACGCGTTGGTTTCCGTTGATCGCGGACCGGGCCGCTTCACCCCAAATCTGCGCGCAACAGGCGTGGAAATTTACGATGGGTTGAATACAGTTAGTCAAAATCGGTGGCCGTCGTTGAAAACGGATTTTGGCGCTATCAACGACCGGCTGGGGATGTTTTTGCCAGCTGGCTTTTATAACAAAACCTTCATGTGGCCGCGCTCTTTTTGGGACAGAGTGTACGAGCCAGCGATCCGCAAAATGGCGGGGCTTGGCGATGCGCCGACCCAAGAAGATCCCGACATGTATGCGGCAACCTATGCGCATTGCGACCTGTTGATTGTCGGCGCTGGGCCTGCCGGGATTGACGCTGCATTGGAGGCTATGGGGACGAACAAGCGGATCGTCCTGATCGATGAGCAGGATGAACTTGGCGGCGGCGCTTTGGCTGATCCGGCCCTATGGCCGTGGCTAGAACGAAGTCTTAGAGCGCTGGTAGAAGCGCCGAATGTGACGATCCTGATACGCACGACGGCATTCGGTTATTATCACGATAATTTCATCGGCGTGGTTCAGCGTTTGACCGATCATCTGCCCGAAATTGCGCATGGCCCGCGGGAGAAATTATGGCGGATACGGGCCGGTGAAGTCATTCTTGCTCAAGGGGCGATTGAACGGCCGCTTGTGTTCGACGGAAATGATACGCCGGGTGTGATGCTGTCCTCCGCTGCCAAAGTTTTTGCCAATCGTTATGGCGTCGCTGTCGGCAAATCGGTGGCGCTCATGGCCGCGCATGACAGCGGCTGGCACGACGTGTTTGCATTGGCCAAGGCGGGTGTTGGCATAGCGGCGATCGTTGATGTGCGGAGCAACGTCGATACGGTGCTGTTGGTTGAGGCGGAACGGCTGGGTATCAACGTCCACATCAACCACAGCGTCATCGGCGTGAATGGCAGGCACTGCGTCAAAGCGATCAAAATTACTGGCGACAAGACTATCGCGTGCGACGCACTCCTTATGGCAGGAGGCTGGACGCCAAGTGTGCATCTCTGGTCACACAGCAAAGGCAGCTTGAAATGGCGCGATGATCTGGGCGCTTATGTGCCCGATCAGCCGAATGAAAATGTAGGTTGCGTCGGGGCCTGTTCAGGCAATTGGGATTTTGGCAAAGGCGCGATCATTGATGCTTTGCCGACGCCCAAAGACCAAAGCCGCATAAAAGCCTTTGTTGATTTCCAAAATGACGTGACGGCGAAAGATATCAAGCTCGCGGTGCGCGAGGGCTTTCGTTCTATCGAGCATATCAAGCGCTACACCACCAACGGTATGGCAACCGATCAGGGCAAGACATCAAACCTGAATGGCTTGCAAATTGCATCAGCGGCACTGGCAAAGCCTGTTCCCGACATCGGCCTGACAAGTTTTCGCCCACCCTATACGCCGCAGACATTTGGTGCGTTGGCAGGCCATGCCAAAGGCGCGTTGTTCCAACCGACCCGAACGACCAATATCGATGGCTGGGCGCAGGAAAACGGAGCCGTCTTTGAACTGGTCGCGCAGTGGCGGCGCGCGCGGTACTTCCCTCGGAACGGCGAGGATATGCATGCGGCGGTTAACCGCGAATGTGTTGCTGTACGGTCATCGCTCGGTATTTTCGATGCCTCGACCTTGGGCAAGATAGAAGTTGTAGGCCCCGATGC
>JANOTI010000156.1:0-2805 GCA_031416255.1 Sphingomonadales bacterium | reverse complement strand
GTGCTTGACACCGGTGTCTTTTCGATTCGCAATGCGGTGGAGGCCAACGCATCATCTCCTGTTGGGCCAGCTATCTGCGCAGCTATTGCCCGAAAACCTTGAAATTCGGCGACATTCGCCAGACAATGAACCGGCCCTTTTCTGCAAAGGTAACCGGTGTCATTTAGACATTGAAGCCGGATTGGGTTCGTGTCAAGATGCATGCAAGGAGATTGTTATGCTTGCTCGGAAATTGTTGCTTTTTGGTCTCACTTTGTCGGGGCTGACTATCGCAGCAGATGCCGCCATCGCGGAGACGGTTATGGAGCCGGCCTTTCCCGGCGCAGTTGGGTGGGCCAGCGAAACTGTGGGTGGTCGCGGCGGACAGATACTCCGCGTCACCAATTTGAACGCCGATGGTCCGGGCAGCCTGAAAGCCGCGATTGAGACCAAAGGCCCACGGATCGTAGTGTTTGAAGTCGCGGGACAAATCGACCTCGGTAAAACTAGTCTTGAAATCAAGGAGCCATTCCTGACCATCGCCGGGCAAACCGCGCCTTCGCCGGGCATCACAATCATCAAAGGCGGCATCGACGTAAAGTCACACGACATCATCATCCGCCATATCCGCGTGCGCACAGGGGCAGCAGGCTCGCCGAAATTGAGCGGCTGGGAAGCCGATTCGATTTCGACCGTCAGCGCGCGCAATGTCATCCTCGATCACAACAGCTTCATGTGGGGGATAGACGAGAATATGTCCGCCAGCGGCCCGCGCTTTACCGGAAGCACGCCGAAAGAATGGCGCGATGGAACCAGCCGCAACATCACTTTTAGCTACAATCTCGCCGCCGAGGGACTTGCCGATAGCAGCCATCCCAAAGGCGAACACAGCAAAGGGTCGCTTGTACATGACAACACCAGCGGCATATTGTTCTACCGCAACATCTGGGCGCATAATGTCGAACGCCACCCGTTGTTTAAGGGCGGCGCGCAGGCATCGATGGTGAACAACCTGATTTATGATCCGCAAAAACGCGCTGTGCATTACAACCTAATGGCGCTTGAATGGGCGGGGCAGCCTTATGTTACCGGCGAATTGAGTGCAGTCGGCAATGTTATGCGCGGCGGGCCATCGACAGAGGCGGATTTGCCGTTCCTGATGCTCGGCGGCGACGGTGATTTGCTGTATTATGCAAAGGACAATTTGGCGGTCGATAAATTTGGCAAAGCGCTCCCCGCCTTTGGCCGATACGGCGAAACGCATGCCAAGCTGATCGTTTCGAAAAAGCCGGTCAGCTGGTGGCCGGGACTTTCCGTATTGCCGTCGCGCGATGTCGAAACGCATGTGCTCGCTTTGGCAGGCGCGCGGCCATGGGACCGCGACGCGCATGACATTCGCGTGCTGTTTTTCATCGCCGAGGGGCGCGGTGAAGTGATTGACGATGAAAGCGAAGTCGGCGGCTTTGGCGTGGTAAAGCCGACCAAAGCGCCCTTTGTCGAGGCCGAGTGGAAACTGAACACGATGGAGCCCAAATCTGGAATCTATCCGGGACAAAAACGCGGGCCTCAAGAATCGCTGAGCCCGCGTGACCGGAGTATGCGGCAATGATCTTTGCGTTGCTGCTCGCCACCGCTGCGCCCGCAATGGTTGTGGTGCATGAGGAAGAGGTAAAGCGCGAAGAGCCGCCGCCGCACGGGGCGATCGGCATGTCCACCGCGCACCGGATCAGCGACGCTGCGCCCCAGCCGCGCGCGATGGAGTTCCGCAAACGCGTGCTGCACAAAGGGGCCGCTATCGGTCTGCACCCTATTGCGCATGACGAGGTATATTACGTCCTGTCGGGCGAAGGCGATGTCACCAGCGACGGCCTTACAAAGCGGCTAACCCCCGGCATGGCAGCGTATTTGTATAAGGATGCGGTGGTTGGCCTTGCGCAAATTGGCGACGAGCCGCTGACGATTATTGTGAGCTATCCGAACAATCAGCCATAAGTCGGCTTACGTCCCGGGCTGCACATAGGGAATACGCGCAAACAATTCGCGTTCCCATTGGCGCGGGTCGCTTACCACGCGGCTGTTGGTGTCGAAGACCATCGTGTTTCGCGCTTGCAGATCATAGCTACTCCAGCCGGGATTGCCGGTGCGGGCAAAACGCACAAACGCCTCGATCATCCGCGCGCTCATCGCCTTCTGCGCGGCACTCGGGTTCGGCATCGTTCCGAACGCAAGGCCGATATCGTCGGTGTGCTTAGCATCCTTAAAGTCCAGCTGATAGACATACGCAGGCGCGCCTGCGCGGGCGCGAGCTTCGGCTTCCTCAATCTGGCCGCGCCAGCTGCGCGCGGCGGTGACGATGCGGTGGAATAAATTCAGCGGGGTTGCATCGGGATAACGCGCGCGGAATGCGCCAACCACCCATTCGGGATGCGCATCAATCCGCATTTCGGTAGCGATGCGCTGCGCCAGATTATCAAAGTTCAGCCCTGCCAGCTGCTTGCTATCGGCTGTATAAAAGGCGCGTGTCTCCGACACTGTGTTGCCCAGCATCATCGGAATACCCAAAGATTGCGGCGCGGCATCGGGCCAAAACGGATGGCGATGTAAGTTCCGCATATCCATAACCGGCCCCATATACAGGCCGCCGCCTAGGATTGGATCAATGGCGGACAGAGCAGTGATCAGCTGTTCGACAGGCGCGTTCGCGGGGTCGACGCCCTTACCTAGTTTCTCCAGGAAAGCCTCTGCGCGTTTGGTGGCGTTGAGTGGGCCGGAAGCAGTGACTTGCTGACCCGACATGGTAATCGCTTTGTGGAAAAGCCCCTTGGC
>JANOTI010000155.1:0-2765 GCA_031416255.1 Sphingomonadales bacterium | reverse complement strand
ATAATCCGAACGCCCTGTTGCGACAATCGCATCGGGCCGCGCCTCCATCGCATCGGGCGGGGTGATTTCGGGATCGGGATTCGCCATCGCAAAAATAATCGGCTGCGGCGCCATTGAACGGACCATATCCTTGGTCATCATGTTCGCAGCGGACAGCCCGAGGAACACATCAGCGCCAACAACAGCTTCGGCCAAAGTGCGCTTTTCAGTGGGCACAGCATGCGCCGATTTCCACTGGTCCATCCCATCGAGGCGACCCTGATAAATCACGCCTTTGCGATCGCACATAATAACATTGTTATGCTGCACGCCCATCGCCTTGAGCAGTTCAGTGCAGGCAATCGCTGCCGCCCCCGCGCCGTTGCAGACGATCTTGATGTCTTTCAATTCGCGCCCGGTCAACATGCAGGCGTTAATCAGGCCAGCGGCGGTAATGATCGCGGTTCCGTGCTGATCGTCATGAAACACCGGAATGTTCATGCGTTCACGCAGTGCCTGTTCGATTACGAAGCAATCAGGCGCAGCAATGTCTTCCAGGTTGATCCCGCCAAATGTTGGCTCCAGCAATTCAACGGCATCGATGAAACGCTGCGCATCTTCGGTATTCACCTCGATATCGATGGAATCGACATCCGCGAAGCGTTTGAAAAGGACGGCTTTACCCTCCATCACCGGCTTTGACGCAAGCGCGCCCAAATTGCCCATGCCAAGAATTGCTGTGCCGTTGGAAATCACGGCGACGAGGTTCCCCTTGGCGGTGTAATCATACGCGGTGGACGGATCGTCCGCGATTGCCTGCACCGGAACAGCAACGCCCGGCGAGTAAGCAAGGCTTAAATCACGCTGTGTTGCCATTGGCTTTGTTGCGACAATTTCGATTTTGCCGGGACGTCCCTGCGAATGAAATAGCAGTGCTTCTTGCGCGGTAAATTGGACGTCGCTGTCGCTCATAATGTTCGGTGCCCTTAATTTCGTGGGATGCAAGGACGCCCTAGCGGCAAGGGTAGGACAGACGCAAGCCCGCATGCTTGTTGCCGCAGCATAGTATTCCACAAAACATCAGCGCGCTGCTGTTGCCTTGAAACGTCAAGCGACTATGCACGCAGCATGGAATCCCGACCCCCGAAGAATGCTGCGCTGAAAAATGCTGCACTGCCCGGACTTGATGCCCCGACGCCGATGATGGTTCAGTATTTGAAGCTTAAGGCCAAAGCCGATGGGTGTTTGCTGTTCTACCGGATGGGGGATTTTTTTGAGCTGTTCTTTGACGACGCTAGGATCGCGTCGCAAACGCTCGATATTGCTTTAACCTCTCGCGGCGAACACGGTGGATCACCAATCCCGATGTGCGGCGTGCCTGTGCATGCCGCCGAAGGCTATCTGGCGCGGCTGATAAAGGCCGGACACCGCGTTGCGATTGCCGAGCAGATTGAAACGCCCGAACAAGCCAAGGCACGCGGCGGGTATAAGGCGCTGGTGGCGCGGGACATTATCCGCTTTGTCACGGCAGGGACACTGACCGAGGATAGTCTGCTCGACAGCTGGGCATCGAATATGTTGGTGGCTTTGGCCGAGGCTGGCGGCGAGATTGGGGTGGCTGCGGCGGACATTTCGACGGGCTATTTTGAAGTGAGTTGTGTCAGTGCCGCCTCGTTGGAGGCAGAGCTTGCGCGGCTTGGGGCGAGCGAGGTGGTGTTTCCGGAAGGGTTTTTTGCTATCCCGGCTGGAGCCATATTGCGGCCCAAAGACGGCTTCGACAGCGTGGTGGGTCAAGGCGCGTTGGCGAGCCATTTCGGCGGAGGAGATTTTGGCAAGCTATCGCGCGCAGAACTTGCCGCTGCTGGTGGCTTGCTCACTTACCTAGACCATGCGGGTCAGGGCAAAATGCCGTTCCTGAAAGCGCCAATCCGGCGTGAAGTGCAGCAATATCTTTTGATTGATCAGGCGACACGGGATAGTTTGGAAATCACCCGTTCCGCGAATGGCGGCGGACGCGCTGGATCGCTGCTGGCTGAAATTGACAGGACGATCACCGGCGCGGGCGCACGGCAATTGGCAGCGGACTTGTCTGCGCCATTGATGGACAAAGGCCAGATCGAAAAACGGTTGGCGTTGGTGCAATGGTTCCACGATGCGCCATTGTTGCGCGACAGCGTGCGAGCAGCGTTGCGGCAACTGCCCGATATTGCGCGCGCTTTGGGGCGCGTAGTCGCTGGCCGAGGGAGTCCCAGAGACTTGGGCCAGATCCGCGACGGGCTGGATGCTGCACGGATATTGCGCGAGCGGTTGGGCGCAGTGGAGGAGCGGCCGGCGTTGCTTGACGCGCTACTTCCCAGCTTAGACGGCCATGGCGCCATGGTGGATCTGTTCAGCCGCGCTCTTGTACAAACGCCGCCGACCGAAGCCAACCAAGGCGGCTATATCGCCGAAGGCTATGACGCCGCGTTGGATAGCTTGCGGCTCGCCGGGCGCGATGGCCGCAGTGCGGTGGCAGCTATGGAGGCACGTTATCGGGCCTCGACGGGCGTCACCTCGCTGAAGATACGCCACAACGGTGTGCTCGGCTATTTCGTCGAGGTTCCCGCCAAAAATGGCGATGCGTTGATGGCGGCAGGCAGCGGCTTTACCCATCGGCAGACGATGGCAGGCGCAGTGCGGTTTAACTCGCCTGAACTGCATGAGGAGGCACTGCGGATTACGCAGGCGTCGGGCCATGCGCTGGCGGCAGAAGCGGCGCATCTGGAGGAATTGGTCGAGCATGTCCT
>JANOTI010000154.1:0-2430 GCA_031416255.1 Sphingomonadales bacterium | reverse complement strand
GAGAGTGTCTCAATCTCCAAACCGCAAGCGCATGAGGTGCTGATCCGCACCGCTGCCTGCGGGCTGTGCCATAGCGACCTGCACTTTATCGAAGGCACCTATCCGCATGCGTTACCGGCTGTGCCGGGGCATGAGGCGGCTGGTATCGTTGAAGCAGTGGGTAGCGAAGTGCGGACAGTGAAGGTCGGCGACGCTGTCGTCACTTGCCTGTCGGCGTTTTGTGGGCATTGCGAGTACTGTGTGACGGGTCGCATGTCGCTTTGCCTTGGCGGTGACACGCGGCGCAAATCGGGCGACGCGCCTCGCATTTCGCGGCCCGATGGCTCGCCGGTGGCGCAGATGCTCAATCTGTCGGCCTATGCCGAAATGATGTTAATCCACGAACATGCGTGCGTGCGGATTGACCCTGAAATGCCACTCGACCGGGCTTCGGTGATTGGCTGTGCGGTGACTACCGGGGCGGGCACAATTTTTAATGCATGCAAAGTGACGCCGGGCGAAACGGTTGCTGTCATCGGCTGTGGCGGCGTTGGGCTGGCGACGATCAACGCGGCAAAGATTGCAGGCGCAGGCCGTATTATCGCCTGCGACCCGATCCCCGAAAAGCGCGCGCTGGCGTTAAAGCTAGGCGCTACCGACGTTGTTGATGCCCTCGCCGATGATGCCGCAGCGCAAGTGCTGGCGCTGACCAAAGGCGGTGTTGATCATGCGATCGAGGCTGTCGGGCGTCCCGCTTCGGGCGAACTGGCGGTCAAGTCGTTGAAGCGCGGCGGCACAGCAACGATCCTTGGCATGATGCCGTTACAGCATAGCGTCGGCCTATCCGCGATGGACCTGTTGTCGGGCAAGAAGCTGCAAGGCGCGATCATGGGCGGCAACCGCTTCCCTGTCGACATCCCGCGTCTGGTCGATTTCTACATGCGTGGGCTTCTCGATCTCGACAGCATCATTGCCGAGCGCATTCCACTGGAGGCGATCAACGAGGGCTTCGAGAAAATGAAGAAAGGCGATAGCGCGCGCAGCGTCATTGTTTTTGACCAGTGACCGAGGTTGTCAACGCCGATGAAGCCTTTGTTGGCACTGTTGAGCCTGAGGGTACCGACAGGCTGGATGAGGCCAAGTTGACCGAATGGATGGAGGCGAATGTTGAGCGTTTCAAAGGACCGCTGCATCTGACGAAGTTCAAGGGCGGACAGTCGAACCCGACCTATAAGATTGAGGCAGCGTCGGGGAATTATGTGCTGCGGCGCAAACCCTTTGGGCAGTTGTTACCCTCGGCACATGCTGTAGATCGCGAGCATAAAGTGCAGGCGGGGCTGTTCACAACGGGCTTTCCGGTTGCGCGCCAATATGGGGTCTGCACCGACGATAGCGTCGTTGGCAGCTGGTTCTACGTCATGGGCATGGTCGATGGCCGCACGATCTGGAACGGCGCAATGCCTGACAGCAATCCCGCCGAACGCCGCGCTGTCTATTTCGAAATGATCGATGTGTTGGCACAGCTGCACAACACCGATGTCGAGGCGGCGGGGCTGTCAGACTACGGCAAGCCCGGCAATTATTTCGGGCGTCAGGTTGATCGCTGGACTAAGCAATACCGCTTGTCTGAAACAGAGACGATGCCTGATATGGAGCGGCTGATCGAATGGTTGCCCGCGACTTTGCCAGAGCAAACACGCGTCAGCGTCGTCCACGGCGACTATCGCATTGATAACGCGATTTTTGAGCGTGAAGGAACCAAGTGCCTCGCCGTTCTCGATTGGGAATTGTCCACTTTAGGCGATCCGCTCGCCGACTTTTCCTATGTCGCGATGGCGTGGGTTACCGAAAATGGCGGACGTTCCGGCGTCATGGATGTGGACCGCAAAGAGCTGGGTATTCCCGAGCTCGACGAAGTCGTAGCGCATTATTGCAAAGCCACGGGCCGCGACGGTATCCCCGATCTCAACTGGTATTTTGCCTATAATTTCTTTCGCTTAGCCGGAATTATCCAAGGCATTAAAAAGCGCGTGATCGACGGTACAGCGAGTTCAACCCATGCAAAGGCGATGTCCGAACGGGTGTTGCCGCTGGCCGAGGCCGCGATGAAATTTGCCAAAATAGCGGGCGCTTAAATCCGCGCAAAGGAGAGAGATATGTCACTTTTTGACATGACGGGCCAAGTCGCCGTCATCACCGGATCGTCGCGTGGCATTGGCCGGGCTATCGCTGAAGAAATGGCAGAGCATGGCGCCAAGGTAGTGATTTCCAGCCGCAAGCTTGACGTGTGCGAAGAGGTCGCGGCAGCGATTAACGCCAAGCACGGCGCGGGCACAGCGATTGCGATTGCGGCCAACATTTCGTCAAAGGAAAGTTTGCAGGAGTTGGTGACCCAAACGCGGGTGGCCTTTGGCAAGATAACCGCTTTGGTCTGCAACGCCGCATCGAACC
>JANOTI010000153.1:0-5814 GCA_031416255.1 Sphingomonadales bacterium | reverse complement strand
TTCACCCGCGATCCGGCGACGGGCGAGAACGCCTATTACGGCGAATATCTGATCAATGCGCAGGGCGAAGACGTCGTCGCAGGCATCCGCACGCCGCAATATCTGACCAAAATCGCGCGGGAGACCGCAGGAGCCAAGCCGCTGAGCATGGAAGAGGCGATGCCCGATGCTTACTCCGAGCTGGCGCGTGTGTTCGACATTCTCGAACGCCATTACCGCGATATGCAGGACATCGAATTCACTGTAGAGCGCGGACAATTGTGGATGCTGCAAACACGGTCTGGCAAGCGCACCGCCAAAGCCGCGCTGAAAATCGCGGTGGATATGGCGGCGGAAGGCCTGATTACGCAGGACGAGGCAGTGTGCCGCGTCGATCCGATGGCGCTCGACCAGTTGCTCCACCCGACGCTTGACCCAGACGCGCCCCGCGATGTGCTGACCAAAGGCCTGCCTGCATCCCCGGGGGCGGCCTCTGGCCAAATCGTCTTTGACGCTGACACCGCCGAACGCCGCAATGATATGGGCGAAAGCGTGATTTTGGTGCGCACCGAAACCAGCCCAGAAGACATTCACGGCATGCACGCCGCCACCGGCATCTTGACCGCACGCGGCGGGATGACCAGCCATGCCGCCGTCGTCGCACGCGGTATGGGGCGGCCTTGCGTGTCTGGCGCAGGCAGCCTTTCCATCGACTTGTCCGCACGCGTGCTGCGCGTATCGGGGCGTGAATTCCGCGAAGGTGAAATCATCACCATCGACGGATCGACCGGCGAAGTAATGGCGGGGTCCGTGCCAACATTGCAGCCCGAACTGGTCGGCGATTTCGGCACGTTGATGGTCTGGGCCGATGGTGCCCGCCGGATGAAAGTCCGCGCCAATGCAGAAACGCCTCACGACGCCCAAGTTGCGCGCGATTTCGGCGCAGAGGGCATCGGGCTTTGCCGCACCGAACATATGTTCTTTGACGCCGCACGCATTACCGCTGTGCGCCAGATGATATTGGCGGACGATGAAAAGGGTCGCCGCGTGGCGCTTGACCGGTTACTGCCCGAACAACGCGCCGACTTTATCGGAATATTCGAGGTGATGGCAGGGCTTCCCGTTACCATCCGCTTGCTCGACCCGCCGTTGCACGAATTTTTGCCGCATCAGGAAAGCGAATTTGCCGAAGTGGCGGCGGCGGCTGGCGTTGGCATCGAAACGCTGAAACAACGCGCCAGCGAGCTGCACGAGTTTAACCCGATGCTGGGCCATCGCGGTTGCCGGTTGGGCGTGACTTACCCCGAAATCTACGAGATGCAGGCGCGGGCGATATTCGAGGCTGCCTGTTCGCTTGCCGTCGCGCCCGTGCCCGAAATTATGATCCCCCTTGTCGGCACACGCCGCGAGTTGGAGCTGATGAAAGAGGTTGTCGATAAAGCCGCCGAGGCGGTCTTTGTTGAACAGGGCAAGCGTATCGAATATCTGGTCGGCACGATGATAGAGCTGCCCCGTGCCTGCCTAATGGCCGATGAAATAGCCGAAGTCGGCGCGTTTTTCAGCTTTGGCACCAACGACCTGACGCAGACGACTTTGGGCGTTTCCCGCGACGATGCCGCGCGCTTTTTGACGCATTATGTCGACAAAGGCATCTACGCCCGCGACCCATTCGTATCGCTGGATATTGAAGGCGTCGGCCAGCTGATCGAAATCGCCACCAACAAAGGCCGTGCAACGCGCCCCGACATCAAACTCGGCATCTGCGGCGAACATGGCGGCGATCCGGCGAGCATCGAGTTTTGTGAGAAGACAGGCCTCGATTATGTCAGCGCCTCACCTTACCGTGTTCCAATCGCACGGCTTGCTGCCGCGCAAGCGGCACTCCAATCGAACAAAGTGTAAAAGAGGCAAGAGACAGTGAGGGGTCGCGCAACACCTCACCCCCTCATGCCTCTTTTACAAATCTTTGAATGGTCGCTGCGCGACCGAAGTTTCAAAATAGGGGTTGCGAATCCTAGGGCGCGCACCTAATAGCGCGTCACCGTGCACCCGTAGCTCAGCTGGATAGAGCATCAGACTACGAATCTGAGGGCCGGGCGTTCGAATCGCTCCGGGTGCACCATTTTCCTCTCTCTGGTGAGAGACAGGTTCCAAAATGACCAACATATCCAAATCCGCCCCAAAATCGGCTATTGTTCTTTTGTCCGGTGGGCTCGACTCGATGGTCGTCGCCGGATTGGCGCGCGAGGCGGGCTATGATCTGATCGCGCTGACCATCGATTACAACCAGCGCCACCGGATTGAGCTGCAATCCGCCGCCACGATTGCAAAGCATCTAGGCGCGGTCGAACATATCATCCTGCCGCTTGACCTAACCCGCTTTGGCGGATCGGCGCTGACAGCGGATATTGATGTGCCCAAAGACGGCGTAGAGGCCGACGCGATCCCGGTCACTTATGTGCCTGCACGCAACACGATTTTCCTGTCGCTCTGCCTTGGCCTTGCCGAGGCACGCGGCGCACGCGATTTGTGGATCGGCGTGAATGCGCTCGATTATTCGGGCTATCCCGATTGCCGCCCCGAATTTATTGCTTCGTTCGAGGCGATGGCGAATTTGGCCACCAAGGCAGGCATTGAAGGTGAAGGCTTTACTATTCACACGCCCCTGCTGCACAAGAGCAAAGCCGATATCGCGATGGAAGCAGCGCGGCTCGGCTTGGACGCGGGCATGAGCTGGTCGTGCTATGATCCTACAGCCAATCACAAAGCCTGCGGCCAGTGCGACGCCTGCCGGTTGCGCGCAAAAGGCTTTGTCGATGCAGGCCTTCCCGACCCCACGGTGTACGCATGAACTACGCGGTCAAAGAGATATTCCTGACATTGCAAGGCGAAGGCGTGCATGCTGGGCGGCGCGCGGTGTTTCTGCGTTTTACCGGATGCAACCTCTGGACCGGGCGCGAGGAGGACCGCGCCACCGCGATCTGCCAGTTTTGCGACACTGATTTTGTCGGCATGGATGGCGAAAACGGTGGGCGTTATAATGCCGACGCGCTGGCCGCCAAAGTTACTGGCTTGTGGGGCGAAGGCGAGTCACATCGTTATGTCGTCCTAACCGGCGGCGAACCCATGCTGCAAGTTGACGACGCGCTTGTTAATGCGTTGCATTCCAGCGGTTTCGAAATTGCGATCGAAAGCAATGGCACTCTGCCCACCCACACCGGCATCGACTGGGTGTGTATCAGCCCCAAGGCGGGCAGCGTTGTCGTTCAGCAATCGGGCGATGAGTTAAAACTGGTTTGGCCGCAGGTAGGCACTGACATTTTGGCGCTTGAGCAGTGGGAATTTGATCATTTCCTTCTTCAACCCATGGACAACGGAAACACTATCACCAATCAAGCTAACCGAAACGCAGCGGTTGAACAAGCTATGCTCCGCCCGAAATGGCGAATTTCCCTGCAAAACCATAAACTTTTAGGTCTGCCTTAACAGCTACAACGCAGCCCCGATATCATTGGTAAAGACCTTTGACTCCTTCGCCTGTTAGTGACATCTTTGTGACGGGGAAATGAGGAGAGCTACAATGGCATCACGCGCGAAACCGCACATTCGCGTCCGCGAAGCAAACAGCTTTGGCAAACGGATGAGCAATCATATCGCTTATGCTCTGGTGGTTTACACCTTGCTTTTGATTTTCGAAGTGTCGCCGCAAATGGAAAGCAAAGGCACTTCTATTCTGCCCTATTTCTTCCTTGTTTTCCTTGTCGGCTTAGCGATTTTGCCCTGCCGCAGTCTTGAACATCGATGGAAAGCCTTTGATGCGTTGGACCAAACCAACCTAAGAGGGCTGTTTCGGCGGGACGCTATCCTTTTATGGATTACAGCAATTGGCATTCCAACAGCGCTGATGGCCATTTTCTGGTTCATCCCCTGATTGACCGAAAACTGCCCCGAGCCTAAGCGAGGCTTATGCTAACTCCAGAAGCCGCGCTAGACCGCGCCACCCGTCTTGTCGAACAGGCCAAAAAGGCCGGAGCCGATGCCGCCGATGCCGTTTATGCGTGCGATGCCTCCACCGAGGTGCAGGTTCGCTTGGGCGCATTGGAAGATGTCGTTCGATCAGAAGGCGAAGATATCGGCCTACGCGTCTTTATTGGCCAGCGGTCAGCGACGATTTCCTCATCCAGCATGAACCCCGACATATTGGCCAGGCTGGTGGATCGCGCGCTTGATATGGCGCGTGAAGCGCCTGAGGATCAATACGCTGGATTGGCTCCGGCCGAGTTGCTGGCAAAGGCACCGTTCGCTGATTTGCAAAGCGACGACGGGCTAGACCCCGACCCGCAGTCTTTACGCGAAGCCGCTTTGGCCTGTGAAGACGCTGCGCGCGCTGTCAAAGGCGTCACCAACAGCGAAGGAGCAGGCGCAAGTGCGGGCAAATCGATCTTTGCCTTGGCGACCAGCGATGGCTTTGCCGGTGTTTCACACGCATCGGGCTATGGTATTTCGGCAAGCGTCATCGCGGGCGAAGGTGACGACAAAGAGCGCGATTACGATTGGCATTCTGCGCGGTATCTGTCCGACCTTAATCAACCAGCCGATATCGGCCGCCGCGCCGGTGAGCGCGCTGTGCGCAGGGTGAACCCTGAAACGCTGAAAAGCGGGACGATGCCCGTTGTGTTTGACCCGCGCGTTGGCGGTTCGATGGTCAGCCATTTGATTGGATCGATCAGCGGTTCAGCCATTGCCCGCAAAACCAGTTTCCTGCTCGATAAATTGGGTGCGCAATTGTTCAACGCTGGCCTGTCGATCATCGACGATCCGTTGCGCGTGCGCGGCCTTTCCAGCCGCAATTTTGACGGCGAAGGTCTGCCAGCCGCCCGCCGTATCATCATCGACAAAGGCGCCCTCACCGGGTGGCTGATGGAAAGCGCGTCTGCGCGCCAACTGGGCCTTGCGCCCACCGGCCATGCCAGCCGCGGCGTCAGCGGTGCGCCCGGAACCAGCCCATCCAACCTGCACCTCGAAGGCGGCACTCTAAGCGTTGCCGAACTGATCGGCGATATTAAATACGGTGTCTATATCCACGAATTGTCGGGTCAGGGTGTCAATCCGGTGACTGGCGACTACAGCCGCGGGGCCGCCGGTTTCCGCATCGAAAATGGCGAGATCGCAGGTCCAGTCGCCGAATTCACGATCGCCGGAAATTTGATCGAAATGTTTGCGGCGTTGACTGCCGCCAATGATCTGGAATTCATCCGCTCCACTAACGTGCCCACGCTGCGCATCGACGGGATGATGATCGCGGGTGCCTGATTTTTCCGCCGTCATCGCGGCAGTAGAGGAAGCCGCTGATCTGGCTTTTCGCCAATGGCGTAACGGCGCTGTTCCCGCCGCTAGGGTCTGGGAAAAAAGCAAAGATAATCCGGTCAGCGAAGTCGATTTGGCAGTCGATGCGCTTTTGAAAGAACGATTTTCCACAATCCTGCCCGAGGCGGCTTGGCTTTCGGAAGAGACGGTTGACGACGCGGTACGTCTGGGCGCAAACTTAGTCTGGCTGGTCGATCCCATCGACGGCACCCGCGATTATATCCGTGGTCGCAGCGGCTGGTGCGTATCGGTCGCTCTGGTGGAAAATGGCATGCCGATCTTTGCCATAATGGCTGCACCGGCGCAGGCAAAAACATGGATAGCGCATGCGGGCCAAGGCGTCACCTGCAACGGCGAACAGCTGCACGCCAGCACGCGGCAAGATTTTGCTGGCTCGCGCGTTCCGACCGACGAACTTTCGCAAGTGGACAGCGACCTGACCATCGTCGAAAAACCCAACAGCATCGC
>JANOTI010000152.1:0-2779 GCA_031416255.1 Sphingomonadales bacterium | reverse complement strand
GGGCCAACGGAAAGGCTTTGGCCAAGCAGGAACATTTTCAACGCTATCACCGCTGCGCTGGTTCGCTAATTGCGCCCAATATCGTGCTGACGGCGGCCCATTGTGTCGCAAAAACACCGGTCGCGGGCAAAGCTGTTTTGTCCAAGCGCGAGGTCCTTGTCGGCACGCAAACATTATCAACCGGCGGCAAGCCTTACCGCATCGTATCTGTGGTCTGGCATGCGGGCTATGAGCCGGGTTCAACAACGAGCAAGCGGAACGATATTGCGCTTCTCAGAATTGCCCCAAAATCAGCGGCAGCCGTGCAAAAACCGGTTTTGCTGCCCGACGATGTACCCGGATTTAAGCGGGTTGTAGCTGGCACCAAAATTCAGGTTCTCGGTTGGGGTTATACAAGTGTTGTCACCCGTGCAGAACGCCATGAGTGGACGCGTTCTGGCCCACAATTTGCCGAGGACAGGCTAAGAATGGCCGATATGCAAGCATTCGATGCTACAACCTGCAGTCGGATCCCGGACTATGAGAACATTTATAAATTGATCTGCGCAGTATCCCCAAGCGACCGAACCTTGCCGGGAAATAGCTTTAGCTGCCGCAGCGACAGTGGCGGTCCCGTCATACAGCAGGTGGACGGACGCGTCGTTCAGATAGGGTTGGTCAAAGGCGGGGTAGGCTGCGGCGCCGACGAAAACGGACAGCAAAACCCATCCTTGTTTGTCGATCTGGCGCACTATACGGCATGGATTAAAGCGGCCGAAAAGAAAATACTGACGTTCGACAATGATTCGGTAGCAATGCCATAACTCTGCGCATGCCAGTCAAGAAAAAGGCCCGACGTGCGGGCCTTAGTCTTATATGGATGAATGCCGCGATTTATTGATCCGTCGAGCCCTGATCCGTCGAACCTTGGTCAGTCGAACCCTGATCTGTGGAGCCTTGGTCGGTCGAGCCTTGGTCCTTAGCTCCCTGATCCGCAGTAGCATCAGTTGTTTCAGCCGCTACGGGTTCTTCGGTAACCACCGCTTCTACCGCAGTTTCTTCGGCCTTCTCTTCGCCAGATTTGCTGCAAGCCGCCAAGCTCAAAGCAACTGTAAGTGCAGATGACATTACAAAGTATTTACGCATAGTTTTTCTCCCCCAATGGAAATATCATTTTACACGAAATTAAGGTCCATCAACAGCTTTTTATAACGGGGGTCACTTCGCAAGGGATCAAGCAAGGGATCATTGAGCAGATAGACCAGTCCGGAATCAGCGCTTGCATAGGCTTTGTCCAACGCAGAAAATGCCGTTTCAACGTCGCCCCATTGCGCCAATATCTGCGCCTGCTGATACAGCGCGTTATCGCCAAGCTCTGAAATGAGGTCCTCGAACAATTTTTGCGCTTTTGCGGTGTTGCCTTTTCTGCGCGCAATCATAGCGTTGCCCGGGGTCGCAAGCAGGGTGTTGGTTTCCAAACCGAATTCAGTCTCAGCCTTCGCCAGATCGCCAAGCATATACAAAGCGTTACCAATATCGCCGTGGATCGTACTGCGTTTCGGGTTCAACACCAGCGCTTTTCGGCCATAATCTATCGCCGCTGCATAGGAACGTGCGGCATATTTTATATTGCCTGCGGATTTGAACATCGATGGATTGAGCGGATCAAGTGCAGCAGCACGATTGATCGCAGCATCGGCATCGGCAAACCGCCCGGTCCGGGCACAATAGACGGCGTAGCGGCTAAGGACATCGACATCGCTCTGCGCCAAAGCAAAGGCGCGCTCATAAGGCGGACGCGCCGCTTTGGCATCGAGGCGGCCGTAAAATAGCGCATAGCCAAGGGCCGCAAAAGCAGGTGCAAATGTTGGCGCGATCTTCGCCGCGTGTTGCGCCTCAGAAACAGCCTTCGCGTAAAGCTGTTTACGGTTATCCGCGGTAGCATATTGGTTTGCGATCACTGCCAATGTCCGTGATCGCAGAGCTCTGGCTGCTGCATAACCGGGGTCGATGGCGATAGCCTGTTCCAGCTTTGCCAAAGCAGCGCGTTCGGAACTTTCATCGACATGCGCTTCAAACAAATCGCGTCCACGCAAATATGCATCAAAAGCCGCAAGGCTTTGAGTGCCGCCAACTTGCTTTTCCTTCGCGTCCACTGATGTTGAGTCCATCGCAGCTGACAAAGCGCCGACGATCGAATTGGCAATTTCACTTTGCACCGCGAAAATGTCGGTCAATCGCCGCTCAAACATTTCGCTCCATTTCTTTATGCCCGTTTGGCCATCGGTAAGCTCGATCGCAATTTTGACGCGGTCACCAATTTTCTGCACATTGCCATCGAGCAAAAACGAAACGCGTAATTCTTTGGCAATCGACCGCGCATCGCCATCATGGTCGCGAAACTGGTTCGACGATGTTTGTCCGACGATTTCCAGCAACGCATTGCGCGAAAGCGAAGTCCGAATTTCGGATGCCAGCCCATCCGAAAAATAGCGTTGTTCTGGGTCACCCGAAAGATTGTCAAACGGCAGCACCGCGAGGCTGTTCCTCAGCAATCCGTCTTCGAAAATGCCTGCATTCCAGAGAAAAAGGCCACCACTGGCCGCCACCAATGCAGCACCGCCACCCAGCACAGTCCGCCGGTTGAAAGGCGAAGCATGCACCGGCTTTAGTGTGGGAAAAGCGATATCCTTTTCGTGCAGAGCCGCGACAGCGCGGAGAAAGCGCTGCACCTCTGAGTCATCCTTCCTAACTTTTGCATTGGCGAGATTGATCACCTGAAACTGGCCAAAGCCCAATG
>JANOTI010000151.1:0-3663 GCA_031416255.1 Sphingomonadales bacterium | reverse complement strand
GGCATTTCGATCCCAATTGCCGTTCCCTATCGGGCCGGCGCAAGCACCAGTGGCAGAACCAACAACGGCATGGCACATGTCGCGAGGATGTCCCATCGACTTTGGCGTTATTGACGCGGCAAGAGGCGCTGTGGCTGATGTCGGAAGATATTGGTCTGCCGATACGACCTCTTTCCAGCCACTATTATGGAGGCGGCATGCATTGTTGCCGTTTGCGTTGCCGTTGCGCACCAAATCCTTAATCGCATTGATTGAAGCCGGACAAGCGCCGCCAGACTGGCAAGCAACATTGTCATATATGTCGAACCGGGTGTTCATCGAATCAACCACATCAACGGTTGCGCCGGGCTTGGTATCAACTCCTGTCTGGGCAAGGCAGTCGCCCGGTGGCGAAACCCAGCCCAAATCTTCGCGCAAACCATTGGCGCCGCCTGATCCCCCGCCGGTATCCAGATAGCCGAAATTACCCGGTGCCCAAGCACCACCGCCGCTACCGACCGATACCAGCTTTATACCATCGCCGATGAAATTTGCCGTGGTGAAAGTCGGATCGGATGCCTCGGCTGGGTTGCAGATCATTACCGGCGGTACTTTGCAAATTGCCGAGCCCATGCCCGCCATCGTCGTTGCATCAATATCACCAGAACTGATTGCATTCACAATTGGTGTAAGAGCGTAAAATGCTTCGCGCGCGCCGACAGTTACTTCGACAAAACGGGCACGGGTGTCGGCGTCGGCATCGGCCGCGTTGACCAAATTCGCGCCCTCGCGGTCTTCATAAAACACAACAGAGGCGATGGTCACGCCGGTGCCGTCGCCATCATTTGCAAACACAGTGCTGTTGGCAACCAGCCCACTGGCCGCTGCAGTAGAGCGCGTGACGGCCCCTGCGGTCCCATCAAGCTGGCTAGCCGCGGCAAGTGCGGCCTGATCGGCGGCGTTCTGCAGCTCGGTGTCCATCGACGCCATGCGGCTGTAATCAAAAGCGATACCGCCAACGGCGATCAGAGCAGTAAGGGACAGCGCGAACATCGGAGCAATTGCCCCGTCTTCATTTTTCAGGAAACGTTTTCCTGCCTGCGCGAACATGTCCCAAACTCCTTTGCTTACTTTAGTTGTTGCCGCCAGAGGACGATCCGCCGCTGCTTCCGCTTTCGGTGGTGCGGACTGTTTTCACCTTTTTCACCTTGTCCGTGCGATAGCGCGTCTGTGCGCCTGTGACTTGCGACCCATCGGCAGTTTGGCCTTCCGCATATTTCGGGTCGGGATCGACGATCTGCACTTCATTGTTGTGACGAACCGCGGCCCCCATAGTGATGTCATTGGGGGTGCAGCCCGATACCAGAAGGATCAGAACCGAACCGGTGGCGATGGTGCGCTTAATAGTCATAATCGCCCTCTTTCTTGGTTTTGCCTGCAGTCCCGGCCTCGTGTGGCGGTGCATTGGGATCGAGCGGATTGACGCCCACGGCTTTGTCTGTCCGGCCCAATAAGAACAGGTCACCTTCGCTTGGGTTTTGCACCCGGTCGGTTGGCAGCTGGATTTGGTCAGGCTTCATCGGCTGGACAATGCGCGGCGTCACCACAATCACCAGTTCGGTTTCGCCCTTTTGAAAGCCGCTGGAACGGAACAGCGCGCCAAGGATCGGGATGGAACCCAGCAACGGCACTTGCCGCACCGTGGTTTGGAAATCCTTGCGAATTAACCCGGCAAGCGCAAAGCTCTCTCCATCGCGCAATTCCAATGTCGTGGAGGCGCGGCGGGTTTGCAGACCCGGAATAATCAGGCCATTCAACGTGATCGACGCGGATGGATCGATTGAGCTAACCTCTGGTTCGACAACCAGATTGATAACGCCATCGGCCAGTACTGTGGGGGTAAAGCCAAGGCTTACACCAAAGGGCTTGAACTCGATCGTGATGCTGCCACCGCCTTCGCCGCCTCCGCCGCCGTTATTCTGAATAACAGGAACCGGGAATTCACCACCGGCAAGGAACGATGCGGTTTCACCCGACAACGCAATCAACGTCGGTTCCGCTAGTGTCTTGACCAGTCCCTTGCGTTCGAGTGCATCGAGCACGCCTTCGATATTCAGCCCGGCTACGCGGCCCATTTTACGAAAAATGCCAAAGGTGTTAGCGATTTCCTGCAAGCCTAATACACCCGCGCCGGTCACAGGATCAGGCGTCAGTTGCGCGCCATTACCAAGCGCTGCGCCAAAGGAACCGCCATCGCTGCCCAAAAAGGCACTGACGCCCAATTGCTTTCCACCTTGCCGTGTAACTTCGGAAAAGCGGACTTCCAGCATGACCTGTTGGCTGGCGCCCACCGACATCATGTTGACAACCTTGTCGCCTGCATAGGTTTTGGCGAGCTGTATTGCGCGGTCGATGGCAGGGCCATTGGTGACAATACCGGTCAAGACAACCGCTTCGTTGGAAATGCGTGCGCCAATGGGTTCCCCCGGCAGCAATTCGGAAAGCTGGCGGCGCAAACCGATAACATCGGGACCAACCGCGACATCAATTACCGAAATAACCCGGTTGTTGGCATCGTAGATCGTCAGGCTGGTGGTGCCCATTTTCTTGCCCAGCACATACAAGGACTGGTTGGTCATGGGCAGCACATCAGCGATTTCTTCGTTGCCGATCATCGCGCGTGAAATCGGACGATCAACGGTGACCACCTGGCTTTTGTTCAGCGGAACGTCCAGCTGGCCTGCGTGCAAGCCGCGGCTTTCGGCGGTGTAAACGCTTTGGGCAAAAGCCGGAGCCGTAAAGCCCGAAAGGACACAGGCTGCTGCGAGCAAAAGTGTGTTCTTGTTCATCGCCTTAATACCCCCTGTGGCGTTTGACGTCGTAAGGCGTAGCGGCGGTGCCGCGCACAATCTGCACAGTGACGCCCCCCGGTATGCGCGGCGTGCGTGGCACTACCGGCCCAGCGGCGCGTGCAGGGGCCTGCCCCATGGGCGGAATGTAGGAAGGCATCGCCATGGACGCCGCACGTTCCTTGCCTGCGCCTGCATACAGGCTTTGCGAACGATCCCCTGCCCCCAAATCGCGGGTGCCAACGGTTGCCGAGGCAAACTGGTCCTGATTGACCGGATTGCGCAGCGCAAGCGAGAGGGTGCCGACCTGTCCGGCAAGCGCAAGTTTCTGCGCGCCGACCTGATCGACCACCAAAGTTGCGGTCTTTGCGATTTTCGGTTCCTTGATTGTCTTGTCCGTTGGGGCAAGATCAATGGCGGCGATGCGGACGTTTTGCAGAACGACATCGGTAATCAATTCTGTTTCGCCAATTTCACCGTCCAGCTTTGGCTGGCGCGTCACCATAACATCGACACGGTCGCCGGGCAGGATATGGCCACCAACGCCTGCGGTGTCGCTGATCCGTACAGCAACCGCGAGCATATTGGGTTCAATCAATTCGGCAAGGCTTGCGCGGCCACCCGAACCGGTGATTTTGCCGGGAAGAATAGGTTCGCCTGCCTCTAACGGACGTAACACCACACGCGGGTCGCCGCCGATCAAGCCTTTGGTCGAACGAAAGGCGCCTGTGGGCACTGAGGTTGCAGGCCAGCTGACAATCCGGATGTTGTCTGCAGTCAATGTCGCTCCATAATCAAGCGGGACACGTGCAACCGCAATCTGGACCAGACGCCC
>JANOTI010000150.1:0-25314 GCA_031416255.1 Sphingomonadales bacterium | reverse complement strand
GTGGACTTAATCATCTGGCTAATGCCTAGATCATGCTGGATATGCCCGACCCACAGGATGATGAGCATAGCCACCATTCCCATCAACCAACAGCGGATTGGCCATGGGAGGAAAGCGGACGGATCAACCCGAAAGCGATGATTGGCGGAATAGTAATTCCACGCAGCCATCGCGCCCAATATCCATCCCAAAGCTGGCCCTGCAATATAGAGCCCGCCAACCAGCCATAACCACCAGCTGCTGGTGATGGCAGCAGCGATCAGCCTTTCGGCAACAGTCTGTCGAGGATCGGTTGTCTGAACCATGTCAGCATAAACCCTATAAGGAGTATGATGGATGCCAAAATAGCGCCCACCAGCGAGATCAAAAGCGACGGGCCGGATGGTTGGCGAGCAAGCGACGGATCCTCTAAAGATTGCACCAGCGGATACGAGGCAAAGGGGTCCTGCTTATTCGTATCAATCCGCGCCAACGCCGTCGAGAACACGGCTTCAGCGACGCGGTGGTCACGAGTCAGATCGGCAAGCACCGACGCTTGTTCAACCCACCGCCCCGACTTGCTTTGCTGGCTTGCAAGGTCTCCGCGAATTTCGGCAAGCCCAGCAAGGGCACCGGCGCGCTCGGTGTCTGAAACGATCATCCCTTCAAACAGGTTCGACCGGCCATCGGACACCGATAGGTCGATCATTTGCAGCAAAGTCGCCGGAGTCATCCCCGTAAGGTCGCGTCCCCGTTTTGTAAGCGCTGTGCGCAGAGTATCACGCTCGCCCGCCGCCTGCGCCATGTCGCCATGCGCATCGCCTAAAGTTGCCGATTTCTGTTCTGCGTCCGCGTCTAATGCCGCATAGCGCTCCACCAGTTTTTGGAAAACCGGGTCGGATCGCAACCGCAGCGCCATATTAGCACCGTTGACGCCGGTGCCAAGCGCGCTGCCATAGCGGGCAGACTGGGCAGACCGCTGGCGATAGGCTGCGCGCGCCTCGCGCTCGCGGTCCTTTAATGTATCGATACTCGCGATCCGGTCGTTAAACTGCTCGAGCGAAACCAGCCCATTGCTTGCCTGAAAAGCCAGCAGCTTTCCTTGAGTGTCGCGAACTTTTTTCTCCAACTCGGACAAATGCTTGGCATCAGACGCCTCTCGCTTGTTCGCTTCATCGTCGCGCAACCGGTCCAACTGGCGCAAAAATGCCTGTCGCAACGCGTTTGCCCGGCGCTGCGCCTTAAGGGGTGACGCCCCGGTAATTTCAACAGCAATCAAATTTGTCTGATCTACCAATTTGACCACAGGTTCTGGGAAACTATCGATAGCGTCGAGTGCTAGTTTTGCAGCCGCACGTGTCGTGACATCGGCCGTCAAAAGCCGTTTGTAGTTTTCAGTCGGGCTCAGATTCGAGCTTGAAAATGCAGAGGTTCCGGAAGACTCAGCTTGGCCGATGCTCTCAACGTTCAGGCTGCCGCCAGCTCCACTACCCGGAAGAATAAGGGTAAAGTGGCTATCATAAGTGGTCGGTGCAAATACAAGCCATGCGCCGGTTAGCAGCCATAGTGCTGCCAAAGACAGAGCCAAGCCCATAATAGGCCGCCGATGCTGCCCAAAGCCAGACAGTTTATGGTGAGCAACGCTCCAAGCGCGAGTTGCAAAGCGAGACCGTTCAATCACTACATGTTTCACGGTCAGTTGACCTCGCCAAATAACAAATACGGAGCAGTCGTATCACCGACGACGGACAGCACATCGCGCAAGTTCATTGCCAGGCTGTCATAACAAGCGATAGAATCGCCCGGCATCAAATAGGGATCAAACTGGTCCCGGTCGGCCTCTCTGACCAACCGTTCAACCGAACGGGAAATGACCACCGACTGACCGTTGATCGGATTTCGCGAGATCAAAACTGCCGAACGACCGGCGTTCATCGCCGAACCCCCGACACAGTTTGCCGACACCAAGCCTTGAAGGAAACGCGTGCCATAAGGCAGGCTGGATGTTTCACGGCCAATGGCCGACCCGGCATTGTGCATTGCCGGGCGCGAAAGGTTTGACAAAAACACTCTTATCCCTGGTGCTGTAATCGGCGATGGACGGACAAGATTTTCCTGCAAACAACCAACCGATGGCACAATAATCCGATCGCCCGACGTTACCGGCACATCATTGTGAAGGCTGCCATCGATAGCGCCGTTCATATCGATCTGGGCATAATGCGCACCGCGGACCAAATAGATGCTTTGCGGATTGGCATCGGGGCGAACGCCGCCTGCCGCACGCAAGGCAGTCGAGAGCATCCTCGATGCATTCTGGTCGCCCGAAACGCTGTTGGACAGATTTAGACTGCGCACCTCCGGCTGGCGTTCTCCGACGCGAACAGTGCCCGATTCAAACACGGCTCCTGAAACCGAAATGGCAACGCTGGCTAATTCGATCTGCTGCAAGCTAACGCCGCCTGATAGGGTGCGGACATAGTGACGATCCACCAACGTTTGCGCAATTTCCTGTTCAAGCGACGCAATGGTTTTGCCTGCCGCCTCTATGCGCATCACGCCTCCCAGCATAATCGACCCGTTGGCCGCAATTACATATGTTCCTGTTAGGCGGTTCTTGTCGCCGCTGATGGAAAGTCGCAGCCGATCCCCCTGCGCCAACTGGTCAGCCGCAAAGGCAAAATGCGCTGCGTCAATTTCTTGCAATCCCTCCAGTTCAACGGGCGTCACCGATGCAGAGCATTGCGGCAACGCGGCATCGTCCCCGCGCATCTGTTGCTGGTGTGCATAAAGACTGTGCGGCATATTGCGCGGTGCCGGCATACTGGCACAGGCAGAGAGCGAAAGCGCCAGAACGCAAATCGGAAAAAGAGTATTGGTCATGTGTATGTCTCGCATTGCAGTTTGAGTTGCACTCAGTTCTGCAAAGCATGTGCCAGTCGCCATTTTCCGCCAGTTTTGGATTTTGCGACCGTGTAATCAAGTTCATTCCGCGAAACGGCTTTCGCATAATGCGAAGTCCATGACCCAGAGTCAGCCCTAGCCCCGAGTGCAATTTGCAACGCCTCAAATGGCGACGACTGCGCCTGACTTTCCCGAAAGCCTGCGCAAATTCTGTCGTGCATAGAACAGCTTGGTTTTGACCGTATTTTGGGGACAGGCCATGATATCTGCGATTTCAGCCAAAGGGCGTTCTTCGAAATAGCAAAGAATAAGGGCTTCGCGTTGCGAAACATTCAACCGCAGCAGCCCTTGGCGAAGCCATTCTCCATCGCTTGATGCGATTGCGATTTCCTCTGGATTGGGTGCCTGATCGGCCTGTTGCTCATGCGTGTCCGACCAATCAAACACGCGGTCGCCTTTTTGGCGACGAAGCCAATCAATCGCTTTGTTGCGAACAATTCGCCGAACCCAGCCATCGGCGCTGCCGGTACCCGAATAGCCTGAAGCCCCTTTCCAGATATCGACAAAGGCTTCGTCCACGACATCCTCGGCTGCTTCTCTATCGCCTGCAAGAATGCCAATCGCATAGGCCAACATAGGGCGCTGCAGACCCCGGTATAGCTGTTCAAAACTGGAGTGATCGCCACGCGAAATTGCCCGGATTAACGTCTCTGTCGTCATGCCGCTTCCCCCAGTTGCAATTGGCTTTCACTGACAGCGCGCATCTCAACCCAGATCAGGCTGTTGCTGGCATCGCGGAAACTTGAAAAGCTCAGGCCTGTTGCTTGCGCTACTTCCTCCAGCGTCTGTTCGGTGTGACAGACAAGATCTGGATTGACGCAAAGCTGCTGAAGGCCTTGCCCCAAATGGCCCGGTGCAAAGGCGGAAAGAACTATCCGGCCGCCCGGTTTCAACTGTGTCGCAAAGCGCGTGCAAGCCGTTTTGAGGCATTCGGAACTAAGGCGATCCGCAATACTGTTGGCGATAATAAGGTCGAATGGGTGCGCGCCGTCATTGCCGAATTTTTCCCTTGCAGAACTACAATCTGGGGTAGTCACAATATTGGTCGTGTCCCGACCATTGAGAAAATTAAGCTCGCTTAGCGTTCCGCAATCATACAGCGCGACATGCTTTCCCGCGCGCCAGGCTTCGCCAACACATTGCATCGACAACGCATCACGTGCCGCGAATGCACGGACAAATCCCAGCTTTGAAAAGCTGCTCGCCATCATTTTGGTAACGGCAAAAATCGGGAAATCGTCGGTTTTTTCTTTGCCGCTATATTTACCCGAAATGGGCGCGGCGATAATCGACAACGCGTGCAGATGCGAAATCAGCAGCTGATAGAGTGGATGCCCGATAAGCGAACGACGCCAGCATTGAATGCCGTTCCTTTTAGCAAGTGACGCATCGAGCATGCCAGAAAGCATCAATATTGCTTCTGGAGCATAGCCTGTTTCGATCTCGGAAAGGACTTGATCGAGTAAATGATTGGGATGGGCTGTAATTGTCATGTGGCGGGTTTAGGGTAGCCACGTCATGCTGACGTGAAACTGGCGTCGTAAAAGCGTGAAAAAGAACGTGAAAATGCTGAATAATAGCGTAACGAGTGTAGCTGGGGGTCGAACTGGCAAATGGGTCACGCCAAAACGCAATATTCGCTGACAGTGTTGGGAGCATTCCGTCTGCTTGGTCCGGATGGCAGCCGCATTGAAATCAGCAGCAAACGGGGGCAGGCGCTTATCGCGATGCTCGCGGTCTCTGGTGGTGGCGAACGAACCCGTTCGTGGCTGCAAGATAGGCTTTGGGGTGCGCGCGGCCAGGATCAGGCCCAAGCGAGTTTACGCCGTGAGCTCTCCAATCTTAGGAAAGCACTGGCGCAAAACGGACCGCCGCTGCTTGATGCCGATTTCAACAGGATATGGATGGATCTAGACCAGATCCAAATCGACGCGCGCGCCATAGAGTGTTCAACCAGCGCAGAGTTTCTTGAAGGCTTGGACATTGCCGGTGAAGAAATGTTTGAAGACTGGCTGCGCGATGAGAGAATGCGTGTCGAGCAACGAACATCCCCACCGGTACCTCCGCCTGTATCAGAGCTGCGCCTTTCAACCGCGCCTTTGGCGGAATTTTCGGCGCGACCGGCAATTGCCGTTCTGCCATTCCGTTGGATGTCGTCGTCTTCCGACACAGAGTCCATCGCTCACGGGATCAGCGAAGACTTGATCGACAGGCTTTCCAAGCTGCGTTGGTTGCCCGTGATTGCGCGCAGTTCCAGCTTTGCTGCTATCCACGCCGATGCGCGCGCAGCGGGTGCATTATTGGGGGCCCGCTACATCGTCGAAGGCGTGTTGCGCGATGATCGCGAACCGCGCAGTCTATCAGTATCACTAACCGACGCCGAAACCGGACAGGTGTTGGCATCAAACCGTTTTTCGGTACCTGCACAAGGCGACGAAGCAGCGTTTGATGAATTGCTGTCGGCTCTGGCGGCAACATTAGGTTTAAAAATCGACTTAAGCGAACAATCTCGCGCAATCTCGGCATCAGCCTCGGACGACGAAGTCGGTGCGTTGATCTGGCGTGGACGCTGGCATCTCAACCGCCTGACGCACGACGATGCAAAGACTGCCCGCGCGTGTTTTGACAAAGCGCTAAAACTTCAGCCAAACTCGACCGAAGCGTTGATTCAATCCACATGGGTCCGGCTTTGGGAATTGTGGGTCACAAGAGGCGCTGAAACCGAAATCAGAGCGGTCCGGCAGCTTGCGCAACGTGCAATCATTGCTGACTATGATGATGCCCGTGGACATATGCTGGCCGGAATCGCCGAAATCTGGCTGAAGCAGCCGTTACGCGCCGAGGCGCTATTGCGTCGGGCCATTGAGCTGAACCCCAGCCTGGTGATGGCGCATGCACAACTGGGCAGCGCTTTATTGTGGCGGGGAGACCAAAATGAAGCCATTCAATGCCTTAATTTTGCTGTCCGGCTCAGCCCGAATGACCATGACTTGTTTTTCACCTTTGGCGAGCTCGCCTGCGCCAATCTGATGAACGGTCAGTACGAGGCCGCACTCGATTTTGCCGAACAATCGCTGGCACGGCGCGCAGCTTATTGGCTGGCGCATGTTATGCGGATCAACGCTTTTGTGAGGCTGGACCGCATGGTGGAAGCACGCGGCGCGCTGGCTGAGCTTCATCACAGCAACGCCAGTTTTCGAATGTCGCACATCGATTGGCTTCCGTTACTTGATTCATCAAAGCATGATTTTCTGAAGGACGGGTTGAACCGCGCCGGAGGCTGCAACGACTAGCCCGTGAAACGGAAACGAAAATGGCCAAAGCAAAATATTTCGGTGGAATCGCAACAGCACAGGCCGATCAGCAAGCACAAAATCAAAACACGCAATCGGGAGCACTCGAACCTTTCGACTTTTCGCTGATTGGTGGAAAAACTGGGTTTTCGCGGATCGCAGGGAATGTATCGGCCGCGCTGATCGCGCCTGCTTATGCATTTTCGCGCCGGTTTATACCGCTGTTACCATTGGCGGGATTGATCCATGTTACACGCGATGCGCAAGTACGCGATATATTATCGCGGCCAGATGACTTCCCCGTCCCGTTTGGTCCCGAAATGAAAGAATTGGGAAACGGTGCCACGTTCCTGTTGGGATTAGAAGGCACGCCGCATGACCGACTACATGCGATATTGACCAAAGCAATCAAGCGTGAGGATGCGGCTCGCTTTGCCGACATGTCACAACAATTTAGTAAAGCCTTGCTCGAAAATAGTTCAGGCAGGATCGATGTGATCGCCGATTTATTAAAGCGCGTTCCAGCCGAGATTTGCGTTCGGTATTTTGGTCTGTCCTGCGATGATATCGACAGTTTGGGCGACTGGACCATCGCTTTATCAGCGTTGCTGTTTGGCGATCCGTTTGGAAATCCTGATATCCGGCGTCTCGCGATGAACGCGCGCAGGCGGCTGGTTGCTGTGATCGACGATGCCATTGTCCGAACACAACGGCTGGTCAAAACGGGTGCAATTGACGCTTCTCATGCCGACACTCTGGTCGCCCGCCTTGTTTTGATCCAGCAAAGCGAGCCACTTTCCGACCATGAAATTCGGGCCATGCTGTTGGGAATGGCCACCGGTTTCATTCCAACGAACATGCTGGCCTCAGCCAATATGCTTGCGGTTTTGCTCGACCATCCCGATGCAATGGCGATGGCGCAAAGGGCCGCACGCGAAGGCGATCGGGTAACGATGCAAAAAATCGTGCTTGAGGCTGGGCGTCTGAACCCGGCGCTTTCACCTGGTCAATGGCGGCTTTGCCCAAATGACACTACAATCGAAGTGGACGGAAAAAAACGCAGAATCAAAGCGGGAACAACGCTGCTGGTTTCAACCATGTCCGCAATGCGCGACCCCAGGGCTTGGGATGATCCCAAACGCTTTCGCCTTGACCGCATCGGTGCAGACGGCACTGCAAAATTTCCCGATCTGTTGTTCGGCATCGGTCCCCATGCATGCATCGGCAAGCATCTGGCGATGGCGCAGATTACCGAATTGTTCATTGCTTTGCTTAGCCGGGATAATCTGAAACCGGCAAAGGGCGCACCCGGTCGGCTCGCGCGCGTAGGCCCGTTCCCGCGCCATCTGGTGATGACTTACGACACGCCAGCAGCGCAGCAATCGATGTTTATGGTCTTCGCACCTGTAACCTCTGGCGCAAGCAAATCTGAAATGGACAAAACGATTGCGCAGCTCGGCCATCCAGCAGGAGCAGCCGTTCGTGCAGCGCTTGATAAGACAGGGCTAGTCCATTTCGCGTCGCTTACCTCTATCCTGACTGACAACGGTCTGTTTCTGGCGTTTGAGCTAAGCACCGATGGCACGATTGCGCAGGCCGTGGCCGAAATAGCGGCATGCGCTGGAGATTTGCTGCGACCGGTTTTTGCCCATGCCGGACTTTCCGATGAAGATATGATCGAGGAGTTCCTGAACCAACATGTCGTCGAACTCCACGGCAAGCCATGGGGTGCCAATGGTTTGAACTTTAATGGCTTGCCCGAATTTCCGGTGAGCATGGTCGAGAAACAGGCGCGCTTTTCCAATTTCGCGGGGCGCGTGCTGCGCGATTATGTCGCCACCGAAACAGCGCGAGGCAGCCACCCACAGCTTGCTATGGCGCATCTTCGGCGCATTTTGCGAAACGACCCCGCCTTTCGAACAGAAGCAACCGTTGCGCAGAAAGTCTTGATGGCTGAATCAGCGGCTGAACAATTTGATGCATACCACATGACCACCGATGCTGCGCGCTTCAAACTTGCCCGGTACCGGGCTGTGTCGCACGGCCAAGCCTTTTTCAATTTTCTGAAATCACCCGACGGACGGGTTTTGATGGTACCTTTGTTCGTCGCTTTTGCCTTTTTCGCTTGGGTATTTTGGCCAAGCGCAGCGACTACTTTGATCGGCAAGATAGTGGCGGTTTCAGTCAAAGCAACGCTCGCGACTCTGTTGGCGGCTACCGCGTTATTGGCGCTGTTTCTGTTCCGCCTGCGGCGCGTCGAAAATCGCGACGTACCAGACATCAGCCAAGCACCGCTCGAAAAACTGCACGCCATGATGGCGCAAGAAAACGCGCTGGGCCATGCACAGAACCATATTCTGGCCGTTGGCACGATGAAAAAGGGCTGGTTCCGCGCCTTTACCCACGCCTTTGCTTTGTGGGGCATTCGCATATTGATCGTCTATGGCTTTCGCCCCGGCTTTGTTATCAACATGGGCACAATTCATTATGCGCGCTGGTGGCGGCTGCCGGGAACTGACAAAGTCTGTTTCTATTCCAATTTCGACGGCAGCTGGGAGAGTTATCTCGAAGATTTCATCACCCGTGCACGGCAGGGGCAAACCGCCGCATGGAGCAATTGGGAAGGCTTTCCGCGCACCCGTTTCATGATTGGCCTGGGCGCCGAAAATGGCGATGCATTCAAACGCTGGGTGCGTATCCAGCAACAGCTGGTTCCGTTTTGGTATTCACGCTTCCCCGATCTGTCGTCGGAACAGATCCGCACCAATGCGTTGATCCATACCGGCGCAAGTCTTGCCCGCACCGCTACCGAAAGCGAGGAATGGATGCGGTGCTTTGGATCGATGCCCCGCGTTGATAACCGCATCGAAAGCGATGAAGTCCAAGCCTTGGTCTTTCGGGGAATGAAGCGGCTGGCCTATTCCGCCGCCATTGCTATCCGCTTGCCCGAGCCTGGCGAACCCCTGGGGGAATGGCTTTGCTGGGTGCGCGGCCGTCCGATGCAGGCTGGGGTTGCAGGCGGTGAAGCGGAAATCGAAAGTTTGGTCAACGATGGTGTGCTGGTCCCCGTCCCCCGACCCGGAGGCCGCC
The DNA here is from genome assembly GCA_031416255.1 of Sphingomonadales bacterium. Classification (GTDB taxonomy): domain Bacteria; phylum Pseudomonadota; class Alphaproteobacteria; order Sphingomonadales; family Sphingomonadaceae; genus Sphingorhabdus_B. The sequence goes on along the minus strand of JANOTI010000150.1, from coordinate 15,988 downwards.
CACCCGAGCACGCGCTGGCTCATGCTTTAACCATCGCCTTTGGTGACCGCCCTTTGACCGGCGACGACGAAACTGTCACGGCAGAGGCTTTTCAAGCCGGTACAGCCGCAGTTCGCGATGCCAGTGCGGCAACGTCGAGGGCCGTATTCCTTGCATTATCAGCCGCCGGATTGACCAAGTTTCAAGCCCCCAATGTCGCCGATGGCACTTTGCTCGATGGATTTCCCTATGCCTTTCGAATGGGAATGGCAGCGCGTGACCGTATCAACGGCGACAGGGGACGCGACGCACCGGGGGGCTGGCGCTGGCAAGATGATGCCAGAGAAAACGGTGCTACCGAAGCCATGCTGATGCTTTACGCAGCATCACCTGAACAGCTTGATCGCATGGCGCAGGTGCATATCGCGCTGCTGGAAAATCACGGCGGCGCAATTGTGTCGCAAACGAATTGCGCACCTGCATGGGCTGAGCCAGAAAAAGCGGATTTCGAACATTTCGGATATCGCGACGGCATATCTCAGCCCGTGATCCGAGGGACGCTTCGTGCGTTGCGCGGCGTTCCTGATCGCGATGTCGTCGAACCGGGCGAATTCATCCTTGGCTATAAAAGCGGACAAGGTTTTTTTCCGCCGTCACCGCAATTGCCACCCGAAGCGGATATGAGCGGCGCATTGCCTGTGACTGCCGAAGGCACATTATCGCGCTTCCCCGATTTTGGCGACAAAAGCCTGAATGCCGCGCCGCGCGATCTTGGCCGTAATGGAACGTATCTAGTCATTCGCGAATTGCGACAAGATGTTGACGCTTTCGAAGCCTGTATCGATAAAGCCGTCGAACAATTGACCACTGGCAGCTTAACCGACCTTTACCGGCTGGTTGGCCAATCCCCAGATCGCGAGTGGGTGAAAGCCAAGTTGATGGGCCGCTGGCCCAACGGGCGCCCATTGATCGGCTGTCCTATCAATAAGCCATCCAGCACCACCAGCCTTGCTGCCGAAATGGAAAATGATTTCTCTTATGGCGAGGATGATCCGCAAGGACTTGCCTGCCCCTTTGGTTCGCACATTCGTCGCACCAACCCACGCGACAGCAAACAGCCTGGCGACACCGCAGAACAGTTTATTTCAAACCGTCACCGTCTGCTACGCCGCGGTCGGACCTATACACGCCACGATGGGGAGAAAGGCTTGCTGTTCGTTAGCCTGTGCACCGACATCGAAAGGCAATTCGAATTCGTTCAGCAATTCTGGGCGAATGCTCCTGCCTTTCACGGACTGGACAATGAACCTGACCCTTTTGTCGGATCAGACCCACTTTGCGCAATGACCAGCGAAGCGAAAGAACGTGTGTTCACCATCCCTACCCCGGCCGGGCCTTTACGCATTACTGGCCTCAACAGCTTTGTGCAGACGATGGCGGGGGGCTATTTCTTCCTTCCAAGCCGTTCTGCATTAGGATGGCTATCCGACATTTCACTTCACGCCCCGCAAGCGGGGACAATTTCCGAACATAAGGATGCCGCAATATGATCGCTCCCGAAGAACTGCAGTTGCTGCTTGAAGAGTTGCCTTTCTACGTCAACGGCACAGTGTCACCCGCGGTACGGAACCGGATTGATGCAGCGTTGCCAGTGTCTGCGGAACTGCGCGAGGCGCTGGATCAGGAACGCACAATCCAGTCGCGTCTTGTCGCGGGAACAGGTGAGCTTCTTGCAGAAAGCGAACCCTATTTTGAATCGCATCAGGCCGCCGTTCTAGCCCGCGTCGCAAGACAGAACAAAGCTGCGATGGAAAGCCCGAAGAAAAGTTTTGCAGCAACGCTGGCTTTCCTTAATCCTCGCCGGTGGAACCCGGCACTGGCGTTGACATTAGTACTGGCCATTCCCGTACAAGCGGCTCTTATCGCTTCGCAATCATCGACTATCGCAAAGCTGGAAAAGGAAAATTTCGTGCTCGCCTCTGGTCCTTGTGCTGACCGCGACCGAACAGCAGGAATAGTGCTCGAATTTTACGACGATGCACCCTGGAAAGCCGTCGCCGCTCTGCTTGATAGCGAAGCGTTAGTAGTCGTTGAAAACGGAGCGTTTGGTGTGCTTAATGTGCGTGGTGATAAAACGGGCGCCGAACGGTCTGCGTTGATTGACCGGCTAAAACAATCGCCATTGGTCAGCAATGCCGAGCCTGAGGCATGAAGCCGATTGCAGGGCTAGCCATTGCTTTGCTGATCGCTTCGCCCTTGCTGGCGCAAGTGATACCCGGTGGCCTCACCCAGCCCCGAGGACCAAAGAGTAGCGGGATCGGCGGAATTGGAATCGGGATATCCTTTGGCAAAAAGAAAAAGTCGAAAACACCGCCAGCACCACCGATGGAAATGGTCGATGCCGACATCCCCGATTATGTCGAGGGCGAAGTGCTGTTTTTTGTGAAAGGCGATGCCCGGTCAGTTGATCGCATAGCGAAAGCCGCCAGGGTGACCGTTGTCGAAACCACGTATCTCGACGAGCTGGACGAGACAATGGTGCGCGTTGCACTTCCCCGCGGCGATAGCGTTGAAGCGGTAGTCCTCCGCCTTAAAGCGCAAAAGGGGGTCACCTCGGCTCAACCGAACATCCTTTACCAATTGCTCGGCGATTCGGCGCGCGAAAAGGGCGCTGGCCTTCATGGAATTAGGCTGGGTTCCAATTCCACAGTATCCGGCACGATCCTGATGATTGATAGCGCAGTGGACACAGAAAATGCGGCACTGAAAGGTGCAAAGATCACGCAACAGAACTTCGCTGACGATACAGTTCCATCAGCACACGGCACCGCAGTCGCGGAAATATTGGTTGGAACCGGAACAGCCAGCGGTGTAGCAAAAGGCGCGAGCCTTGTTAGCCTGGCCGCGTTTGAACCTGCGGGCGAAAAAAGCTGGCTGTCCACTACTGCCAAATTGGTGAAGGCAAGCAACGCTGCACCCAAATACAGCCCTGATGTAGTCAATCTTTCTTTTGGTGCAAAGTCGTTCGACGGTAAGCTGAACGACATGCTCGATGTGTTTGAACGCAAAGGTATTTGTGTTGCGGCAGCGGCGGGAAATGATAGCAGCGCCGTGAAATTTCCGGCGCGCAAATCAACTGTTGTTGCGGTAACGGCGGTCGGCGGCAACGGAAAGACAGTCTATGCCGCGGCCTCGAAAGGCCCAGAAATTGACGTGGCTGCTTGGGGCGTTGGGCTGTTGGCGGCAACGCCCAATGGATGGCGGACGGTATCGGGAACCAGCTTTGCGACCGCGGTAGTCACAGGCGGCCTGTTGCGGCTGAACGGCTGCAACGGTGGTGGGATGCCCGCTGCAACGCGCAGCTTTATTGCAAGTACCGCTGAGGATTTAGGCACAAAGGGCCATGACCCTATTTTTGGCGCAGGGCTCTTCCGGCTGTCAGCACCAAAAAAGAAATAGCGCCTGAACCGAGAATCAGGACCGATACTAAGGGCTGTCGTTAGCACTATTTCATCGAAACAAAAAATTTGATCGGATAGATTGAACCAAATCATCCGCGGCAGCGACTTGTCTTCAATACCCACACACTCGTGTGTAAACTGGAGAGCCGAGATGAGGAAACTTACCACAATTGCAATCGCTGCGGCGGCGCTGATATCCCTTCCATCCGCTGCCTGGGCTATGGGCACGCTTGCCATCAGTTCGGTGATGAAACTTGATACTGCAGCTGGTGCCAACATTATCGTCACATCGACCTGCAAAAACGACAAGGGAAGCGTCAATATCTGGGCCCATGAAGTATCTACACTGGCCCAAACAAAAATCTTCAGATCTAAAGGCGGCTGCAAAAAACTGTGGGCGTCTTCGGGCAAGACGGTCACTGTCCCGATCAACAGCCTGCCTTCAGGCACGTACCATATCATTTTGCGTCAGGATGGCGAGCAGTCGGCTCCATCCGACGCAATCAACTTACCCTAAAAATCTCCGCTTTCTCCTCCTTTTGCCTTGCGACCCGTGGCAAAAGGAAACCTGCACCGGCTGTACTGCTCGTTCGTCTAATGGATGATGTTGAACAGGCAGCCGGTGTATTTTTTGGGGAATCACACCATTGCAACAAATTCTAAAACACGCGCAAAAGCTATCCTTATCCTTATAATCTCAAACTTTATGATGCGCGCCCAAGCTCGCCTTGATTCGATCGAGCGTCCCTTTGCGAAGCGCTGCTTTATTCCACGCATACGATGCACCAGGTAGCGTCGCCAGCTGTGCAGCGATACCCATGGCAGTGGTTTCAACTTTCTCCGCTGCTACCGTCATATCAAGATAGCCTGCCTCAACGGCTCCCGCTGGATCATAGATAAATCCCTGCACTGTGGCGCGGGTCAGGTGGGTTGGGTTTAGGCGGGCTTGGGAGAGTTCAAGCGCGAAGATTGGCAGGTTCATGCCGGTTATCGCTTCGTTTGCCCCGATTTTATACTCGCCACTCGCGCCCACGCGGGTATCGCATGCGCCAAGGATGAATACACCCATGGCGATGGCATGGCCGGTGCAGGCGGCGACCACAGGCAACGGATTACCGTAAAGCCGCACCAACAATTCAGCGCCTGCATCGAGCAATTTGTACACACCGTCCGCGCCCAGACTGGCAAAAGCGTTCAGATCGAAGCCGCCGGAAAAGCGACCGTCGCGGCCTGCGAGCACTATCGCTTTGGCCTGCGCTTCGGCTGTATCGAGTGCAGCGTTCAGCGCCGCAATCATCTCAAAATTGATGGCGTTGGCTTTGCCGTCATCCATGCGGATCAGAGCGATGTCGTTGGTGATAGTGACGGTGGCGGACATGGTTTCTCTCCCGGATTTGATTATGCCGCGAATAAGCCTTACCTTTACGTAAACGTCAATAGGTAAGTGCGCAGTTGTGATCCAACTCTAAACATACCTGCCTGTCGCCCCGTGCTTGACACGGGGCCCCGCTTTTACACAACGCACGGAGAAAAAAGCCTAACCCCGTGTCAAGCACGGGGCGACGAGGGGTAGGGGCGAACAAATTTCGCTCACTCTCAACCGACGGGCAACTTTACATCGAACGCTATCGTCAACCGCTCGCCTGCCGCAAAGGGTTCGGTGCAATGCCACATCGTTGACGGGAACAGCGCGAGGCGGCCTGGCTTTGGCTCGACAAACCGATACGGTTGCAGCGGCAATTCCAATTCGGGCGGTGGCACGCCTAGGGCGAGCTTTCCGCAATCCACGGCATCGGGCAGCGCGACATATAATGCGGAGCTGATCCACCCAAAGACATGGGTATGGCTTTGATGATAGCCAGCACCCTTCAGCCGCACCGACCAGCTGCCTTCGAATCGCACGGGTTGATTGCGCGGGAGCGACAGCAACGGGTGAGTTGAGTCAGGTTCCGGCAAACCTTCAATATAAGCCGCCACCGCAGCACTTACCTTCGCCCGCGCCGCCTGAATTGCCGGATCGGAGTGGAAGAACAGCTGCCGATCTGTCTGCGTCCCGCCGCGCACCGATTGCTCAGGATAGGGTGCCTTCATGCGGTGGAGACTGCGCAACACATCGGCCAGCGTGGTCAATTCAGTCTCGCTGAAATCGAGATCAAAGGTTGCGCTGTAAAGCGGATCACCGTCAAGCCAGTCTGCCCGCACGTCGCCTAGCATCCGCCAGCAGAGCGACAAATAGGACCAAAACATACGCGCCGCTGGGCTGCCGATGTGCCGCGCTGCAATCGCCTCGGCCCTTGCTGGATCGCCACCGTGCAGATGGTGCCGCACTCGGGCTAGATCGAGGCCGGGGTCTTTAAGATCGGCATAAGCTTCAAACAGCGCAGCGTTGTTTCGCTCCGCACCGGATTCGCTAGTGAGAAAAAGCTCGGCCAGCTTTAGGCTTTGATGATCGGGTAATGCCTTGCGCGCATCTAACAGAATTGCCCCTGCACGCTCCCAATCCTTCAACGTCGAATGCTGTTGAAACCAAGCCATCCGCAATGCCGCATTGTCAGAGTCGCTGCGCACAGCATCGGCATAGGAGCGGTCAAAACTATCCTGTTGGCCATTGGTGTATCGTTGCGCCGCCAAAACACGGTGCCCATCGATCCAACCAGGAGCATGTCGCAGCGCAGCGCCTAGTAACGCCTCTGCTGCGTCCCCCTGCCCCTCAGCCGCCAAGGCCAGCGCATGATTGCGCAAAGCGTCAGTATTGTCCGGCATCAACGCACGCGCCTTCGCAAACAATTCCGCCGCCGGCTTCCAAGCCTCAAAACTAATTTGCGCCAAACCCAATGCAGCGCGCGGATCGTTGGGGCTTTGCTTTGCTGCCTCCGTAATAACCTCCAGCGCCGCTTCGATATCCTGCGCCTCGCGCAGAGCAGCCGCGCGGGCAATCAAGTCAGTCAAACGGCCGCCTTGCAGTGCTGATCAATGAACTGCTGATGAGTCAGCTGTTGCGCAGCGCCCGCCGTCATTGCGGCACGCAGCTTGCTCAACCATTCGCGTCCACCCGCTTCATCGCGGTAATCGCCTAGCGGATCGGTTGCCTGCGGAATATTTCCCTGCCCGATGTGCACCGCGAGCCAGCTAGGTGGGCCGAATAGGTCCATATCGCGCGGAATGTGGCGGCCGTAACGACGGAAATGGTCGATTTTGAATTGCAGAGTATCGGGAATATCCATCGCCGCGCAGTATCGCCATAACTCGCTGTCGGTGCGCTCTGTGAGTTTATAATGCAGGATCAGAAAGTCGCGGATGCGTTCATATTCGGTAACGGCAATATGGTTATATTCGACAATCAACAACGGATCAAAATCGCGGTCGGGGAACAATGCTAGTAGCTTCGATATGCCCGCCTGAATCAAATGGATGCTGGTCGATTCCAACGGCTCCATAAAGCCACTGGATAGGCCGATGGCGATAACATTTTTGTCCCAAAATTTACGCCGCCTGCCGGTGGTGAAACGCAAAGGATTAGGGTTGGCCAACGCCTCCCCATCCAAATTGCCCAGCAATGTTTCCAGCGCTGCGTCATCTGAAATGAACTGGCTGCAATAGACATAGCCATTGCCGGTGCGGTGCTGCAAAGGGATGCGCCATTGCCAGCCTGCCTCTTGCGCGGTGGAGCGGGTATAGGGCGCGATGTCGCTGGTCTTGGCACAGGGAATCGCAACAGCGCGGTCACACGGCAGCCAGTGCGACCAATCCTCATACCCCGCGTTCAACGCCCCTTCGATCAACAGCCCGCGAAAACCGGTGCAGTCGATGAACAGGTCGGCCTCGATCTTGCGGCCGTCCTCCATCGTGACGCCAGTGACGAAACCGGTTTCGCCATTTTGCTGAACGCTGCCGACTTTGCCCTCGGCGCGAACGACGCCGCGTGCTTCGCTATACTGGCGCAGGAACCGAGCATACAACCCTGCATCGAAATGATAGGCATAATCGAACGTGGACAGGACGTTGCGTTCATCGGGGCTGGGCCGGTTAAACCTTCCAGCCTTTGCCATTGCCCAGGCCATCGCGTGATCGTCAAAGTTGGATGTCTCACCCGCCGCCTGTGCGCGCAGCCAGTATTGGTGGACGGGCAAGATGTCGAACGGTTTGCCGTGCGGACCAAAGGGGTGGAAATAGCTTTGGCCAAGCTTCCCCCAGTTAACGAACTCGATGCCCAATTTGAACGAGCCAAATGTCGCCTTCACAAATTCGCGTTCGTCGATGCCGAGCATTTGGTTGAAAGTGCGGATCGGCGGAATCGTCGCCTCGCCCACGCCGACTGTGCCGATTTCTTCGGATTCGATCAGGATAATCTTGCAGTTTTTGGCCAGCGTGTTGGCCAAAGCCGCAGCGGTCATCCAGCCAGCGGTGCCGCCGCCGACGATCAGTATGGAGCGTATCGAACGTTCACTCATTGCGCAGTGATACCAACCTCAACGAAAAGGGGAAGACTGCGCGAGGACGACCCACCGCAATCTTCCCCGAGATTAGGATCTTGCAAGAGCCCTCCAACAAGAATCCCCCTTAAACTGGAAAGGGCGCCCCGTGATGGAGCGCCCTGAACCTTAGAAGCTAAAGCGGATCGAACCTGTAAGCGTGCGACCAATCGCGGGGCTTCCAGTGATGCCGCCACCAAAGGTGCCGTTGCCGTTGCCGCGCGTGTCATAGGTGTTGAACAGGTTATAGACATTGATGCCCAATTCCAGATTCTCGACCGGCATGACTTTCAGGTTCGTATTGAACAACGTCTTGCCCGGATATTCCAAGCCTCCGTCGAATGTTCCCGACTGACCAACAGCGGTTACACCAACCGATGCAATGCTGCCGATGTCATAGTTACCCGACAGTGAGTAGCTGAGATCAGGAATGTTCAGCGCGCGGCCAAAGCTTGCAGAACCCGCAACCTGTGTGCCGTTACGTGTCGACGTGAACTTCTGCTTCGCCTTTGTATAGGTCGCGTTGGCAATGAAGCTGAAGCCGCCAAAACGCATTGTGCCGTAAAATTCTGCGCCCTGTGTTTTGAATTCATTGTCGATAACACAGCCGCCGCCTGGGCAAATGCCGGTTACAGTTGGTTCAAAGTCGCTGCGCTTGAAATCACCCTTTAGCAAAGTGAGCTCTACTGTGTAGCGACCACCGCCCAAATTGCCACGGTTCTTTACGCCGATTTCATATTGGTTCACGAAATCAACCGAAGGTGTGACACCATCGGTGCAGAGCAAAGCAGTTGCCTGTGCGCGTGTGCAAAGGCTGCCGTCTGCGCGGAATTTGCCCGACAAAGTCTGACGGTCGCTGTTAAAGCGGCCGCCCTTTGATGCGCGGGTAAAGATCGACAGATCGCCAGTGGCTTTCCACAATGCGCCTGCAGTCCAGCTGGTATAGCTGCGCTTGTAATCCAGTATTTCAGCTGCGCCATTGGCGATCATCGTAGGGATCAAAACGCCGCCTGAAAGCACGTTGAATTCAGCGCCGCCTCCGCGTGCGGAACCCGATGCGCTGACGCTTTCAAAACGAACGCTGCCGTCGATGTTGAACACATCATTGTCGAGCACCAATTGCGCATAAGGCGCAGTGTTGGTGTAGGACAAATCATAGTCACGTGCGCAACAGCTGCCCCAGTTATTGTTGTAACCGGAAATGCCCTCTGTCGTGATGCGGTTGGCCGCAGTGGTCAGCGTCGCACTGTCAAATAGATCCAGCTGCGAAGGGTTGTTGCCGCTCAATTCGCGCAGCGATTTGTTCACGTGCCAATCCATCGCAATGGTTTGATCCATGTAGAAATAGCCAGCACGTGCAGTGACTTCGGCAAAGCCAGCGTCGAACTTTCCAGTCAGAACCAGATCGTTGACCAAGCTGCCAAGGTCGCGGATGTTGGTTTTGACGTTGACGTTATTGTCAACATAGGTGCCGGTGTAAAGCTGCCCTGCGCTTGGCCCACTGGCATAGCGGATCGCAGCAACGGTGCGGCCATTGACAGTCGAACCAAGGACGCTTGCACGAGTGGCAATCCCAAGGAACGGCGATGCAAAGCCGCCGCTGATGCTCGACCAGCGTGCGTTGTTGCTGATGCTGAAATTGTCCGAGAAATCATATTGGAACTGCGCGCCGATTGATTTCTGTTTGGTGGTGATGCCGTCCATCTTCACCCGTTCCAACGCGCCATCCCGATTATAGATCAGGAAGCTTTGGTTCAGGTTTGAATAGTTGGTGTCGCTGCGGCCGTCAAAACCAGGGAAAGGACGAACGTTGCTGACCACACCGCCCGAAATCGTGGCAAGCGCAGGTGCGCCAGTGTAGTTTGGTTCTGCCGTATCTGCCCATTTGAACAGCATCCGGAAAAAGCCTTTGCCATCATCAAATTCCTTTGTGATGTTGGCTTTAATCTGCACGCTGTCACTGGTGTTATAGCCAGCATTCACCGGGCCACGGCCCTTTTTGAAAAAGCCGCCAGCGTGGAATTTCAATGTATCGGTCAGCGCGCCGCCATAACGGAAATTGATCTGTGTCTGGCTGAAATCGATGCCCTTTTGCAGCTCGACATAGCCACCCTCTTTATCGCCATAGTTGGAGATATAGTTGATGACCGCGCCAGGCGCTTGCGAGGCAAAGGTTGTCGCCGAGCCACCGCGAACCGCCTCGACATTAGCAACAGTCGCGTCGAATTTGGTGAAGTAATCATTGTTGCCAAACTGGATATCTCCGAACAGAACGACGGGCAGGCCGTCTTCTTGCAGCTGCACAAACGGTGCGCCGCCGGTTGCAACGGGAAGTCCGCGAACAGCGATGTTGGAGTTACCACCGGGGCCCGATGTACCGGGAACCTGAATGCCAGGAAGCAGTTTGAAAACTTCAGCCTCTGAACTTGGTTGGAAGTCCTGGATCATTTGCGCATCAAGGCTTGTGACCGAGACCGAAGTTTCGATCTGTGTGCGGTCACGACCAGAGGCGGTGACGACAATGGCATCAAGGCCGGCAAATTCGTCTTCTTCGGTGGCTTCGTCAACAGCTGCTTCCTGCGCATAGGCAGGAGCAGCAAGGCTTAACAATGCAATTGCGGTCAGCGACGCAACGCTTTTGAGTTCGTTCTTTTTCATGGGACCTCCCCTTAAATGCCCGTTTTACAGGCTGTTCCTAAATTGCACGAATCTCTTCGGACCGACAATCGATTGCGATGTATCATGCAATCGATTGCAAATGCAAGCCCCGACTAATCTTTTCGTTCACGATTGACGGTGAAATAGCAGCGAATCTTTCGCTATGGGCCGTTCCTGCGCATTTTAGACCGCGATTTTGCATGCCCTGTCCTCTTCTACCTGACGTAAGATCAGGCCTTTTTGGCAATCGTTTGCAAGTTATTCGCGTCAGAGAGTCACATTTTGCAATACTGTTGCACGAAAGCCGCATTTTCGATTGCGTTCCTGCAAATTTGACGGAACAAGTGCGTGTGAAGCTGGTTAATCAGCTTCGGGGGTACATAAGTGAACACTAAAGCACGTATCAGAAATATCAGCGATCTGGCAAAAATTGCCGGCGTATCTCCCGGAACTGTGTCTCGGGCTTTGTCAGACACAGGCCTGATCAGCCAAAAGACACGCGACCGCATAAAAGCGCTGGCGCGTGAGCATGATTTCCGTCCCAATATTATGGCGCGCAATCTGCGTATCCAAAAAACCGGAGCCATCGGCGTTATCATTCCACTGGGACATGAAACCGGACAGCACATCTCCGATCCATTTTTCATCACAATGCTCGGTTTGCTTGCCGATGCGCTGACTGAAAAGGGATATGATCTGGTACTTTCCCGCGTTATTCCGACGGATGATGACTGGCTTAACCGTTTTGTCGATTCGGGCCGCGTCGATGGCGTTATCGTAATCGGTCAGTCCGACCAGGCTGCGATTTTGGACAAAGTCGCCGCACGCTATCGACCGCTTGTCGTATGGGGCGGACATAGCCCGGGTCAAATCCACTGTTCTGTAGGGTCCGACAACCGAGCTGGTGGCGATAAAGCCGCAATGCATCTTATCGAGCGGGGCTGCCAACGCATTGCCTTTTTTGGTGATCCCTCGGCGATGGAATTTGCTTTGCGTTTGGAAGGCTGCCGAGACGCAATGAAGCGGGCCGGGATTACGGAAGACATCACCGTTTTCCCTGCACACCTTATTGCCGAAGCGGCGCATCCTGATATTACAGGGTTTCTAGGTTCAGCCGCGGTACGGCCGCAAGGCATTGTCGCAGCATCGGATGTGATCGCGATGACAACATTGCGGGTGCTTGCCGAATTGGGTCTAACGGTCCCCGATGACGTGAAGGTCATTGGCTATGACGGTCTGTCGCTGACCGAACATACGTTCCCCCGGCTTTCGACAATCAAGCAGGATTTAACCAGCGGTGCCCTCAACCTGGTCGATATGCTGCTGCGCAGGATCGCGGGTGAGGACACGGCGTCGGTTATATTGCAACCCGAACTTGTCGTACGCAGTTCAACCTAGGGTCAAAACCTAGGCGTTTTCCACAAGTGCCAAGGCACCCAGCAACCCGGCCCTATCACCCAGACCCGGCGATGCTATAATATAACGCAGATCTCCGCGGAAATAGCCATTACCAAGCGATGCAGCTTGGTGCTGCACACGTTCAATCAGGCCCGGCGTACCCATAACGCCGCCACCCATGACGATTCTGCCCGGCGCAAAAATGGCCTGCATCGTTACAGCCGTTTGGGCGAGGTAGAATGCAATTATGTCATGCGCAGGATGATCGCTTGGCAAATGCGATAACGACTTACCCCAGCGCGTAATGATCGCGGGCCCACTCGCCAGCCCTTCAAGGCAATCGCCATGAAACGGGCAGCTGCCTGCGAAATCCATATCGTCGGGATGGCGTGCAGGGCGAAAATGGCCCATTTCCGGATGGCTTAATCCTCGCAATATACTGCCATCGACAATCGCTCCGCCACCAACGCCTGTGCCAATGGTGAAATAAAGCATCGTTTTTTGGCCCTGCCCAGCGCCCCAATGATACTCGGCCAGTGCAGCACCGTTGACGTCGGTATCTATCGCAACCGGGCAGCCAAAGGCGCGCACTAACGGCCCCGCCACATCCGCCCCGTTCCAAAAAGGTTTGGGAGTCGCCCCGATATGTCCCCACTGAGCAGAGGCCGGATCAAGCTCTAATGGGCCAAAGCTCGCAATGCCGATGGCATCCAACGCGCCCTGTTCGGAAAACCAGCGGACCACCGCACCGATAGTTTCGTCGGGAGCCGTGGTTTCAATCCGCTGGGTTGCTAAAATTGTATCCTTATCGGTTGCCACTCCAACGACAAACTTTGTGCCGCCAGCCTCAACCAATCCGTATCGCGTTTGCTTCATGGGATAGCAATGTGCGCCGTGTCGCCAACCAACGCAATGCGAAAACGCGGCGCTGGCGTTCCGCCAAATTGGCTGACAATCAGCTCTGGGTGCTCTTCAAGACTGCGTCCTTCTAGCCCCCAATGATCAATAAAACCTGTAACTTCCAAATCCTGCGTCACCCACCAGCTATAGGTTTGTACAGGCTCATCGGCCGGGTTTGCCGCAACCAGCCCTGTTCCGTTTAACGGTCGGTAGGGACCAAACAACGTGTCCGCGACCATCCCGTAAAGACCGTTAGGGCCAGACGGTCCCCCGGGCACAAAAGTCCGCCGCTGCGTTGACCAAAATGCGTAATAGAGTCCGTTATGGACGCGCAGCACTGGCCGTTCCATCTCGTTGTTCAACGCATCTGCGGACAGCAAAGGCGGCAATAACGTCCATTCTGAGAAGCCTTCACCACTGGCCTCGGCAATGCCGACAACGCCGTTAAAGTCGCTTTGAGATCCTTTGAGCGACGCTGTGAACAGCAAATAATCCTTGCCGTCAGCAGGATCGCGGAAATGAAACGGGTCGCGAAAGGCTTTAATAAAACCGGGGCGGCCATCAACCTCGCGCGCCACCATATAATGATGATCGTCGCTGGCGACATTTTCAAACGGTGTGATCCAGTCGGTTACCGACACAGCGTCATCGGCCACAAATAGCCTGCCCTGCGTCTGAAACAACCGCTGTTCGAACGAATGCGATGTTTCACCGCGTCGGCCCGTTGCTGTGTAGAATAACGTTAGCGTGTCTGTATGCGGATCATACACCGCCGAACCAGCCCATTCGCGCGCACCGGGGTTAAGCTGGTCGGGCAACAGATGCCCACAGTCACGCCATTCGCCATTACGGTATAGGGCAAGACGCAACCGTGCTACGTTATGCCGATCATCGGGATGGACATCCCGCGATGCACACATGATGATCCAGACCTCCCACCCATCAATAATCACAGTGGATCCGTCATGAAGCTCAACAGGCCACATATCCCATAGCATCAAACCTGCAATGGCGGGTTTTGCATCCATAGCAGTAATCGTCCGCATTTGCGGAATATTTGCACCGTCCAGCGCCGCGACATGCTCGGCGGTCCAGCGCGTCGCTTTGAATTTCGACGCTATGAAGTTCACTGCGTTGCTCCCTGCCCCTTCAGCCGAATATGGCTATTAGCGACAGATTTCAGATATTCCAGCAAAAACGACAATCGATTGCAATTTGGCTATAGAAATAGGGTTTGGCTTAGGCGCAGCCCCGTTTATGCAAACAGCGAAGCGCCTGCCGTTGACCGCTCGACCATAATTTCCGGCGAATTGCCCATAGGCGTGCGATACTGCTGACGTGCAGCGTCAATGGCCTGATCGAGACGGTCCATAGCGACAAGCGCAACGACAGCCCCACCAAAGCCGCCGCCGGTCATACGCGCACCACCGGCATCGCCAATCGCATCAGCCAGAATCGTGACTAGGTGGTCGATTGCAGGCGTAGTGATTTCAAAATCATCGCGCATCGATGCATGGGATGCCGCCATTAGGGTGTTTAACCTCGACAAATCACCGCCGCTCAAGGCATCTGCTGCAGCCAGAGTTCTGGCATTTTCGGAAATGACATGACGCGCCCGCCGCCATGCAACCGAGTCTAACGTGCCTGCTTCAGGAAGCGTTTGCAGGTCGCGTAACGCAGCGACATTGTAATGCGCTGCCGCTGCTTCACATTGCGCCCTACGCGCATTATATTCGCCATCGACAAGCCCACGGCTGATCCCTGAATGAACGATCAGAATTGCCAAAGCATCGGGGATAGCGACAGGCTGGACATCAAGGCTGCGGCAATCGATCAGCAGCGCCGATCCAGCCTGCGCCCGCGCGCTGACCAGTTGATCCATAATCCCGCATTTGCACCCGGCAAATTCATGTTCGGTGCGTTGGCCAATCTGCGCAAGACGGGTGCGGTCAAAATCAGGCTGTCCTGCAAGGGCGGCAAAGGCGAGACCGGATGCGTTCTCAAGCGCTGCCGAGGACGATAATCCCGCCCCCTGCGGCATATCGCCTAGGATCGCCATATCGACGCCGGGAAACTCCAGTCCCTCCGCCTGCAACAGGCTCGCCATGCCGCGAACATAGTTAGACCACGACGCGTCTACGTCGGGCAGGATGGGTGCATAAAGCGAAAAGCACGTCTTGGCTTCGTCTAGATCCCCTGCGACGATGTTTACAAGCCCATCGTTACGCGGGCGAACAGCCACCAAGGTCTGTTTCGAAATTGCACACGGTAAAACAAAGCCGTCATTGTAATCCGTGTGTTCTCCGATCAGGTTCACACGACCGGGCGCACGCGTGATCAGCGTCGGCGAAGCACCAAAACTATCGCTGAACAATCGGTGTAGCGATTCGATCATGCACCCTCGCGGAAATGAAGTGGCGACACCGCACGCAGTCGCTCTGCTGCTTGCTCTGGCGTCAAATCGCGCTGCGCCTCGGCCAGCATTTCATAGCCGACCATGAATTTGCGCACCGAGGCAGAACGCAACAGCGGCGGGTAGAAATGCGCGTGGAGCTGCCAATGATCCTTTGATCCCCCGGTAAAGGGCGCACCGTGCCAGCCCATTGAGTATGGGAAGGAACAGCAAAACAGATTGTCATAACGCGCAGTCAGTTCTTTTAGCGCAACCGCCAAATCGGCACGCTGATCGGCAGTCAAGTCGGGAAGCCGCTGCACCGAAAAACGCGGCAACAGCAATGTCTCGAACGGCCAGCTTGCCCAATAGGGCACTATTGCTAGCCAGTGCGCAGTCTGCACCACGACACGTGGCCCATCGGCCTCGCGCACGGCCAATTCGAGCAACATCGGCTGCACGCCATCCCAAGCCGCTTGCATGCGGTCCTCGGTCGCCAATTCGTGTGGCACATACTCGGTGGCCCAGACTTGGCTATGGGGATGCGGGTTGGAACACCCCATCATCGCGCCTTTGTTTTCGAACACTTGAACATTGGCATAGGTTGCACCGAGTTCAGCGACCTGTCCCGCCCAGGCATCGATAACTCCTTGAACCCGCTCCAACGGCAATTCGGGCAAAGTTTTGCCGTGATCGGGTGAAAAGCAAATGACGCGGCTTAATCCGCG
>JANOTI010000149.1:0-24861 GCA_031416255.1 Sphingomonadales bacterium | reverse complement strand
CGAACGCCAGCAACTGCATCTCGCGCATATATTCGTACATGCCGATCCGCTCAGCGAGCGGAGCGTAGATATCCATCGTCTCTTTGGCGATGCGGCGGCGTTTTTCGGGGCTTTTGATATAGTGCAGCGTGCGCATATTGTGCAGCCGGTCGGCAAGCTTCACCAGCAACACGCGGATATCGTCGGAAATCGCCAGCAGAAACTTGCGCAGATTTTCCGCCGCGCGCTCATCTTCGGTCTGCGCCTCGATCTTTGACAGCTTAGTCACGCCATCGACCAGCCGCGCAACCTCTGGCCCAAACTTGGCCTCGACGTCCTCAATCGTGGTCAGCGTGTCCTCGACTGTGTCGTGCAGCAACGCGGTGATGATAGTGTCTTCATCCATCTTCAGGTCAGTCATCAGCCCGGCAACCTCGACCGGATGGCTGAAATACGGATCCCCCGAAGCCCGCTTTTGCGCACCATGCATCTGCACGGTATAAACATACGCCTTATTGAGCCGATCTTCATCGACATCCGGGTGATAGGCTCTCACCCGCTCAACAAGTTCATACTGACGCATCATATTTCGAAAATGGGCCATTTACGCTGCGATGCAACAGGAAAATGGGGGCGGTATCAGATTTCTGCATTTGGAAAATTATGCGGCTAACAAAAAACGCCGGAAAGCTATTGGGCTTCCCGGCGCTCGAAGGTTTCGGCTCACACCAGCAGTTGCGATTGGCAACGGCTATTTGGGGGTAGAGAGGAGAGCCGAATTCAAATTCAGTGCAAATCAATCCTTGGCGATATTGACTTTGGTCTTTGTATTGCAGGTTGCCAGATCAGTGGCTTCCAGAATGCGTTCGCCGGCTTTGAAGCTGACGACTTGGCCAAATTCCTTGGCCACGCTGATGCAGACATTGCGCGGGGCGGAGCCTGCCAATGGCGCGCGGCAGCTGGTGCCTTCGCATTTGAACATGACGCCGCGGATGATTGCTTGTTTGGCTTGCGCTGGCTGCGCCAGTTCCACTGTGTAATAGCGTGCGCCAGCGGCTTGGGCAGGCGTTGCTGAAACAGCGACGACGCCAGCAGTGATTGCCAGTGCGCCGGCAAATGCGCCAAGGCGCGAGAAGGACTGGGAGAGGGTCATTTCTAATTCCTTTAAATGTTGTTTAGCCAGACGGTTATCCTTGCGCCATTTTCGGCTTTGCAAAGATCGATCCGGCAACTGGAAATATCAGTTGCGAATCACTACCTATTCAAATAGGTTTTAAGTTGCAACTAAAAACTGAATTTGGTCTGGTTTTTTTTCCAAGGTGCGATAGGAACAGTTTAGAGATGGAGAAACTTAGGGAATCATTAGCGGAAATCGCTCAATGCGGTTTGCCCGGCGCGCTTGAGGTGATCGGTGAACGCTGGTCGTTCATGATTATTCGCGGTGCGTTCAAAGGTGTCCGCCATTTTGAGGAATTTCTGTCCGAGATTGGCATCGCTCGTAATATCCTTGCCAACCGGTTGACACGGTTAACCGAAAGCGGAATTTTGCACCGCACGCCTTGCCCAGATGACAGGCGCAAGGTTGAATACCGGCTTACCGCCAAGGGCCTGGATTTTCTGCCCGCGATGATCGCGATGCGCCAATGGGGTGAACGGTGGGAGACAGGTGTCCCATCAAATCCAATTCTAGCCGACGACCGTGATCGCAAGCCGATATTACCGATAACGTTGCGCGGCCATGATGACCGCATCCTTACGCACGCCGATTTATGCTGGATTGATGCGTCCGAAGCTGCCGCTAAGGATGTGGTTGATGATGGCTCTAATGTGCGGAAAATTGGGTCGGCATAACACCGGAAACTGCGCCATTTTATCAAGGTGCAATGCAACATTGTAATTTTGTTGCGAATCTGTTACAATCCAAATTGTAGGACGAAACGTCCTTCTTTGACGCCATCGGGTGCTTAGAAAGTTTGAATGCAGAAAACAGCTGGACCAAACGACCCTGAATTGGGTCTATTGCCTGAAAAAGCACATTGGTTTTGCCAAAAAAATAATCAGAAAGGGTCAATTGTATGAACTCCGCTGCGGTGCTGTTCGAAGTCGGCGACTATGTCGTTTATCCCAAGCATGGCGTTGGCCGTGTGATCGAACTCCAAAATTCTGAAATCGCTGGTATGCAGCTTGAACTGTATGTGTTGCGTTTTGAAAAAGAGAAAATGACGCTTCGTGTGCCTTTCAACAAGGCTGAAGGTGTCGGCATGCGAAAGCTATCGTCGGACAAGACGTTGCGCGAAGCTATGGAAACGCTGAAAGGCAAACCTAAGGTTAAGCGCACCATGTGGTCGCGTCGTGCGCAGGAATACGAAGCAAAGATCAATTCGGGAGACCTTGTGTCGATTGCCGAAGTGACCCGCGATCTGTTCCGTCCTGAAGATCAGCCTGAGCAAAGCTATTCGGAACGGCAAATTTTCGAAGCAGCCTCCAGCCGCCTTGCGCGCGAATTGGGTGCGATGGAAAAAACCGACGAAAAAGCGGCTCTGGGTAAAATCCTTGACGTGCTAAAAACATGTGCGCCGCAATGGTATGAAAAAGCCGAATAGACTTCTTTCTAGACCCAATACGAAAGGGCGCCTGCGTGGCGCCCTTTTTTGTGCTTGTCGAAACACTCACTTGCTGTATTATGTAAGCAATACAGACAGGAGGTTTTTATGCGTCATCCAGCTTTACTCGCAGCGGTCCTTGCGGCCTCCCTTTCGCTTTCGGCATGTGGCTATTCAGTTTTTGACGCGGCCGAAGATGCGCAGGGAAATGACAACGGCCTTGCCAATGGAAAAGGCATAACCACGCAAACGGCGATTACGGATACGTTCGCCAAAGTAAACACTGTCGGTCCCGACGATGTCACCTTTGTTACCGGCGACAGTTTCAGCATCAAGGCAGAAGGCGATGCTGAGACTATCAAATTGCTGCGCTACACGGTCAAAGATGGAACCATAATTATTGGCCGGTCAAAAAAAGGCTGGTGGAGCAGCGAAGACGATAGCGTGACGGTTACAATTACGGCACCTTTGCTGACCGAGGCGGCACTGGCGGGATCGGGCAAGTTCAAGGCAGACACGATGACAGGCGATGCTTTGGCGCTGGCGATTGCAGGGTCTGGCGATGCCATGATCCGAAACGTGAGCGGTAAAGAGTTCAACTGCAAAATTGCCGGATCGGGCAGCGTCAGCTTAGTCGGAACAATTGATGATGCTGACTTTGCCGTTTTGGGTTCAGGCAACATCGATGCAGCAAAGCTGGTCGCTGCAACGGCTAAGGTGTCGATAGCTGGTTCAGGCGATGTCCGCGTCAACGCGACCAAAACTGTCGATGCCAATATTGCGGGCAGCGGCGATGTGACTGTCACCGGTGGTGCGAAATGCAGCAAATCGGTGGTCGGATCGGGCAAGGTTAACTGCGGTTAACTGTGCTTGGTGTTTGACGGGTGCAAGTGTTGCCGCCATAACTGCCACATCCACCGCAATCGCGGGAAATTAAAGGGTTTGGTGCATGACTTTCCGAATGATTTTGGCGACATTCGCATTGTTGACGGCGGCGTCGGGTTCGGCTGCAGAACAGCGTTTCTCCATCGGCAATTTTGATGAACTGATCGTCGAAGGCGACATTATCGTCAATTTGGAAACCGGCAAAGCGCCGTCTGCAAAAGCGCAAGGCCCAAGTGAAAAACTCGGTGCACTGCGTGTGGAACGGCAAGGATCGGTTGTCCGCATCCGCAGCGCTAAATTGCAAAATGGGCGCCGCGATACCGGCCCTGTGACCGTCACGATAACCGGTCGCGATATCAAAAGATTGGCGCTGATCGGATCGGGTAAGATTTCCGCTAATGCGCTTGAAAAGGACACACTGCGGATAGAAATGAAAGGGTCTGGCGTGATCAATGTTGCCAACCTGAAAGCCTTTAAGTTTGTGACAATGATAGCCGGGAACGGCACGCTGAATATTGCTAATGCCAATGTGGTGAACAGCGATGTTGCAATTGATGGCGGTGCTAATTTTGTTTCGGCAGGGTTCACTACGCAGAATTTGAAACTGGCGCAAAGCGGCCCTGCCTCAACACTGCTGACCGTTACCAACATTGCCGAGATCAACAACAGTGGCACAGGAAACATCACTGTCGAGGGCCCCGGAACGTGCATCATCCGCAAAGCCGGAAGTGCCGTAATAAACTGCAAAAAAGTTCAAGGATGATGCGGTCGCTTATTCGTGCAACGGCAGCCCTTTCACTGTTCATGCTTTCGGGCTGTGCTGCAGCGTCGTCGTCGGGTTCAGAAAACGCGGCAACTTGTACTTTTGGTGCTAAGCATGACGAAAGCGAAGCAGGGCTGAGCCAGGTTGAACTTTGCGTCAGGTCTAAAACCAAAACGCATAAATTTGTGGTCGAACTTGCCGAAACGGGCGCGGAACAGGCAAAGGGATTGATGTTCCGGACCGAGCTTGCCGACAACCGGGGCATGCTGTTCCCCTTCCGCGAGCTTCGGATGGCGAGTTTTTGGATGAGGAATACGGTCATTCCGCTCGATATTATCTTTATCCGTGCAGACGGAACCATTGAAAATATTGCTGAAAACACAATTCCGTACTCGCTGGATCCTGTGGAATCGACCGCGCCTGTCGCGGCTGTTCTGGAACTACGGGCGGGGTTAACGGCTGAGCTTGGGATTGCGTCGGGCGACAAGGTGAAGTGGAAATAACACCCGCTTGATTCCGTCCATTCCGTCACGCCATTTTTGATTGCGCGCTGCGGCACTTCGCCCTAATCGCTTTGGCTTATGGGAATCTTCGGAAAAATCTTTACCTGGTGGGATGGTGCGACCATCGGCACAATGCTCTATAGCAGCCGTAAAGGCGAGTTGGTTGGCGAAGACGATTTGGGCAACCGTTATTATAAATCGCGCGTGTCAAAAGCTGGCGTCGCCGATCGCCGATGGGTGATATACAATGGCGCAAACGATGCAGCGCGGGTATCGCCCGACTGGCATGGCTGGCTGCACGGCACCTTCGATGGTCACCCCGATAGCTATTTGCCACCGGCTCGCGGCTGGGAACTTGACCGGCCAGGCAACCCGACCGGATCGGACGAGGCTTATCGCCCCAAGGGCGCGCTCGAAGCCGGAGGCCAACGCGCCAAATCGACGGGCGATTATCAAGCATGGAGCCCCGACGCAGCATGAAAAATGCTGGGCTGATCTGTTTGGCTGGTGCCGTATTGATGCTATCCGCCTGCAATCAGCAAGGGGGGCAGGCGGGCGATAAAGCCGCTAAGTCGGATAAGAGCAAAGCCGCTGCGGCTGCTGCGAATATTCCGCAGACAGTTGGCGAGCAGCTGGGCACACCGATGGCAGAACGCGTTGCGGTGGTTAGCCTGTTGAATAAACGCAACGGCCAGACCCGCGAATTTGAATTGAAGCCGGGCACATCGGTGCGTTTTGGCAAAGTCGCTTTGTTTGTCAGAGCGTGTGAGCGGACGGCTCCATGGGAAACTTATGCTGACCAAGGCGCATTTGTGCGCGTGGCGGTGCGCGAACGGCCGCTGGGTACGAATGATAACGAACGCTGGCGCTGGGTGTTTTCAGGCTGGCTGTTCAAAGAAAATCCGGCTGCCAATATTTTGCAACACCCGGTTTACGACGTCTGGGTCAAGGCCTGTAAAATGAGCTTCCCGGGCGAAGAGCCGACACCGGGTGAATTGGCCGCACCTTCGGAAGACGACAAAACTCCGTCCAATGCCCCCCAATCGCCTGCAAAGCCAAACGCTGACTCTGCACCTGTGGCCGCTCCGGAACCTACGCCAGAAGACGCACCAGAGGGCGACGGCGAAGCAACTGTCGAGACCTGATCGTTACCGCCGAGAGCTTGTTTCAGCAGCTTTAGATAAGCGGCCTGACTGATCTCAATCGCCCCCAATGACGCCAAATGATCGGTCATAAACTGGCAGTCGAGCAATTCAAAACCGCCAATTTTCATTCGGGCTACCAGATATGCGAGCGCAATCTTCGACGCATCGGTTGCACGCGAAAACATGCTTTCGCCAAAAAAGGCGCGTCCCATGGCAAGGCCGTAAAGCCCGCCCACCAATTCGTCACCGTGCCAACATTCGACGCTATGCGCCAAGCCCCGGGCATTCAATGCAACGAATGCGGCTTCGATATCTGCATTGATCCACGTGTCATCGCGGTCGGGAGCAACCGCAGCGCATGCATCAATTACCTTATCAAAGCACGCATCGGCGGTAACGCGAAACCGGCCTTGGCGAAGTGTTTTTGCCAGTGACTGCGAGACACGAAATCCAGTCAAAGGCAGTATCGCCCGCCGTTTTGGTTCGACCCAATAAGCATTGGCGTCGTCACGCGTATCGGCCATCGGAAACACACCGTTCGCATAGCCGCGCAGCAACATGTCTAGGTCGATAGGCAAAGGGATTCCGATAAGTTTTGTCTCTAATCCGAACTTCAATTGCACGATATCGGGTGTTGGGCTATAGCGCATTCACGCCCCGGCACATCGTCGCCGGGGTTATTTGTTTTCGCCGTTTGAGAATGGACACGCCCATGACCCGCCGCCGCAAAATCTATGAAGGCAAGGCCAAGATTCTGTACGAAGGCCCCGAGCCTGGTACGCTAATCCAGTATTTCAAGGACGATGCGACTGCGTTTAACGCCCAGAAAAAGGGAACGATTGCGGGCAAAGGCGTGGTCAACAATCGCGTGTCCGAACATGTCTTCACCCGGCTGGCGCACATCGGCATCCCGACCCATTTTATCCGCCGACTGAACATGCGCGAGCAATTGATCCGGCAGGTCGAAATCATTCCCATAGAAGTGATTGTGCGTAACGTCGCTGCAGGGACTTTGTCGAAACGGCTGGGCATTGAAGAGGGTACACCGCTGCCACACACGTTGCTGGAGTATTGCTACAAGGATGACGCGCTCGGCGATCCGTTGGTCGGCGAAGAGCATATCGCGTGTTTCGGCTGGGCTACGCAGGAGGAAATGCAGGACATTTCGTCGATGGCGATCCGCATCAATGATTTCATGTGCGGTATGTTTGCCGCCATCGGCATCCGTCTGATTGATTTCAAACTGGAATTTGGCCGCTTGTTCGACGGCGATTTCAGCCGCGTAATATTGGCGGATGAAATCAGCCCCGATGGCTGCCGTCTGTGGGACATCGAAACCGGAGAGAAGCTCGACAAGGACCGTTTCCGCCGCGATCTTGGCGGAGAGGCCGAGGCGTATCAGGAAGTCGCTCGCCGTCTGGGCTTGCTGCCCGAAGAAGGCGAAGGCGCTGTTCTTGATCTGGTCAGTCACCGGCTCCGTAAGGGCAAATAATTTCGACCAACGTTGCTTGAAAGCGCCCGCATATCAGGCATAAGTATCTGATGGGAAAAGCAATCAAACTGGGGATACTTGCGCTGCCTTTGCTGGCAATTGCGTTGCCGATATCGGGCAAGCCGCGTGCGGCTACGCCTTCCGGAGTGGAGCGTACTGCGCCGTGGAACAGCGATAAGTCCGATCTGCCAACGGATAACAGCATTATTTATGGTCGCCTGTCCAACGGTCTGCGCTACGCGATCCGCCCGAACAACCGTCCGCAAAATCAGGTGCTGGTCCGCATGGCGTTTGATTTCGGCTCGGCTGCCGAAGCGGAGGACGAGCAGGGGCTGGCGCATTTCATCGAGCATATGGCGTTTAACGGCACAACCAACGTTCCCGAAGGCGAAATGGTGAAGATGCTGGAGCGGCTGGGGCTGGCCTTTGGCGCGGATACCAACGCCTCGACCGGCTATACGATGACCGATTACCGGCTGGACTTGCCAAAGTCTGATCCAGCCTTGATCGAACGCGCGTTGTTTTTGATGCGCGAAACCGCGAGTGAAATCGTTTTTGATCCAGCGGCAGTTGACCGCGAACGCGGGGTTGTGATTGCCGAAATGCGGCAGCGGGAGAATTTTCAGTTTCAACGCACCCGTGCGCAACAGGAATTGTTTTATCCGGACAGTTTCTATTCGACGCGCTATCCAATTGGCACAAAAGAGGTGCTCGAGACGGCGCCTTCGGAACGGCTGAAGGCGCTGTATCGCAAATATTATACGCCAGATCGGACGCGGATTGTTGTCGTTGGCCCGGTTGATCCTGTCGCTATCGAACGCGAAATTGCCCGCAAATTTGGCGATTGGAAAGGGAGCAGCGCGGCCCTTGGCGCGGTTGACCGGTGCAGTTTTGATAATGCGCGCGGTATGGAAACCGGTTTGTTTGTCCACCCCGATATCAATGAGACGCTTAATATCGAGCGGATTTTGCCCGATAAAGTACGGCCTGACACATTCGAAACCAACCTGTTGTCGTTCAAAATGAATGTCGCCGCCTCGATTATTCAGGACCGCTTGGCGCGCAAATCACGCAAAGAGGATATCCCCTATCTGGGCGGCGGTACGACATTTGCGGTGGGTTTCTGCGACCAACACGCGCGTGTCGGCATGGCGGTTGTTGGCAAGGATGGCAGCTGGGCTGCGCTGATGCCTATCGTTGAACAAATGGTTCGCCAAGCCACCGAATATGGATTTAACGAGCAAGAGGTTGCCGAGCAGATCAAGCGGCTGGACGCTGCCTTTGCCAATGCGGCCAAATCGGAATCGACCAACCCTAGCGGATTTTTCGCCGGTACGCTGACGCGATTGGATGACGACATCGTCAGCAGCGCGGCTCAGCAGCAAATGATCTGGATGCAAATCCGTCCATTTCTATCGGCGGATGCGGTAAGCCGCGAATTTGCAACATGGTTCAGCCAGCTGAACGACCCGATGATTTTTCTATCGACCCGCAAAGGCGAAGGGCTTGATAAACAAGCCTTGGCGAAAGCCTTTGCCGATAGCCGCGCTGTCGCTGTTAACGCACCTGCCGTGCGCGAAGCACAGGACTGGGCTTACAGCGACTTTGGTCCAGCAGCTTCGGTCGCATCTGACACGAGGATCAAAGACCTTGAGATCCGGACTATCCGGCTGTCCAACGGCGTGTTGCTCAACCTGAAGAAAACAGATTTTGAGGCGGACCGCATTCGCTGGTCGGTGCGGATCGACGGCGGCAGCCTTCATTTTCCTAAGGAGCAGCAATATCTGACCTCGCTTATGAACGGAGCCTATGCAGGCGGCGGCCTTGGCAAATATGACATAGACGACATGCGCGCCTTGCTTGCCGGATCGACAGCGCAGCCGATGCTCTATGCCTCGACCGATCATTTCGGTGGCAGTGGTTCGGTTGTCTCCAAAGATTTGGAGCGGCAGATGCAGTTGATCGCGGCCTATTTGACCGACCCCGGCAAGCGTGACGAAGCGGTTCGGCTGTTCCGCCGCGGGTTGCCGGAATATTATTCACGGCTGGATGCAACGCCGCAATCGGCGCTAAGCGTTGCCACTGGCAAAACCATGAACGCCGATGATCCTCGCTTTACAGTGCCCGACCAAAAGGCGTTGGAGGCAGCCGACTTTGCGCAACTCGACAAACTCCTTGGAGATGCGCTGGCCACCAACCGTTTGGAAATCGGCTTGACCGGCGCGATTGATGAGGATGAGGCAATTGCCATTGTCGCAAAAACATTCGGCGCGCTTTCTGCGCGTAAAACCGAACCGCAGGATTATACCGATGCGCGCAAAACTGAGTGGTCGAGTGCGACCGGCAATCACGACGTTGCGCATCGCGGCGAGGCGAACCAGCTGTCCTGGCGCCGCGCCTGGACAACAACGGATGACAGCGACGACCGGTTGCAAGACGCGATGAATATTTTTGCCAGAATTGTGCAGATCCGGCTTCTTGATGAATTGCGCGAGAAATTGGGAGCGACTTACGGCGCTTCGGCCCGTTCAGACATGTCATCGATTTATCCAGGGCGCGGGACATTCAGTGTATCGACAGACGGCGATCCGAAAGACTTAGCGGCCATTGAGGCTACGGTTGACGCTGTTCTTGCAGAACTACTCGTAGCGCCGGTCAGCACTGACCTGTTCGAACGCGCCCGTAAACCGACGTTGGAGGCGTATGCAGATTGGAAAAAACAGAACGGTACCTGGTCCCGTTTAACCGCCGAAGCACAGAGCGATCCAGAGCAATTGGAACGGTTTCGCAACAGTGAAGAGCAGTTTCGATCAATAACGCCGGACGAGGTTTGGAAAGCGGCGAAGCAGCTGGTTGGCGGTAAAGCGAGTTATACGTTTCGGGCGCTGCCGGCGAAATAAGTAGATTTAGCCCCGCGTTTTATAGCCGCAGATAATTCCGAGAATGAACGATAGGAACAGGCCCAACTGCAGCGATTCATGCGCGCCTTTGGGCCAGCCGAAAAATTCATAGCCGAAGGCGAATAAGCCCACGAACATTGCAGCTGCCAATCCGACCATTTTTGGCTCCTTCGCAAACGCACTAACGATACTTAATGTACGTGACGCAAAGTTACGGCAAAAATGCTCAAGGCCGCGTTCGCAAACAGGGTTAATTTTCACGTGACGCTGCGCCTCTTGTTTCCTTGGACAACCAGACTATAGGGACGACAAACCTCCGCTTGACCTCGCGTTAAAGGACATCGCACCAATGAAATCCCGTATCTTTGTCACTCTGAAAAACGGTGTTCTCGACCCGCAAGGAAAGGCGATCCATCATGCTCTTGAAGGTCTTGGGTTTTCTGGCGTTAGCGATGTCCGCGCCGGGCGCCTGATCGAGATTGAGCATGACGATAATGTTAGCAAGGCTGACCTCGAAGAAATGAGCCGCAAATTGTTGGCCAATATGGTGATCGAGAATTTCGAAATAGAGAGCGGTTCCGCGTAATGCGCGCCGCCGTTATCCAGTTTCCCGGATCAAACTGCGACCGTGATATGGCGGTGGCGCTGCGCGATGTGATGGGTGTAGAAACCAGCCTTGTCTGGCACCGCGAAAGTGACTTGCCGGACGGTGTGGACTTTATCGCTATTCCCGGTGGGTTTTCATACGGCGACTATCTGCGTTCTGGCGCAATGGCGGCGCGCTCTCCAGTGATGCAAGCCGTTGTGGCTGCGGCTGGTCGCGGCGTACCTGTTTTAGGCGTCTGCAACGGCTTTCAGATATTGACCGAGGCAGGGTTGCTGCCCGGCGCGTTGATGCGCAACGCTGGCATCCGCTTTGTCTGCCGTAACGTCCGTCTGACGGTCGAAAACAGCCAGTCTATCTTTACCAGCCATTATGAAACGGGTGAGGAAATCAAAATTCCTGTTGCGCACCATGACGGAAATTATTTCGCCGATGAAGCGACGCTCGACCGGATCGAAGGCGAGGGCCGCGTTGCGTTTCGTTATGCAGAGCCAGTCAATGGCTCCGCGCGCAACATCGCAGGACTGTTAAACGATGCAGGCAACGTGCTCGGCATGATGCCGCATCCTGAACGGATGATAGAAGCCATACATGGCGGTTCAGACGGACGGCGTCTGTTCGCCGGTATCGTTGCTGGGCTCATCCACGAGATCGCCTGACGCTTCGGTGACAGGCTTTGGTCGTGGCTGAAGCCTAGGCCCCAATAGCAAAAGCACCGTTGGCCAGAACATTGTGTTCCAAATGTCTTTCATATGCTCGGCATCGGTTTGCAGATTGTACTCAGTGGTTTCCAATCGAATATCGAGCCATTCGACCATCAGTGCCGCGCCAAGGGCAGCCAGCCAGCCGAGCGACCATCCGCCTCGTCGCCTCCAAATCAGCCTGATACCGATAAAAAAGATTAACCCGGCATAGACATGCAACGCATCTTTGCCGAGGCCGGTTGCCTCAATCATAGTTTGCTTAAACACTTGCAGATCAAGCGGTGCGCTATCCCAAAGCGCTTTCATATTTTGGTCCTGAACGGTGAAAAGTTAGTAGTGTCATCATACAGATCAACGCCTTCGCGGCGCTTCAATGCAAGGACGATGGCCACCGTTACGGGCAACAAGATAATTTCCCAGCTCGTCTTGATCGCCCATTGCGACAGTACCGTTTTGAACAAATCCTCGTTGGCCCAACCTTCGAGGCCATAGAAGGCGACGGGATAAAAGATCAGGCTGTCGAGCCCTTGTCCTACAAAGGTGCTGGCAACAAAGCGCAGCCCCATATTTTTGCCTTTGTTCGCAATTTTCATCTTTGCCAGCACAAAGCTGTTGGCAAATTCACCCGCCCAAAATGCAAGCATAGACGCCAATACGATCCGCCAGCTGTTGCCAAAAACTGCCTCATACGCCGCCTGATGCGGCCAACCTTCGGCGGGAGGTAACAACACCACAACCCACGCCATAAACGCCATAAAGATAAGTGCGGCAAAACCTGTCCAGATTACCCGCCGCGCGCGGGCATAGCCGTAAACCTCGGTCAGCATATCGCCGATGACATAGCTTAATGGAAAGAACAGCACGCCCGCGCCAAACGGCCATTCGCCGATAAAGGGCAAATCCACCACCGAGCGTTTGCTGGCACCGATGATATTCGACAACAGCAGTATCGCGACAAAGGCGGACATGACCCAGTCGTAATAGAGGAAAGGGCGGTTGGCGGCGCTGCTAGCACTTTGTGCTTCGACTGTGGGTTTGTTCATACACACCCGCATATCGCGCTTTGCACGGGCGTGCAAAGCCGTTATTGGCCTTTGTGGTGCGCGCCCTTAGCTCAGCTGGATAGAGCGCGAGACTTCTAATCTTGAGGCCACAGGTTCGATTCCTGTAGGGCGCACCAATATTCTAACTTGTTTAGAATCAAGACAGCCGACAGCCTTGTTGTGGGTATGTGCGGTTCATCCAAGCGTAATCCAGTTCGATCATTTCGCGCAAAACGGCCATATCAACATACGCCAACGCGTTGATATACAAGCAACTGGCGCCGGTTTTGTGTTTGCCAAGCCGGTCACGCAGGACGGCCATTTTTGCTTCAGTTTCAGGATGGCTGTAACCGCTCATCATGTACAGCGAAAGGCTGGCTTTACGGGGAGAAAATCCAGCCCGAGGCGCGTCGCCCTCGCGCCCACTTTCATACTTATAGTGATAGCTGCCATATCCGATGATTGTCGGGCCCCACATCACAGGCTGTAAACCGGTAACGTTGTGGTAGATTTGCAGCAATAGTCCCGTGTCGGCGCGCCGTGTGGCGTTGGCTATTCCATCAATAAAGGCGGATACACCGGCATCGGTTGGTTTTGTCTTGTTTTCGCTATTCGCCATAAATGCTGTTTAATACTATTGCGGCGCGCACGCAAATACGCAGCACAGAACCGCAGCCATCCTTTTCAATCGTCGCGGGAGATGCGTTCTTGACGTTCGTGCCGTTCTTGCGCCTCTAGTGTCATGGTGGCTATCGGGCGGGCACGCAGACGGGCGAGCGAAATGGGTTCGCCGGTAACCTGGCAATAGCCATATTCGCCCTCTTTGATCCGGCGGATCGCAGCCTCAATCTTGGAGATCAGTTTGCGCTGACGGTCGCGGGTGCGCAGTTCGATACTCCAATCGGTTTCGCTGGATGCACGATCATTCAGATCGGGCTCACGGATTGGGCCGTCTTGCAGCTGATTCAGTGTGCCGCGCGATTCTTCTAGTATTTCCGTTTTCCAGTTGTTCAGCTGCTTTTGAAAGTATTGCAGCTGCCGTTCGTTCATGAACGGTTCGGCATCGGTCGGGACATAGTCCGGATCAAGCTCAATACCAAAATCACTGTTTTCAGGAGATTTTTTGTCGGCCTTGGCATCCGATGCCATAGAATATTCTCCACCACAAAACGGTTGGGACAGGTAACTAAATATTGCCTGCCTCTCTCTCGAGCGGCGCTATAGACGTGGCCTATTGGGCAGACAAGCGACAATTGGAGCAAGCGCAATACTGTGTGGGAGAGTTGCCCGATAGGATTACCGTTTTACAGCAAGTCATCGGGGCGAGGTTAACACTCTGGTCTGTAAACAGTTCCACATCGGGACGTTTGCCAGATAAGTACCGCGACGAGCGCAATTTTTTTTGTTATTACAAGCCGGATAGGGTTAACAGCGTTGCGGTGGTTGGTTGCATCTGTGCTTTTGCATACATCAATGGGCAACACATCTTAGTCGCTAGGGATTAAGGCGCGTTGCTTTAGGGATTTGAAGAAGGTCTGAAATTATGTCGGTACGCTTGGCTTTGGCGAAACTGTGCGCATGCACGTGTGGCGGCGCCTTAATTGGTGCAGGTGGTGCGCAAATTGCGGATACGCCCCCGGCAAAGATTGCCTCGAAGCATTATGCCAAGAAAAAGGTCAAAGCCCGGAAAATCGCTTATCGCGCTCCGGTTCGCAAAATTAAGCGCGTCCGCAAAGTAACGCGTACCACGACAACGACAGCCTGTGCGCCCAGCGTAGTGACTGTGGCAAGCCAGGGCGCGCCTATGCCGCCCATGCCTTACGCTCCACCGCGTCCTATGGGTGAAATTGACTTTGGCGGCGGCGGCATCCCTGTTGCAGTTGGTGGCGGTTTCATTGGTGGCGGCGGTGGTTTTGGCGGCGGCTTCTTTGGCGGCGGCAGCAGCGGCGGCGGTGGCGGAAGCAGCGGTACCGTTGTGATTTCCTCGACCGGATCAACCAGCACTTCGACCGGAGGCTTAACCAGCACAGGCGGATCGACGAGCACAGGCGGCTTTACGAGCACCGGTGGTTCGACCAGCACGTCTTCCGGTGGCTCCGGTGGTTCCAGCACATCGACTGGCGGTTCCAGCACATCTTCGACTTCGGGCGGTGTTTCAACATCGACCGGTGGCGTTAGCACTTCAAGTGGCGTCAGCACTTCGACCGGTGGCGTTTCAACCTCAACTGGTGGTGTATCAACATCGACCGGTGGTGTTTCCACTTCAACGGGCGGCATAACCAGTTCAAGCACAACATCTTCGGGCAACGTAAGCACATCGTCGGGCAATGTCAGCAGCTCTACATCCAGCGGCGCTGTGTCGTCTTCGGGCAGCTCGACATCATCCGGTAACAACACGAGCTCGACAAGTTCTACGTCATCAGGAGACGTCAGCACGTCTTCCAGCTTTGGCGGCAGTACGACATCCACCGGATCGTCTTCTTCGACATCGTCGTCGTCGTCATCGAGCAGCTCGACTTCATCGTCGTCCAGTTCTTCGACATCAAGCGGCTCTTCGGGAAGTTCGGGTAGCTCGGGCAGCACCGGAAGTTCAAGCGGCACAGACGTTCCAGCGCCACCGATGGTGTTGCTCTTTGGTGCAGCGGCAGCTGCAATGTTTGCACGCCGCCGCAATGCAAAGAACAAAAAGAAAGCCGTCGCTGCTTAAGCATCGAGTTCGGCGATAAATTTAAGAAGGGGCGGCTTGCGGGTCGCCCTTTTCGTTTGCGGACTTGCGCGGCGCGCGCTGGCTCGGCATAGGCCAAGACCATGCATGACCTTAAATCTATCCGCGAAAATCCTGAAGGCTTTGATGCGGCTTTGGCGCACCGTGGCGCTTCGCCTGTCGCTGTGCAGATCGTGGCGCTGGACGAACGGCGGCGTTCGGTTTTGACAAAATTGCAAGACGGGCTGGCACGGCGTAACGAGGTGTCCAAAGCCATTGGCGCAGCCATGGGCAAAGGCGATGCAGCGACTGCGGATGCTTTAAAGGCCGAAGTCGCCACGCTGAAAGACAGCTTACCTGCGTTAGAAGACGAAGAGCGCAATTTGGGCATAGAGTTAGAGGCTATCCTTGCCGCGATCCCCAACCTGCCGATGGATGATGTGCCACAGGGCGCGAATGAAACCGAGAATGTCGAAATTGCCCGTTGGGGTGAGCCGCGCACATTCGACTTTGCACCAAAAGATCACGCCGATATCGGCCCGCCTTTGGGCCTCGATTTTGAAACAGGCGTGGCAATTTCCGGCGCGCGCTTTACGTTTATGCGCGGACAAATGGCGCGGCTGAACCGGGCGTTGGGGCAGTTTATGCTCGATCATCAGACCGGCGTGAACGGTTATGCAGAGTGCGCTACGCCGTATCTGGTTCGCACCGAGTCGCTGTTCGGCACTGGCCAGTTGCCCAAATTTGCCGAGGATAATTTTCAGACCACCGATGGCCGCTGGCTAATCCCCACTGCCGAAGTGTCGCTAACCAATAGTGTGCGCGAACAGATTTTGGACGAAGCTGCGCTCCCTATCCGCATGACCGCGCTGACCCCGTGTTTCCGTTCAGAGGCTGGCGCAGCGGGCAAAGATACCAAAGGTTTGATCCGCCAGCACCAATTTGAAAAGGTTGAACTGGTCAGCATCGTCCGCCCGGAAGACAGCGCAGCAGAGCATGAACGCATGGTGGCGGCGGCGGAATCCATCCTCCAAGCACTGGAGCTGCCGTACCGAAAGCTGCTGCTCTGCACCGGCGATATGGGCAACAGCGCACGCAAAACCTATGACCTTGAGGTCTGGCTGCCGGGGCAGGGGCTGTACCGAGAGATTTCCAGCTGCTCCAACTGCGGCGATTGGCAAGCGCGGCGGATGAAAACGCGGTATCGGCCTACGGAAGGAAAAGGCAATGTCTTTGTCCACACGCTGAACGGGTCGGGCTTAGCTGTCGGGCGGACGTTGGTTGCGGTTCTGGAGAATTATCAGCAGGCCGATGGTTCGGTGACTGTGCCAGAGGTTTTGTTGCCTTATATGGGTGGCCTCTCGTCTTTGTCCCCCGAATAATAACCGTTGGTGCTAAGCCTGTCGAAGCACGTCTCAAAGACAAGCGCTATGCTTGAGGGCGCCATTCGACAGGCTCAGGGCTAACGGTTTTTCAATTGAACGGAATTTTATATGCGTATCCTCCTCACCAACGACGATGGCGTCAACGCACCGGGGCTTAAGGTCCTCGAAAAAATCGCGCGCCAGTTTAGCGACGATATCTGGATCGTTGCACCTGCCGAGGAAAATTCGGGTGCGGGCCATTCGCTTACTTTGTCGCGCCCCGTCCGCATCCGCCACCATGGCGACAAGCATTATTCGGTCGCTGGTACACCAACCGATTCGGTGATGATCGCGCTTGGCGTGTTGATGAAAGATGCCAAGCCCGATGTGATCCTGTCCGGCGTTAATCGCGGCGCTAATCTTGGTGATGACATTACCTATTCGGGCACAGTGTCTGCGGCCATGGAAGGCGCGTTGGCTGGCATCCGCTCGATTGCGTTGAGCCAAGTGTACGGCAAAGAAGGTTTGGGTGATGCAGTGCCGTTTTCGGCGGCGGAGGTCTGGGGTCCTAAGGTGCTGAAGCCTTTGCTCGAAATGGAATTTGCCCCGCGCACATTGGTCAACATTAACTTCCCCGCACTCACCCCCGATGCGGTCAAAGGCATTCAGGTCGCACGCCAAGGTTTTCATGATTACAGCCGCGGTTCCATCGTCAAAGGCACCGATCCGCGCGGTTATGATTATTACTGGTTTGGCCTGCACGGCGTCGAACATACCTCTGGCCATGATACGGACCTGGAAATCGTTGGCGACGGCTATGTTGTTGTAACACCGTTGCAACTTGACTTGACGCACCGCGAATCGCTGGGCACGTTGGCGGCGGTGTTTAAGGACTAGGGGGCAAGGTATGGCGGTTATTGCGGCTAAGCGGACAATTGCGCTGGCTGCTGTTGCGTTGCTTTCGGCCTGTATCCCGCGCGGCGGTGAGGATTATAGCGTTCAGTCGAACAGCGATAAGACCACCACAGCCACCGGCAATCCCATCATTCTGGTTCCAGAGGCGCAAATTCTCGAATCGACGCCAAGCTGGAACCCAGCCACTGTTACCCGCAACGCGCAATCGGTAGCGTCCTCGATCTATATCGTACGCTCGGGCGACACGCTGTACCGCATCGGCAATCAAACCGGATCTGGTGCCGATGCGATTGCAAAAGCCAACGGCTTGGTCGCTCCGTTCGCGCTGCAAGCCGGTCAAAAACTGCGTATTCCAGCGGGGCAATTTCACAAGGTTGCTGCTGGTGAGACAGGCATTGCTATTGCGCGTGCCTACGGCGTGGCGTGGTCCGATCTTGTGGCCCTAAATGCGCTCACCGAGCCTTTTGTCTTACGTTCTGGCCAGTTTTTGCGTCTGCCCGATTCGACCTCCGCAGCGGACTCGCAAAGCGAGGCACAAGCTATCGCAGATGCCTTTGTCCTCGACATTGATGCCATCGCCACCGGCAGCCAGCCTGCAAAAAACGAGCCGGGACGTGCCGGTTCGACGCTCTCTTCTCCGATCGCCATACACTCCGGATTTGCCGGAACATTCGGCTGGCCCTTGGCCGGAAATGTCGTCTCGCGCTTTGGCTCAAAAGGCGGCGGGCAGGTGAATGACGGGCTGAACATCGCCGCTGCTTTGGGAACCAACGTTGCCGCCGCTGGCGATGGCGTGGTCGTCTATGCGGGCAATGAAATCACGGTTTTCGGGGGGCTGGTGATGATCGACCATGGCGACGGCTGGATGACCGCATACGGCCATCTCGGCAAGCTAGCCGTCACGCGCGGCACCAAAGTAAAGCGCGGCCATTTGCTCGGCAGCGTCGGAGACACCGGCTATGTCAGCACGCCGCAACTGCACTTTGAAATCCGCAAAGACCGCAAACCGGTTGACCCGTTGACCAAATTGCCTGCGCGGTAGCATTTTTCAATTTTACAATGAAGCAAACTCAGCCGTTTGTGCTGAGTAGCTGCTGAGGCCATAGGCCGAAGTGGTGTATCGAAGTACCTAATGCGCGCGCAAAACCCTTCGATACGGCACTTCGCATTTACTCAGGGCAAACGGTTTTGGTAGGACTATCTTGGTCAGAAAAGCGTTAAGCCCCAAGCCAGCCAAAAACTAACCCCATCGCGGTGTAAAAGCTGATCCAATAGCCGGCATCAATCGCAAACAGCTTGCCCGATTTGCGCCCGAACACATAAGTAGTGCCGATAGCAGGGAGGACGAAGCCGATAGCAATGCCAACCGAAATCATCATCGTGCGCATGAAGTCTGTATCGAAATGCGCGAGCAAATGGCCGAGGAATACCGCCGAAAGCAGGCTGAAAAGAAAAGCTATTCCATAGGTTTTTACAACGCTGGACGACTTTGTCTGATCTTCCGTCAAACCCACTTCGCTTTGCCATGCTTTGCCGAACAGCGGACCGTACCAGACACCGCCGACCAAAAAACCAGATATTGCCGCGATCAAAATCGCCAATAGATTTGCATTTGCCATAATGTGCTTCCCTTTGTTTCCACAGACTCTGCGCCCGAAACGCTGCCGTGACAAGCGTGCACAAACCGGCTATGCGCGCCGCCAAGATGACAACACTCACAAAAATTGCAGCAGCGCCCAAAGTTGGCATGGTATCCTTGGGGTGCCCAAAGGCGCTCGTCGATAGCGAACGCATTCTGACTAAGCTGCGCGCCGATGGCTATGCGATGTCGCCCGATTATGCAGGCGCGGATGTAGTGTTGGTCAACACCTGCGGTTTCCTCGACAGCGCGAAGGAAGAAAGCCTTGAGGCTATCGGCGAGGCGCTTGCCGAAAATGGCCGGGTGATTGTTACCGGCTGCCTTGGCAACGAAGCGGAAATGATCCGTGCGCGCTATCCCAAAGTTTTGGCGATCAGCGGCGCGCACCAATATGAAGCCGTCGTCGGTGCTGTGCATGAAGCCGCACCCATGCCGGTCAACGCGTTTATCAATTTGGTTCCCGAAGGCGCGCTGAAGCTGACGCCGCGGCATTATTCGTATCTGAAGATTTCGGAGGGCTGCAACCACCGCTGCGCCTTTTGCATCATCCCCAGCATTCGCGGCGATCTGGTCAGCCGGCGGATCGACGCTGTGCTGCGTGAGGCCGAGAAACTGGTTGCGGCTGGGACGAAGGAATTGCTGGTCATTTCGCAGGATACCTCGGCCTATGGCGTCGATACGCGACACGAAGCGCGCCAGTGGAAGGGCCGCGACGTCCGCGCGCACATGACTGATTTGGCGCGTGAACTGGGCGGTTTGCGGACATCGGAAGGCACGCCGCCTTGGGTGCGGCTGCATTACGTTTATCCCTATCCACATGTCGACCATGTCATTCCCTTAATGGCCGACGGGCTGCTGACGCCGTATCTCGACATTCCGTTTCAACACGCTGCGCCCAATGTGCTGAAAGCCATGAAGCGCCCTGCGAACGAAGCCAAGGTGCTGGAACGCGTACACAAATGGCGTGATATTTGCCCGGATATCACGATCCGATCCAGCTTTGTCGTCGGCTTTCCAGGGGAAACTGAAGCGGATTTTGAGTATTTGCTCGATTGGCTGGATGAGGCGCAATTGGACCGTGTCGGCGCGTTCCGTTTTGAACCCGTTGAGGGGGCAGTGGCCAACGCTCTGCCCAATCCGGTGCCCGAAGAGGTGAAGGAAGAACGGTTTCAGCGTATCATGGCAAAGACGGCGGCGATCAGTGCAGCAAAACTTGCCGCTAAGGTTGGACGTATATTGCCCGTCATAATCGATGATGTGGGAGAGGCCGATGAAGACGGCAGTATCGGCGCAACTGGCCGGTCACAAGCCGACGCGCCCGAAATTGACGGCAATGTGTTCTTGCGTGACGCGCCTGATGGCCTGAAAATGGGCGATATTGTTGAGGTGTTGGTCGAGGATGCCGACGAACATGATCTGTTCGGCGTTATCCGGTAACAGGACCCGGTTCGACAACTTCAAACGGTGCCCATTCGCCTTCGGTGTAGCTGATTTCTTCCACTGCTGAAGCCTTTACCATCGGCTGGAATTTGCCGAGGCCACAGCCTGCACCTTCTTGCAACGTGCCACCTGTCGAAGTGAGCACACGAATTGTATCGACATTGCAAAGGCGACCACCCGTGTTTTTGAACGCAAAGCGATCTTCGGACACTAGGCTGGGACAGCTGTGGGGGAGCGTATTGCGAAAATGTTTCCCGCCGGTCATTTTGAAATCAA
This sequence comes from Sphingomonadales bacterium, assembly GCA_031416255.1. Taxonomy (GTDB): domain Bacteria; phylum Pseudomonadota; class Alphaproteobacteria; order Sphingomonadales; family Sphingomonadaceae; genus Sphingorhabdus_B. The sequence goes on along the minus strand of JANOTI010000149.1, from coordinate 3,902 downwards.
TGACATTATTGGCAAGGATTTTGGTGGAGCGTATCTGATAGGTGCTGATGCAGTTCACCACTTCTCCTGTCGGCGTAAACGCGGCTAGCTCTTTTGCGCGACGTTCAGAAGGCCCAAACGCGCCTGCAGCGGTTGCAACTGCAAGGGTCGCCAATCCCAAAAGCACTTTTTTCATCGACGCGTCTCCTCTTCGAATAGCCGAATGGCTAATGGTGTAAAGCTGAACCGTGGCTGACTAGGTGGGCGGCGTAGTCTTTGGCTTGAACCGGCACAGGTCCGAAACGCCGCATCGCCAGCATTCGGGCTTTCGCGCTTTGCAGACATAGCGCCCATGCAGAATGAGCCAGTGGTGCGCGCCGAGGCGGAAAGGCTGTGGCGTCTTTTTGTCCAACACTTTTTCAACGGCTAACACAGTTTTGCCGGGTGCCAATCCCGTGCGATTGCCGACGCGAAAAATATGGGTATCAACGGCAAAGGTTTCGGCGCCAAAGGCGGTGTTCATCACTACATTGGCCGTCTTTCGCCCTACACCGGGCAGGCTTTCCAATATGTCGCGGTCCGCCGGAACGGCACCATCATGATCGCGCACCAAAATTTCGGACAAAGCGATCACGTTTTTGGCTTTGCCGTTAAACAGCCCAATGGTTTTGATGTGCGATTTCAGCTCGTCCAAACCCAGTTCAACCATTTGCGCCGGTGTTTCGACCGATTTAAAAAGAGCCTTTGTCGCTTTGTTGACGCCAACATCGGTGGATTGCGCGGACAACACCACAGCGACCAACAGCTGATAATCGTTGCGATACGCCAGTTCTGTTTCAGGCGAGGGGTTGGCCTCTGCCAAACGCCGGTAAAATTCAAAGATGCTGGTTAGCTTCATGGCTTACGCGATTATGCCGATTTTCGCTGCGCCGCCATCCTATTTCGAACGACGCCTATTCCTCGTCCTTTAATCCGATGCCAATCGTTGCCTTTGGCGTTTCCATTTCGGACGAAACCACAGGGTAGGCGCAATAATCGGCAGCGTAATAGGCACTGGGCCTGTGGTTGCCCGATAGGCCAATGCCACCAAAGGGAGCCGATGAGGTTGCACCGTTTGTGGTCGCATTCCAATTGACGACGCCTGCACGGCTGTTTGCCCAAAATTCGTTATACTGTTCTGGGCTGCCGCCGATCAGCGCTGCGGACAAGCCAAAACGGGTGTTGTTTGCCTCATGTATGGCTGCGGCAAAATCGGAAACGCGAACAACCTGAAGCAACGGGCCGAACAATTCGATGTCAGGCCGATCGGGCATGTCGGTTAAATCGATTATTCCTGGTGACAGGAAAGGCCGTCCCGCAATCGGCCGCGTCATGTGACGGATTGGCCGACCGCCATGGCTCATCAACGCGAGGAAACTCTCGGTCAAACCATCGGCTGTGTCGTTATCGATTACCGGCCCCATAAACGGCGGCGGATCGCCGTGCGGGTCGCCGATCACTAACCTATCGGTTAGTTTTTTCAGCTCGGGGATAAAACGGTCGTACAAATCATCTTTGATTATCAACCGGCGCGCAGCAGAGCATCTTTGGCCAGCGGTCAAAAATGCGGATTGCACCACCAACACTGCCGCGCTGTGTATGTCATGTGTGTCCCAGACAATGATCGGGCTGTTGCCACCCATTTCCAGCGCAAGAATTTTGTCCGGACGCGTCGCGAATTGTCGGCTGAGCGCTACGCCTGTTTGCGCAGAACCAGTGAACAATAGGCCATCAATGTCTGGATGCATCGAAAGCGCTTTACCAACATCGGCCCGGCCTTGCGCAATCCGTATCACGCCCTCGGGAATACCGGCGTGGTGGAAAAGCTGAACCAGTTTCTCGCCCACAGCTGGTGTTTTTTCCGATGGCTTAAACACCACAGCATTGCCTGCCAACAGGGCAGGCACAATATGGCCGTTGGGCAGATGTGCGGGGAAGTTAAAAGGGCCAAGTACCGCCAAGACGCCGTGTGGTTTATGGCGAACCGCGTTTCGCGACCCCCGTTTGCCGTCAATCAGGCGTTGCGATGTGCGGTCGGCATAGGCCTGGATGGATATATCGACTTTGTCCGCAACAGCCTCTGCCTCGGTGCGCGCTTCCCACAGCGGTTTACCCGTTTCGCGAGCGATCAGATCCGCGAGGCTTTCCGCATCCGCGCGAACGCGGCTACCGAAACTGCGGAGTTTCGAAATGCGCTCGGCAAGCGGTGCGGCGGCCCAGCGTGGCCAGGCCTCTCGTGCAGCAGCGACTTCACGATCAACATCGCCACTTTTGCCGCGCCACAACTCTGCGCCGGTTGCAGGCTCAAAGGATATCAGTTCGCTCAAATGCCCCGCATCCTGTCTCGATGAAATTTCATTACAACCTATGCAAACAGTCCGCCGGTTTCATCAAGTAAATTATCTACCGATTTGCATACCTGCACTGGCTAGGTGCGCAACACTGCGCCGAAAATACGTATTTCTTCAACCTTACTGTTCAGTGCACTCCAATCGTCACGTTCGGCTATTGGCTTCCAAATCGCTTCTACTTCCTCAATTAACAATGTGCAGTGCGGAGGGGGCGAGCTGTTTTTAGTGGAATAGGGCTGCAAGAGCATTTCAAACGCACTAACGTCTTCATGCTCCGACGTTTCACCTGTTTCGCCACACCGGTATCGACCAAAAAAAACGGCAATCGGGATTTTGCCCATTATCATTGCCTTTTCCGCAGCCGCCACAAGGTTGCGATCCTGCTCTTCACCGCGGGGTGCCACACCCAATCGCCACAAAAACCGGCGGATAAGAGCCTCGCGAAACAGGCGGGGAAACCGTTCAAGTGCCTCGACCAGAGGCGCCGATTCGCAAATCAGACGCAGTGAAATTGCGAGCTGCGCCAAATTCCAATGCACCGCCTCTGCTTGACGGCCAAAGGCATAAAGTCCGGCATGATCGAAATAGGCAGCGGTAAAAACCGGGTCCCAAAACTCGGTAAACCGCCACGGGCCATAGTCAAAACTTTCACCTGTGATGTTGATGTTGTCGGTGTTCAGCACACCGTGGACAAAGCCTGCGACCATGTAGCTTGCAGCTTGGTCTGCGACGCGCTCAACGGCCAAATTCATCAAAGTTGCAGGCGGATTATCGCCAGCTGGCGTCTGGTACAATGTTTCAAGGCAATACCCAACGAGCCGATGCATCATCGCCGCATCGTCTTCATAGGCAATCCGCTGAAACGCGCCGATGCGGATATGGCTATGGCTTAGCCGCACCAGCACTGCAGAGCGCGTTGGCGAGGGTTCATCGCCGCGCATCAAATCTTCTCCGGTTTCGATCACGGAGAACGTCTTCGACGTTTCGACACCCAGAGCTTCCAGCATTTCGGTCGCTAATATCTCGCGCACGGCCCCTTTTAGGGTCAGCCGGCCATCACCGTCGCGGCTAAAAGGCGTAGTCCCAGATCCTTTTGTGCCAAGATCCAGCAACCGCCCCATATGATCGCGCAGCTGCGCAAACAGAAATCCCCGCCCGTCGCCGATATTGGGGTTATAGTGCCGGAACTGATGCCCGTGATAACGCAGCGCTAGCGGCTGCGGCAGGTTGTCTGGCAGCGGATCGAACTTTGCAAAGTGCGCAATCCACTCTGCATCGCTCAAATGTTCCAACCCCACCGTCGCCGCCCAGCGATCATTACGATAGCGCAGGATAGCCCTTGGAAAGGCAGCGGCATGCACCGGATCACCAATCTTTTCGCCAAGGCTAGCGATTTGGCAGTCGGCACGGTAGGGGGAGCGGGAAGGTTGCAAATTCATAGTGTATGCTGTGAAGCGCGCAAAACAGAAAGGCAAGCATGGCCGATTTTCAGGACTGCTATTGGGAATCGGCTGATGGGCTAAAGTTGCATTA
>JANOTI010000148.1:0-12124 GCA_031416255.1 Sphingomonadales bacterium | reverse complement strand
CCAACGCGTTGCATTTCAGCATTCACGAGCCCTGCATATTGGGCAAATTCCAGCCCGCCCTCTTTGGCCGTGTCAGCGGCTTTGACCGTGAAGGTCTGCCCGGCCGGTGCAGGCAAAGCCTGAAAACGTGAGACATCGGCGCGGAACGGTGTCGCTGCACAGGCGCCCAGTGACAAAAGCGCAACCGGGGCTAACCATTTGGCTACGGAACGAATGTTGGTCATGATCGTATCTCCAGCGCGCCCAAAATAGGGCCTTACTAAACAAAGATAGTATCAATTTCTGGCTGAACAAAGGTTTAATGAAAATCCGTGCGTGGATGGTAGATGTAAATAGTGGTCAGCGCAGCAGGCCGAGGGCTTTATACGCCCGATCGAGCGTAGGCTGCGCTAAGATCGCAGCCTTTTCAGCGCCGTTTCGCAACACCGCGTCTATCGCAGCCGTATCGGATCGCAATGCGTTGAACCGCTCCGAGATCGGCGCGAGTTTTTCGATGAGCAATTCGCCCAGCGCCGGCTTAAACGCGCCAAACCCTTGGCCGCCATATTGCGCCAGCACAGCATCAACGCTGCTGCCCGCCATCGCTGCATAGATGGTCACCAGATTTTCGGCCTCTGGTCGTCCGGCCAGCCCAGCCTTTTCGCTCGGCAGCGGCTCAGCATCGGATTTGGCTTTGCGGATTTTTTGCATAATCGCATCCGCATCATCGGTCAGGTTGATCCGGCTGAGGTCCGATGGGTCGGATTTGCTCATCTTTACCGCGCCATCGCGCAAGCTCATAATCCGCGCGGCTTCGGGCGGGATGATCGGTTCGGGCAATGTGAAAATCTCTTCGCCTGCCCCAAAATCATTGTTGAATTTTTGCGCAATGTCGCGGGCGAGCTCCAGATGCTGTTTCTGGTCATCGCCCACCGGCACATGCGTTGCCTGATACAGCAACACGTCAGCGGCTTGCAGAACGGGATAAGTGAACAACGCGATTGAGGCGCCTTCGCGGTTCTTGCCCGCTTTGTCCTTCCACTGTGTCATACGGTTTAGCCAGCCCATACGCGCGGTGCCAGTTAGCAGCCATTGCAGCTGGCTATGGGCGGGAACCTGCGTCTGGTTGAACAGGATTGATTTGTCCGTATCGATACCGCAGGCGATAAGCGCCGCAGCCATCTCGCGCGTGTTTGCGGTCAATTCGGCTGGATCATGCGGCAAAGAAATTGCGTGGAGATCGGCGAGGAAAAACAGGCACTCACCGCCGTGCGTCGCCATAGCATCCTGCATCCGCACCCAATTGCGGATCGCGCCCAGGTAATTACCAAGGTGAAGGTTGCCTGTGGGCTGGATGCCAGAAACGACGCGCATTTTGCTTGGGCCCTATGAATTGGTTTCGGTGGCAGTGACAGAATCCGGTGTAGCTTTACGACGGCGCAAAAGAGAGGTGATTTCCGCTTTATCAACTGCGCCGACCAGCCAGCCAACGCCACCATAAACCGCCATCCCGCCGACCACGAGCACAAGCAACGACCATATCCGTTCAATGACACTACCAGAGAAACGGTTGAACAAAACATCCATCAACCACCAAAGGACAGCCGACATAGCGGCTGTCGCGATCAGTTGACGTATTATCCGACCACCCAGCTGGCTTGAAAATCGGAACCAGCCGCGTTTGTGCAGCGCAATGTAGAGCAATATGCAATTAAGCGTCGCCGAAATTGCGGTCGCCGCAGCAAGACCAACAATGCCATAGCCCAAGCCCCAGATGAACCAAATATTGAGGCCGATGTTGACCAACAACGATGCCAGAGCCGTATAAACAGGCGTCTTGGTATCTGATCGTGCAAAAAAGCCAGGGTTCAAAATCTTGACGATCACATAGGCCGGTAAGCCTGCCACCAATGCGACGGTGATCTGCGCCATAATAATGCCGTCTTCGGGTTTAAATTTTCCGCCAACAAAAAACGCGGTGACAAATGCAGGTGCGCAGATGGCAAGCGCGGCAGCAGCAGGAAGCGTCAACAACGTCGCCATTTCAAACGCATTGCTTTGCAGGCGTTGCGCCTCGCTTTTGTTATCCGACTGGATATGCCGTGCCAGCATGGGCAGAATGGCGGTGCCGAGCGCAATGCCGACAATCCCCAATGGCATCTGATTCAACCGGTCCGCCATTTTCAAAAGTGTCAGCGATCCTTGCGGCAGTGATGTCGCAAAGAAGGTATCGACAAACTGGCTGATCTGGTAAATTCCAGCGCCAAATGTGGCAGGCAAGATAACCCAGCCAAGGCGTTTCACATCGGGTGTCAGTTTTGGCAGGCGCAGTTTTAGCTTTAGTTCCGCACGGCGTACGGCCCAGTAAAGATAGAGAAATTGTATAAAGCCAGACAGCGATACAGCGGCGCTGAGTGCATAAACGACTTTGGTGTCATCAAGACTGGCTCCGCGCCAGTAATAGCCGCCGACAATCCCTGCAATAAGTGTAATATTGAAAAGAATGGGTGCGATTGCGCCGGGCGCAAAACGAGAGCGTGCATTGAGCAGGCCGGTGAGCATCGCAACTAGACTGATGAAAAACAGGTAAGGGAATGTCATCCGGCTTAAAAAAACCGTCAGTTCGAATTTGCCGGCGACATTCTGATACTCCGACGCAAGGCCGTACACGATAATTGGCATCGCGATCATCGCCAATGCAGAGAATGCCAACAACACCCAGATAAACACGGACAACACATCATCGGCAAGTTTCGCCGCCTCTGCCTCTCCGTCCTCGCCCGATAATTTGCGCGAATACATCGGCACAAAGGCAACGGAAAAGGCACCCTCGGCAAACAACCGACGAAATGTGTTGGGCAAAGTAAAGGCCAGTTGATAGGCATCGGCTGCTAGCCCTGCACCCAATACCCGCGCCAGGATCATATCGCGGGTAAAGCCGAAAATACGGCTTATGATGGTGAAACCGGCGATCGTTGATGTGTGTTTTATCAGGCTCATTGCCGGTGCCCTTTATCGGCTAGCTACGCCGTTCCGGCCGGTTCGGCCTCTGCCGTAGCCTGCGCTTGAGCCAATTGTTGCAGGTAAAGCGAGTTGAAATCGATCGGTTCCAAAACAAGCGGCGGATAGCCGGCATCGCGTGTTGCGTCCGAAATGATCCGGCGTGCGAACGGGAACATCAGGCGCGGTGCTTCGCCATAAAGGAATTGATGCGCCTGATCCGCCGATACATTGCGCACACCAAAAAGTGTTGCAAACTCCAGCTCGACGTTAAAACGCACACCTTCGTCGCTCGATGCTTTGGTGCCGAGCGACAACGTCACTTCGTGAACATCATCGCTGACAGGATTGACCTGAATGTTTACCTGTACGTCAATCTGCGGCTGGCTATCCCATGTGTAGCTTTGCGGCGAATTGGGATTTTCGACTGACAAGTCCTTGATATACTGGCTTAACATGCCGACTGCAGGAGCGGTATCTTCGCCATTGGCTTTCAGCGTTTCCGAAACGATATTGCCTTCTTCGTCGGCCATGATTTTCGTCTTTCTTTTTGCGTTGTTGAGACAGCCTAAGCGCTGCCCCGAAAGTTGGCGAAGCGACTAGCAGCGAGGCGGATAAAGGGCAATGGCTGCGTTGACTGATCGGTTGATAACTGCAGAGATAATGCTTGATGCATTTTTTTTTCAAGTCGTTTGAAAACGGATCGCATTGACCCTATGTTATAGTGTGAAGCAACGGCCGTTTTTTGTTCAACGCACATTAACCGGCGATTTGGTTGTTAATGCTATCGGAATTAACCGACTGCGTTTGGATAAGGCTGCATAGTTGTGAACTTCGAGATTATCTTGCTGGCGATGGTTGCGGCCTTTTTGGGGCTGCGGCTCTATTCTGTGCTGGGCAAGCGCACTGGCCATGAGCAAGAGGTCGCTCCGCAGCAGCAATCTGCGGATGAGCGTTTGATGAAGAAAGCGCGTCCGGCATTAGGGCAATTAGAGCCTGTATCCTCTGGTCCTGCGCTCGATGCGGACTTAGTCGATTTTGCCGCAAACAGCGGTTTGCGCTCGATTGCTAATGCCGATCGTCAATTTGACGCTGCCCTGTTCCTTAAAGGGGCAAAATCGGCATACCGCATGATTTTGGAAGCCTATTGGAAAGGTGACAAAGCTTCGCTGCGTTTTTTAAGCGACGACGATGTGTATGAGAGTTTTTCAGAAGCCATTGATGCGCGTGACGGCCGCGGTGAGGTTTTGGAAAACCGATTGGTACGGATCGAACAAGCGCGGATTATCGAGGCATCCTACGACCATCCTATCGCCCGGATTACCGTTCGTTTCGACGCAGACATTGCCGCTTTGGTGAAAGATACCAACGGCGTAGTGATCGGCGGAACGATGAACGATGCCGTCGAATCCCACGATATCTGGACATTCTTCCGCGATCTGAAAAGCGGTGATCGCAACTGGAGACTTGACGAGACCGACGAGGTCTGATTCACGCTGGGCGTATGAAAAGCGCTTTATCTCTGTTCGCCCCGGCTTTCTTGCTGCTTTCCGCTTGTTCTGGTGGGATCATTCCCAATGCCGGTCCAGCCAATGCCAGTGATCCCGTTGCCACGCAGCACAGCGACAAAGCGGCTGTGCCCATTCCATCAAAGCCAATCGCTGCTTTACCCGCGGCGGTTCCGCTTGGTGATGGCAGCAATGCTGCGTCTCTTGGGGTTGTACTTGGACCACAGATCGGCGCGTTGCCTGTTGCCAAGGCCGATGCCGATGCGGCGATGGCAGCGTTTCGCACCAGCTGTCCGGGGCTAGTCCGCCGCGAAGATTTGTCAGGCCTCACGCAAAAGGATGATTGGCAGCCCGCGTGCGATGCGGTGAAGACCTGGACAGGCGATGGACTGTCGTTTTTCGCAACCTATCTGGATGCGGTACAAGTGGGCGACGGCAAAGCCTTTGCCACAGGCTATTACGAACCGGAGATTGCCGCATCGCGGACCAAGCAACCCGGATACGAAACGCCTATCTATAAACGCCCACCCGAATTGGTAGAGGTTGATCTCGGCAGTTTTGGCAGCGACCTTAAGGGCCGGAAAATTCGCGGCGAAGTGAAAAATGGCAATTTGGTGATGTATGCTGACCGGACCGCGATTGAGGAAGGCAGGCTTGCCAATCGCGGGTTGGAAATCGCCTGGGCCAAGGACCCGGTCGAGTTTTTCTTCCTGCAAATTCAGGGTTCGGGAATGCTGCGGCTGACCGACGGCTCGATCATCCGCATCGGCTATGAAAGCCAGAACGGTCATCCCTATACCGGCATTGGAAAGCTGATGAAGGACAGGGGCCTCATCACCGATGGGTCTATGCAGGGGCTTTATCGCTATTTGCGCGCCAATCCCGATGAGGGGCGCACAATCATGCGTGAGAATAAGAGCTTCGTGTTCTTTCGCGAATCCGCCACCGGTCCGAACGGGGCGATGGGCTATACCGTGATCGCTGAATCAAGCGTTGCGGCTGACCCTAAATTCATTCCGCTAGGCGCACCTGTATGGCTGTCGATGGACCGGGCCGAGCCCAATGGCCTTTGGGTGGCGCAGGATACCGGCGGCGCCATTCGCGGTGCGAACCGGGTTGATACATTCTGGGGTGCGGGCGCTCGCGCAGTGGGCATAGCAGGCGGCATGTCAGCGCGGGGCAGTGCGCTGCTGTTCCTCCCAAAGGCCAGTGTTGCGCGTTTGATCCCCGCACCCTGATGGCCCGCCGCCTTGCCCCTGAAGAAAAGGCCCTTTGGGGGAAGGTCATGGCGACGGTGAAGCCATTGGTAGCGGCGCGCGTTGCCGTTCAACCTGCTCCACTAAAGGTTGAAAGTCCGAAAGTCGTTGCGCCAAAGCCCGTCGTTCGAAAAAAGCCGGTGCAACCAAAAGCGGTTCCTGCACCTGTAAAACCGCCAGTTCAAAACACGCTCGACTCCACATGGGATCGCCGTATCCACAAGGGCGCGATTGTCCCTGACATCAGCGTTGATTTGCACGAAACCAATTTGTCGGGGGCTTATGCAAGGCTCGACAACGCGTTGGAGCAAGCGATCCATCAAAAGCTGCGTGTGGTCCTGCTCGTGACCGGCAAGCCGCGTGAGCATGATCGTGCTAGCGGTCAGGGACGCGGCGCGATTGCTGCGGTCGTGCGCGACTGGCTGGCGTCATCGCGGCATGCAAGTTCAATCTCGGCTGTCCGCAACGCCCATCCGCGCCACGGCGGGGCAGGGGCGTTGTATATTGTGTTGAAGAGGTAGAGGTGGAGAGGCTGAGTTCATAGCCCAAATCCGTTTGTGCTGAGTAGGTGCTGAGCGAATGCGAAGTGCCGTATCGAAGCACCGATAGCGTGCGTAAAGCCCTTCGATACAGCACCTCGCTGCGCTCGGCACCTACTCAGGGCAAGCGGATTTAGGAAACTTGGGGTGACAATATTTTACGCCTCTAGCACCCGCAAAACCACGCGCTGGTAAATCTCGGTCAGCGTTTCCAAATCATCCACCGACACCGCCTCGTCCAATTTATGCATAGTCGCATTGCACAGACCGAATTCAACCACAGGGCAGATTTTTGACAGGAACCGCGCGTCCGATGTGCCGCCAGTGGTGGAGGCTTCGGGCGTAACGCCAGTGACGTCAGCCACTACAGCAGCCACAACTTCGCTTAATTCTCCCGGCGGGGTCAGGAATGCCTCACCGGAAATCATCGCTTTCAGCGTGCCGCGTGGTTCGACAATCGCACGGATACGCTCAACAAGCTGTTCGCCGCGATGCAGATCGTTAAACCGGATCGATAGCCGCGCTTCGGCTTTGGCAGGGATGACATTGGTGGCGGGATTGCCGACATGGATATCCGTGACTTCGATATTGCTCGCCTGAAAAAACTCCGTGCCTTCATCCAGTACGATGGCCTCAATCTCGCCAAGTATCGCGACCAGTTTCGGGATCGGATTGTCGGCCAGATGCGGATAGGCAACATGGCCCTGCGCCCCCGCCACAGTGATCCACATATTGACAGATCCGCGCCGCCCGACCTTCATCATATCGCCAAGCTGGTTGACGCTGGTGGGTTCGCCGACAAGGCACAGATCAGGGATGCTGCCGCGCGCCTGCATGCGTTCGATCAATGCGCGCGTGCCGTGGATCGCGGGCCCTTCTTCGTCGCCCGTGATGATGAAGCTGATAATGCCTGTGTTTTCCGGAATGTTTTCCACAGCGGCGACAAAGGCGGCGATGCTGCCTTTCATGTCCACCGCGCCGCGCCCATAAAGCAAATCGCCGCGGATTTCGGGCGCAAAGGGCTCACTGTGCCAGCCTGCACCCGGCGGTACGACGTCAACATGCCCGGCAAAGGCGAAATGCCGCCCATTTTGTCCACGGATCGCAAACAGGTTTTCCACAGGGCCACCATGCGCGGGGTCGGGGTCTTCGGCGCCCGAGATAAAGCGCTCCACCGTAAAGCCCAGCGGACGCAGCATGGCCTCCAACGTGTCGAAAACGTTACCCGTTGCAGGGGTTATGCTTTCGCAGGCGATCAGAGCTTGGGCGTGAGCAAGGGCGCGATTTTCAGACATATCGTCCGCATGGCAATGTCGCTATGCTTTGTCCATATTTTCTAGTGGAGCCGATGATGCCAAAACTCGATCTTGATGCCATTCCGCAATGCAATGACACGGGCTATCCCGCACCCTATGACCAAGAGGTGCAGGGGCGCTGGTGGCGTAGATTGGCGCCGGTGGTTGAGCTGACTCAGATGGGGGCGAGCCATGTTGTGCTGAAACCCGGCGCATGGTCGTCGCAGCGGCATTGGCACATTGGCGAGGATGAGTTGGTTGTGATGCTTTTCGGCGAAGCGGTGCTGGTCGAGGATGACGGCGAGACAGTGCTGCGCGCTGGTGACGTGGCGGGCTGGGCAGCGGGTGTTGCGAATGGTCACAAAATGGTGAACCGAAGTGATGCCGATTGTGTCTTTGTCGCGATCAGCGCTGGGGACCGGTCAACGGGCGGAGCCTATTCCGACATCGATATGACGTTCGGTGCTGAGGGGTATTTCCACAGGGATGGCACACCCTATCCGGCTGGGCGGTTGAAATAGGCAATTGAGATTGCGCTGTCTCCATTGCGACACTCCCAAAACCGTTGGTGATGAGTAGCTGCAGAGCGCAGCGAAGTAGCGTATCGAAGTACCGAATGCGTAAACTACCCTTCGATACGGCACTTCGCATTCGCTCAGTACCTACTCAGGGCAAACGGCTTTTTATGCGGACTAGACTACTCCGCAGGTTCAGTCTCAAATTTCTCGATCACCCATTCTTCATCGGCGGCGCTTTGGAACCATTCCTGCATCCACGGGTGCGCCAGCATCGCTTCGACATAGGCGGCAGCAAAGCCGGGCAGAGTGAAGCCGTACGTCACAAACCGCGCAACTATCGGCGCGAACATGATGTCGGCGGCGCTGAAGGTACCGAACAGATATGGTCCCTCTGTCCCGAAGCGCGCGCGCGCCTCGGCCCAGAGTTGCAAGATACGCAGTGCATCGGCGCGGCATTCGTCGCTGATCGTCACATCGGTGTAGGTTTTGCGCAAATTCATCGGACATTCGCGGCGCAGCGGCAAGTAGCCCGAATGCATTTCCGCCGCCATTGCCCGCGCCATACCGCGTGCAGCGTCGTCTTTGGGCCAAAACCGTTCGCGTCCGACTTTGTCAGCGAGATAATCAAGGATCGCAAAGCTATCCCAGATGACGGCTTCGCCATCCCAAAGGATCGGTACTTTACCCGACGACGGTGCCAGATCTTCCTCGCGTTTGCGCTCGTCCCAGCCATCATCAAACAACGGCACAGTCATTTCTTCAAACGCCAGCCCTGATTGCTTGACCGCCAGCCAGCCGCGCAATGACCAGCTAGAATAGGCTTTGTTTCCGATGATGAGTTTCATGCTCATGTCTGGACAGCCTCTAACACCGCATCGCGCAAATCATCAATTCCGCCGCGCTTTTCAGCAGAGGTTACGCTGATAAACGGGAAGGCGGCTGTGTGTTTGCGCAATGCCTCCAGCGTCGCCACTTCGACCGCAGCCAATTCACTGGCTTTGATCTTGTCGGTTTTGGTCAGGACAACGCGGTAACTAACGGCGGCGGCGTCGAGCATCTTCATCACTTCGTGATCGACCTCTTTAATTCCATGCCGTGCGTCAACCAACACGAACGTACGTTTCAGCACTACGCGTCCACGCAGATAATCATTTATCAAATAGCGCCATTTCTGCACCGTCTTGATCGGTGCTTTGGCATAGCCATAGCCCGGCATGTCGCAGATGCGGAACAGCGGTGGTTCGCCCACGTCAAAGAAGTTCAGCTCTTGTGTGCGCCCCGGCGTGTTCGATGCACGCGCCAATCCGTTGCGGTTGACCAGCGCGTTAATCAAGCTCGATTTGCCGACGTTCGACCGACCGGCAAAGGCAATCTCCGGCACACTCGCGTCGGGCAGAAACTGCAAATCCGGTGCGGACTTCAGGAAATTGACCGGTCCTGAGAAAATTTTTCTGTCCATCAGGATTACGCCCTCGCCTTTGCCTCGGCCTCAATCACCGCTTGTTGCTTCAAAACCGGATGTTTCGAATACAGCCATTTCTGTTGCGCAATCGACAGCAAGTTGGATACGACCCAGTATAGCTGCAAACCGGCGGCAAATGGCGCCATAATGAACATCAGGAACCACGGCATAATGCCCATGACCTGTTTCTGCACTTCATCCATTGGTGTCGGGTTCAACCGCTGCATCAGCCACATTGTCACACCAACCAGGATCGGCAGCACGCCGATGGCAAGGAAGCCGGGCGGGGTGAAGGGCAGCAATCCGAACAGGTTCAGCGGAGTGAGTGGATCGGGCGCGGAGAGATCCTTTAGCCATAACACGAACGGCTGATGGCGCATTTCGACCGTCAGCATCAGGATTTTGTACAAAGCGAAGAAGATCGGGATCTGAAGAATGATCGGCAAGCAACCCGCCATCGGATTGACCTTTTCCTCGCTGTACAGCTTCATCATTTCCTGTTGAAGTTTAGGTTTGTCGTCCTTGTACTTCTCTTGCAGCGCCTTCATTTTGGGCTGCACAACGCGCATACCTGCCATCGATGCGAACTGCTTTTGTGCCACAGGATACATGATGCCGCGCACGATGACGGTTAATGCTATAATCGCGACGCCGAAATTGCCGAACACGCCAAACAGCCAAAGCAAGACCGTCAGGAACGGAATCGCGATGAACCAGAACCAGCCCCAATCGATCGAATAATCGAGATAGGGGATGCCCAATTCTTTGGTGTAGGCACGCAATTCCTCAAATTCCTTGGCGCCTGCAAACAGCCGCGACGTTTGCGTAAAGGTCTTGCCTGCCTCGACTGCCGATAGCTTCGCGTTGTGTATATGCGCCCAGTTATAGCCGTCCTGCGATTTGAAGTCGGCCTTTACCGGTACTTTTTGATCGGGGATCAAGGCTGCTAGCCAGTATTTGTCGGTCAGGCCATTCCAGCCGCCGGTGGTGGGGAAGGAAACGGTGCCATCGGGTTCCTCGGCAACCTGCTCATAGCCCCAATCATAATTGGGCATGCCATCGAATACGCCGATGGGGCCGATATGGATCTGTGTGAAGATTGATCCGCCCGTGGTCGCATCCGCTGGCTTGCCTTTACGGCTAATGATGCCGAATGGGGCGACGTTAGCGGTTGGCAGAGTTGCGGCATTGGTAAAGCGCTGTTCCGCCGCCAGCATATAATGCTCGTCAATCGACAGCTTGATCTCGAACAGCTGGCCTTCTGGATTACTCCAGCTGAGCGTCACGGGCGCAGTGGGTGTCAGCTTTTGTGCGCTGGCGGTCCACACCGTTTTGTCTGTCGGCAATGTGACGTTGTCGCCGGTCCAGCCAAAGCGGGCGAAATAGGCTTTTGCTGTACCCGATGGCGCGAACAGCCGCACCGGTGCCGATTTCTTCGACAATGCTTCTCTGTGCGTTAGCATCACTAGATCGTCGATCCGGCCGCCTTCAAGATTGATGGAGCCTTTCAGCTTTGGCGTTTCAATCGCGACGCGGCCTGATGCCGTCAACGCTGCGTTCAACGGGACAGCCTTCGCTTCAGCTTGCGCCGCAGTGATCGGCACACCGTCTGCACTGGCACCCTCAACCGTCTTAGTCGCGCTGACCACCGGCTTTGGCGGGGCAGGGAAGAAATAGCTGGAAATATAGGGCCAACCAAACAGGATAATCCCTGTCAGCAACACTGCCATGATGATGTTACGCCGGTCTTCCACGTTCGGTAATTCCCTGTTTAATCAATGTCTGGAGATGGGGTTTGCACCCTTTAGGGCACTGGATCATGCCCGTGCCCACCCCATGGTTGGCAGCGCAATAGCCGTTTCAACGTCAGCCAGCCACCCTTAATCGCGCCATATTTTTTGAGCGCGGTGATGGCGTAAGCAGAGCAGCTAGGGTTGTACCGACAGGTAGGCGGCAAGATACGTGACGGCCCCAATTGCCAGCCACGCGCGATAAGGATGAAGAGCTTAGCGATCATCCCGACAGCTTGGTTAGTGCCTTGGCCATCTCTGTTCGCAAAGCGCCAAAATCGCGTTCAATTCCGCCGTCGCGTCCGATCAAGATATGGTCAGCCCCCGCCTTACCGAGATCACCCAACATCTCCATCGCCAATTCCCGGAATCGCCGCCGCATCCGGTTGCGGATCACAGCGTTGCCGACCTTTTTGGTAATCGTAATACCCAATCGTTTGGCGGTATCATCGTCGCGCCGGTCGAAAACGAGCAAAACAAAACCGGGAGTTGCATAACGCTTCCCCCGGTTGGCGGCCAGAAAATCCGACCGTTTTGTAATGACGCTATAACCGCGAGATGCGCGGTCAGTCATGGCTAAGCTCAGGCCGAGAGCTTCTTGCGGCCACGTGCACGACGACCGTTCAAGATGTTGCGTCCAGCCGCTGTGGACATACGGAGACGAAATCCGTGACGACGAGCGCGCACTAGATTGCTCGGCTGAAAGGTGCGCTTCATGGCTCAAATCCTCAAAAATCAAATACGTTGTAAAAGTAAGGGGCCGCCGAATCATTTCAG
>JANOTI010000147.1:0-7658 GCA_031416255.1 Sphingomonadales bacterium | reverse complement strand
CGCGGACGTGGCGGTGAAGGCGGTGGCCGTGGCCGCGGCAATGACCGTAAACCTCGCGAAGAAAAAGAAGATGATGGCACGATCGAGAAGCTTGTCCACATCAACCGCGTATCGAAAACAGTAAAGGGCGGTAAGCGCTTTGGCTTTGCTGCATTGGTTGTGGTCGGCGACGGTCAAGGCCGCGTTGGTTTTGGACACGGCAAGGCACGCGAAGTTCCTGAAGCGATAAACAAAGCAACGGCCGCTGCGAAAAAGGCGATGATCCGCGTTCCGTTGAAAGACGGCCGCACGCTGCATCATGATGGCACTGGTCGTTTTGGCGCTGGTAACGTTTATGTTCGTTCGGCTCCTGCCGGAACGGGCATCATTGCTGGTGGTCCTATGCGCGCTGTGTTCGAAAGTCTTGGCGTTGCAGACGTTGTGACCAAGTCGATCGGCACATCGAACCCTTACAACATGATCCGCGCTACCTTTGCGGCTCTGTCTGACCAGACATCGCCCAAATCAGTAGCGCAACGTCGCGGCAAGAAAATCGCTGACCTTCTCGGTCGCGGTGGCAGCAAAACTGCTGAAGCCGATGCCGAAGCTATTGCGGAGTAAGATAGATGGCGAAGATTAAAATCAAACAGACCGGTTCGCCGATCCGTCGTCCTGCGTCGCAACGCGCCACTTTGAAGGGCCTTGGCCTTAACAAGATGAACCGCGTTTCCGAACTGGAGGACACCCCTGAAGTGCGCGGCATGATTCATGCAGTGCGCCACATGGTAGCCGTTATCGGGTAACAACGTTGCTTTCTCCCCACAGGGAGAGGGCTTTCAATCAGCGCGACTAAAGCGAAAGCGAGTGCAAGACATGAAACTAAACGAAATTAAAGACAATGAAGGCGCGCGCCACCGCAAAATGCGGGTTGGTCGCGGCATTGGTTCGGGCAAAGGCAAGACCGCTGGTCGTGGCCAAAAAGGCCAAAAGAGCCGCTCGGGTGTAGCTATTAAAGGCTTTGAAGGCGGCCAGATGCCCCTTCACATGCGCATTCCAAAGCGCGGCTTTAACAATATTTTCGCCAAAGATTTTGATGCCGTGAACTTGGGTATGATCCAGAAGTTTATCGACGCCAAGAAGCTGGATGCCGGTAGCACCATCGATCAGGCTGCGCTGCGTGCAGCGGGCCTGTCGCGCGGCGGCAAAGACGGCGTTCGTATTCTTGCCAAGGGCGAGCTGACTTCGAAAATCAGCATTTCGGTTGCGGGTGCCTCCAAGGGTGCCATTGAAGCAATTGAAAAAGCGGGCGGAAAAGTTGACATTCTGGTGGTGAAATCGCCGCAGGAAAAGGCAGCCGCGAAAAAGGGCACTGTTAAAAAAGCCAACGACGCAGCGAAAGCCGCCAAAAACGCAAAATGATAAAAGCATAGCATCGCTCTTGTCGAAACAGCCCCGCAACCCGATATGGGCTCGCGGGGCTTGTTGTTTCGGGAAACCAGACATAGGCAATGTGAATTCGGGGGTAGATTGCGCCGCGCCAAGACGCTAGCGCCGCAATCAGGCATTAAAGAAAGCAATTTTCATGGCATCGAGAGCCGACAAAATGGCATCGGGAATCAATTTTTCGAAATTCGGCCAAGCCGATGATCTGAAAAAGCGCATCTGGTTTACAATCGGCGCGCTGATTGTGTTCCGCCTCCTCAGCTTTGTGCCGTTGCCGGGGATTGACCCTGTCGCGCAAGCGGCACTGTATGCTAACAATGCTGCAGGCGGTGTCCTTGATATCTTCAACACCTTCTCCGGCGGCTCGCTGGAGCGTATGAGCCTGATTGCTCTGGGTGTGATGCCCTATATTACCGCCTCGATTGTCGTGCAGCTTGCGGCATCGTTGTCGCCGACCCTTGCCGCCATCAAAAAAGAAGGCGAAAGCGGACGGAAGAAGCTGAACCAATACACACGGTATGGCACCGTTTTTCTGACGGCTTTGCAAGGTTATTTCCTAGCAGCAGGGCTGGAATCGCTAGCGGCAGCGAACGGTATTCGCGCAGTTGTTGAACCGGGAATGCTGTTCCGTGTCGTTGCAACAATCAGCCTTGTTGGCGGCACATTGTTCCTGATGTGGTTGGGGGAGCAGATTACCTCGCGTGGTATTGGCAACGGCATCTCGCTCATCATTATGGCCGGTATCGTCGCGCAAATCCCGCGTCTTGTCGCTAGCCTCTTGGAAGGTGGGAGGACTGGGTCGATCAACCCGCTGATTATCTTTGGCTTCCTTGTCATGTTCGTCGCGATTACTTTGCTAATCTGTTTTGTCGAACGAGCGCAAAGACGGGTGCTAATCCAATATCCGAAACGCGCAACGCAGCGCGGTATGATGCAAGCGGATCGCAGCCATCTGCCCTTGAAATTGAACACCGCAGGCGTCATCCCGCCAATCTTTGCGTCGTCGCTGTTGCTGTTGCCCAGCACGATCAGCCAATTGGGTGGTAACAAGGTTACAGGCGAAAGCGCATCGGGCGATATAGTGATTCAGCTGCTCCAATGGCTGCAACACGGCCAGCCAATCTATCTGTTGCTTTATGGTCTTGGCATCGTGTTCTTTTGCTTTTTCTACACAGCGGTTGTGTTCAACCCCGAAGAAACGGCAGAGAATTTGAAAAAGGCCGGTGGCTTTATTCCAGGCATTCGTCCGGGGAAAAGTACGCAGGATTATCTCGATTATGTACTGACGCGTATCACGGTAATTGGCGCGGCCTACCTGACTGTGGTCTGCCTGCTTCCTGACTATGTCATGGGGCTGACCGGACAGCAGCAATTCTTTGTCATCGGCGGGACCAGCTTGCTCATTCTGGTCAACGTGACAGTGGATACCATCGCGCAGATCCAGGGCCATTTGATGGCGCATCAATATGGCGACTTGCTGAAAAAAGCGAAGCTCAAAGGCAATCGCACGCGTTAAGCACAACCAACAGGGAGGTTCGTTGCGATGGGGAAAGCCGTTAACATCATCCTGCTCGGTCCTCCGGGTGCGGGCAAAGGGACACAGGCTGGGTTGCTTGTCGAGAAATACGGCATGGTTCAGCTTTCAACCGGTGATATGCTGCGTGAAACGCGCAAAGCTGATACGCCGCTTGGGCGGCAAGTCGCCGATGTGATGGATTCCGGGGCCCTTGTTTCCGATGAAATCGTTTCCGCCATGATCGATGCAAAGCTGGCTTCGCTGCCTGCTGAAACCGGAGTGATATTTGAC
Source organism: Sphingomonadales bacterium (assembly GCA_031416255.1). Classification (GTDB taxonomy): domain Bacteria; phylum Pseudomonadota; class Alphaproteobacteria; order Sphingomonadales; family Sphingomonadaceae; genus Sphingorhabdus_B. The sequence goes on along the minus strand of JANOTI010000147.1, from coordinate 4,429 downwards.
GGCTATCCTCGGACCGAGGCGCAAGCCCATTCGCTGGATGGATTGCTTTCGTCTCGTGACCGTATGCTTGACCATGTGATTGAACTGGCGGTGGACGAAGACGCGCTGGTTGAACGAATTGTTGGTCGCTTTACGTGCGGCGAATGCGGTGCTGGTTATCACGACACATTCAAGCTGCCCGCCAAAGCAGGTGTTTGCGATAAATGCGGCTCTACCGGGTTTAAGCGTCGTGCAGACGATAATGAAGCAACGGTGCGTACACGCATGTCTGAATACCGCGGTAAAACCGCGCCGATATTACCGATCTATGAAGCGCGCGGGTTGGTCAGCCGTGTCAATGGTATGGCCCCTATCGCAGAGGTGACTGACGCAATCGACGCGATTTTGGCGCAATAGCCGTTGCACTAACCTGCTAAGATTGACGTCTGCCGAATAACTATTGCTGCGGACAGAGTCGGCGCTATTCTCTGCGCCATGAAGAAAATCATCCTGCTCGCTGCTTGCGGAATGCTAGCGGCTACACCGGCTACAGCTGAAATCAAAAGCCAAGGAGAAACCGGCTTTGTTGTCGGCCATAGCGTCGAAGTGCTCGCTAAGCCGGAGGAGGTTTGGAAGAGGCTGATTGTGCCGAAAGAATACTGGAACCCTTCGCACAGCTGGTCTGGCAGCGTATCCGGTTTTTATATTGATGCACAGGCTGGCGGCTGTTTTTGTGAATTGTTGCAGGACAAATCCACCGACGGCACAGTAAAAACCCGTGGCAGCGTTGAACACATGCGCGTGATGTTTGCCGATCCCGGTAAAGTGTTGCGCATGTCGGGCGCATTAGGGCCGCTTCAGTCTGAAGCGGTGCAGGGCACTCTGACGATTGCTATGGAGCCGTTGAAGGACGGTGCCGGAACGCGCCTTAGCCTGTCTTATGTCGTTGGCGGCTATATGCGTTATAAAGTCGCTGACATCGCCCCTGCCGTGGACGCGATGCTGAGCGATCAGTTTCAGCGCCTTATTAAGCCGATGGGTAAAGTTGTTGCGGGTGATAAAGCGACGGGTGAGTGGAAGATTGACCCAGAGAAGCTGGAAGTACCAACACCAGATGAGAAGCCAAAAACTGACACCGTAAAAAGCGATCCGAAAGCCGTTGTCGAAAAACCGAAGATTGGCAAACCACAAGCGGTTGAACCAGATACTGCCGAGGCGCCCAAATGATACGTTTTGGTGCATTGCTAGTTGCAATGCTGATAGTGTCTTTGTCGGCGGCGAATGCGCAACCCGCAGAGCTTCAGCCTGTGTCCCTAAACACACAACAGATTACGGATGTTGATCCCGAACTTTGGGTGGTAAAAGATGCGGATACTACCATTTATTTGTTCGGCACTGTCCATGTTCTTCGTCCCGGACTTGGCTGGTTTGACGACGGCGTAAAAGCTGCGTTCGACAGTTCGGACACGCTCGTTATTGAAATGCTGGATCCCAGTCCGGCAGAGGCAGCGGCGATTATGTCCGACTTGGGCATCGATAAAAGCGGTCGCACTATCCGCCAAAAGTTAAAGCCTGAAGATCTCCCCGCCTATGAAGCGGCCGTCGAGAAATTGGGATTGCCGCATGCAGTTCTCGATCCTCTCGATGGCTGGGCCGTTGCGGTAAACCTTTATTATGCAGGGCTTCTGCAACAGGGTTATGATCTTACCAGCGGAGTTGAGACGCAGTTAAAAGCGGCTGCAGCGGCTAGCAGAAAACCAGTAATCGGTTTGGAAACGATGCGGTTTCAGCTTTCTATTTTCGATGCATTGCCAGAAGATGTGCAGCTAAGCTACGCCACCGATACAGCAAAATCGATTGATGAAATTGCGCCGCAAACAGACAGGCTCGTTGCGATGTGGGCGGCGGCCGATGCCGATGGCGTCGCCTCTATAATGAACGACGGGTTCGAAACGCTTAAATTGACCGAATCCTTGCTGACCCGCCGAAACGCCAATTGGGCGCATTGGATTAACCAGCGGATGAAAATGCCCGGTACCGTGTTCATGGCTGTTGGGGCAGGCCACCTTGCCGGTTCTGTCAGTGTGCAAAAACTGATTGCGGCTTATGGCCTAAATGCAGAGCAGGTTCTGTATTGATCCCTCGCTCCATAGGCGCATTCCTGCTGACTATCGGTTTGGTGTTGAGTGCGTGTTCAAAGCCTGCGCAGCCGGTGCCAATCGAAGGTGAAGGCGCGCCTGCGCTTTGGAAAGTGCAGGGCAAGTTAGGCACCGTTTGGTTATTTGGTACAATCCATCTTTTGCCGCCCGACGCCGACTGGCAAACTCCTGCTTTCCATCATGCAATCAGGCAAGCCGACAGCTTGATACTGGAGGCGTCGGGATTGGAAGATTCACAGGCTGTTGCTGAAATTTTTGCCAGCATGGGTGTTTCGGGTGGCCAGTTGAAACTAACCAGCCGCACGGATCCCGCGCTCCACCCAATCATTGACCGCCTTGATGCTGATATCCCCGGGCCACGCATAGTCCTTGACCACATGGAAAGCTGGGCTGCGGCATTGACACTGGCTTCGGCCCAAAGTGCAGAGCTTGGGCTTAGACAGGGCAGCGGTGTCGAACGGGTTTTGACAATGCGGTTTAAAGCGGAAAATAAGCCCATATCCGGGCTGGAAACGATCACTGAGCAGTTTGGCTTCTTCGACACTTTGCCGGAAAAGGACCAGCGATTGATGCTTGATCGTGTGCTGCGCAATGCCGATGCTAACCGCCAGCAATTTGTAGCGGTGTTGGCGGCGTGGCTGCGGGGGGATCCAGATGCTGTCATTACCAACGAAAGTGACAATATATTGGCATCACCTGTTATCCGCGACGCTCTGCTGGATGGGCGCAATCGCAATTGGGCGGTCAAGATTGCGAAACTGGTTGATAGGGGCGACAATGCCTTTGTGGCGGTGGGGGCTGCACATATGGCCGGGAAGGGCGGTGTCCCCACTTTGTTGCAGACCATCGGCTATAAAGTCGAACGTGTACAGTGACGCTGATTGATTGGCTGCGCAACGCTTGCATTTCTGCGAAAAGCTGCCTAAGGGCGCACGCTTGTCGTTATGGTCATCCCTGGAGGCGTGACGGCAGGAAACGTATTTAATTGGAGAATTATTATGAGCGATCTGCTGACACTGTCGGCTGAGCCGCGCGAACGGGCTGGCAAGGGAGCCTCCCGTGCATTGCGTCGCGAAGGCCGTGTACCCGCCGTCATTTATGGCAACAACCAAGACGCGGAAAACATCCATGTCGAGGAAAAAGCCCTTATCAAAGCATTGATGACTGGCCATTTTTCAAACAGCATTGTCGAAGTGACTGTGAACGGCAAAACCGTCCGCACTTTGCCAAAGGACGTTGCGGTTCATCCTGTCAGCGACCGCCCCATTCACGTCGATTTCATGCGCCTTGCCAAAGACGCTACAGTCCATGTTGAAGTCCCTGTCTCGTTCACAAACGAAGACGCTTCCCCTGGCCTGAAGCGCGGCGGTGTTTTGAACATCGTTCGTCACGAGCTTGAATTGATTTGCGATGCTGCAAAAATTCCTGACGAAATCGTTATTGATGTCACTGGTTTTGACGTTGGCGATTCGATCCATATCAGCCACGTAAAACTGCCTGAAGGATCAAAGAGCGCGATTACAGACCGCGACTTCACCATCGCGACTGTCATTGCACCCTCTGGCATGAAGAGCCAGGGTGGCGACACGACCAAGGAAGAAGGCGAAGGCGAGTAATCGTTCTTTTGCTGAAATGATTGCAGGCCGGTTTGCAGAGAATGCAGACCGGCCTTTTCATTGCGCGCAACGAAAGCTAGCAACTAACAATGCAAATCTGGGCAGGCCTTGGCAATCCGGGACCGCAATATGCGATGCACCGGCACAATATCGGCTTTATGGCTGTCGACGCGATTGCTGATCGGCAGGACGCACCAGCGCCTGCAAAAAAACATCTCGGCTGGGTTCAGGAAGCGCGGATCGGCGGTGACAAGGTCATCCTGCTAAAACCCGCAACGTTCATGAACGAAAGCGGCCGCAGCATCCGTGCTGCGATGGATTTTTACAAACTGGCACCTACCGACATCACCGTATTCTACGACGAGCTCGATATTGCGCCGTTCAAGCTAAAGGTGAAATGCGGCGGCGGCGCGGCGGGACACAACGGCATCAGGTCCACCATCGACCATATCGGCCCCGAATTTCGCCGCGTGCGATTAGGCATCGGCCATCCCGGCCACAAAGACCGCGTCACCGGCTATGTGCTGGGCAGTTTCGCCAAGAATGAGATAGACCCGCTCGCCGATATGCTAGGCGCATTGTCGGCGGAGGCTGATTGGCTGGCGCAAGGCAATGACGCGCGCTTTATGAGTGAGGTTGCGATGCGGTTGGCAAGCGATTAGGAGAACTGAGCAT
>JANOTI010000146.1:0-3048 GCA_031416255.1 Sphingomonadales bacterium | reverse complement strand
CCAAAGCTGAAAAACCATTCGGGGCTGCGGCGCAGGATCGTGGGCACGACCGCGATGCTTTCCACATTGTTCACCGTTGTCGGGCAGCCATAAAGCCCCGCCCCGGCCGGAAATGGGGGTTTCAGGCGCGGCTGGCCCTTTTTGCCCTCAAGACTTTCGATCATCGCGGTTTCTTCGCCGCAGATATAGGCGCCAGCACCGCGATGGACAAAGACGTCGAAATCATAGCCCGATTTGCAAGCATTCTTGCCGATGAAACCAGCGGCATAGGCCTCTGCGACGGCGTCCTCCAATACCTTTGCCTCAAAGATATATTCGCCGCGAATATAGATATAGGCGGCGCGCGCGCGCATTGCGAAACCAGCGATCAGCGCGCCTTCGATCAGCTTGTGCGGATCGTGGCGGATAATCTCGCGGTCTTTACAGCTGCCGGGTTCGGATTCATCGGCGTTGATGACAAGGAAGTTGGGGCGTTCGGGCGTGGGCGCCTTTGGCATGAAGCTCCACTTCATCCCCGTGGGAAAACCCGCCCCGCCGCGCCCGCGCAGACCCGATGCTTTGATCTGTTCGATGATCGCGTCGTTGCCGATTTCGAGCAGCTTTTTGGTCTTATCCCAATCACCGCGTTTCTGCGCAGCTTTCAGGTTCCACGGTTGAAAGCCGTGGACGTTAGTGAAGATGCGGTCTTTGTTTTGAAGGCTCATGACTCGTCTGGGCCTTTCTTTTGCCCGCTAAAGGCGCTTAGGCCGCCGAAAAGGACACCGAGGATCATCCAGACTACCCAATCATTGCCTTGCAACAATTTCAGCAGGCCTACTGCCAGAAACAGCAGCCCGATAAAACTTCCGCCGAATTGCACTTTGCTCATCAGACCAAGCCCCCAAGCAAAAACCATGCGCTGCCAGCGATCAGCAAACCGATGACCACAAGCTTAATGATGCCGGTTAGCAATTTCCACGCAACAAACGCAGCGACCAAAACGCCAGCGATGGGTAGCCATTCCATTACAAATGCACTCCCTTAGATAGGTCGTCATGCTGAAATTGTTTCAGCATAACACGCGAAGATAGTGCGTTATCCTGAAACAAGTTCAGGATGACGAAATTTCGGTTTTGGATTATGGATTGTGATCTTGGGTCTATCATCACCAATCCCCCCTATACTCACGGTTCACCGAAACCATTTCCTTCAGCGTCGTTGGGCCGCCTTCGGGGCAAGACGTCTGCCGATCAATCTGCGGCCCGATTTTCACCGGCTTGTCATTGGCCAAGGCTTCAAGCAGCACGCTCATGCTATCATAAGTCAGGTCCTCGAAATTGTCGTCGTTGATCTGCACCATCGGCGCATTGGCGCAGGCGCCCAGACATTCAACTTCGGTCAGGGTGAACAGCCCGTCGGGCGTCGTTCCGCCCTTTACCAGACCACGGTTCTTGCATGCGGCCATGACGTCATCCGAGCCGCGCAACATGCACGGCGTGGTGCCGCATACTTGCACATGGAACCGGCCTACGGGCGCGAGGTTATACATGGTGTAGAACGTCGCAACCTCATAGGTGCGCATATAGGGCATGCCGAGTTGCGCTGCGACATATTCGATCACCGGCACAGGCAACCAGCCCTGCGTCTTGGTCTCCTCGCCCACCTGACGCTGCGCCAGATCGAGCAGAGCCATGACAGCGGATTGTTGACGCCCAGCGGGGTAGCGCGCGACATAGCCGTCGGCGATCAGCTTGTTCGCCGCGTTAAAGGCAAACGCCCCCCATTTTACGCGGGTTTCAGATTCGTCGGGGATGTGGATTGCGTCAGCCATTAAACCGCTCCATCGCTAGCGGAGGAAGGAAAGCCAAGCGTTCTACAGCCCACTTTACCCAATCGTCGCCGGTCTCATAAACACCTGCCTCATAGTAAAGATCAACACGTTGTTCTGAACGATCAGGACCGCAGCTCGTATCCGACACCTTGCTCTCTGCAAAGAGCAATTCAATTCTGTTCATTCGCCCCTGTTGCTTGTTGCCAACAATTTTAGCGTCGATCAGTTTTCTCGGTTCAACCCAACCTTCTTCAGTCATTCTACTGCGAAAGCTCACAAATGCATCACGAACCTCGTTGGAGCCTTTGACAAACATTTCAGGGCCAAGGCCAAAATATTCGTTGAATGCCACTAATGTAGTGAAATCTTGAAAAAGATTATCAAGTTTGGAAACGTCGCCCGTCCGCAAAAATGCGACTAAGCGACCACCCCAGTCGTCCTGTTCGTAGGTTGCATAGCTACAAGCCGACACGGCTTGCGCCGACGCCAATGCGGCTCCAACGGCAACTCCGCCTAAAAGCGTCCGCCGCCCAATCACCGGTCACACTCCCCAAACACAACGTCGATGGCACCGATGATTGCGGTGGTATCCGCCAGCATATGCCCCTTGGACATCATCTCTATCGCTTGCAGATGCGAAAACGCTGTCGGGCGGATTTTGCAGCGATAGGGTTTGTTGGTGCCGTCTGCGACCAGATAGACGCCGAATTCGCCCTTGGGGCTTTCGGTCGCGACATAAACGGAGCCTGCGGGGACGTGGAAACCCTCGGTATAAAGCTTAAAGTGATGGATGAGCGCTTCCATCGATTGCTTCATTTCGGCGCGTTTGGGCGGCACGATCTTGCGGTCGTCGCTGCACACCGGGCCTTCGGGCATTTCGAGCAAGCACTGCTTCATGATGCGCATCGATTGGCGCACCTCTTCGCAACGGACCATGAACCGGTCATAGCAATCGCCTTTGGTGCCGACAGGAATGTCGAAATCCATCTTGGCATAGACGTCATAAGGCTGTGATTTGCGAATATCCCAGGGGATGCCGCTGCCGCGAATCATAGGGCCTGAAAAGCCCCATTTGATTGCGTCTTCTTTCGTCACGGTAGCAATATCGACATTGCGTTGTTTGAAAATGCGGTTGTCAACGACAAGGCTAAGCGCGTCTTCGAACAGTTTCGGCATGCGGTGGTCGAGCCAGTCGCCAATGTCGGTCAACAGCTTTAGCGGCACATCCTGATGCACAC
>JANOTI010000145.1:0-1872 GCA_031416255.1 Sphingomonadales bacterium | reverse complement strand
ACCCCAATGCCGACGCGCAAACCTGCGCGTCCCTATTTTTCCTCCGGCCCTTGCGCAAAGCCGCCGGGATGGGAAGCTTCCAAACTTCAAACCGAATGCCTTGGCCGGTCGCACCGTGCAAAGATCGGCAAGTCGCGTCTGCAACTCGCCATCGATTTGATGCGCGAAGTGTTGCAAGTGCCCGATACGCACCGCATCGGAATTGTCCCGGGTTCCGACACTGGCGCCATCGAAATGGCGATGTGGACGATGCTGGGCGCACGTCCGGTGACGATGATGGCGTGGGAAAGCTTTGGTGAAGGTTGGGTCACCGATGTCAACAAACAGCTTAAATTGAACGCCACGGTGCTGAACGCGCCCTATGGCCAGATACCCGATTTGGCGCAGGTCGATTTTTCGAACGACGTTGTCTTTACGTGGAACGGCACAACCAGCGGCGCACGCGTGCCCAATGGTGACTGGATCAGCGAAGCCCGCGAAGGCCTGACCTTTAACGACGCGACCAGTGCGGTGTTCGCCTATGACATGCCGTGGGACAAATTAGACGTCACTACGTTCAGCTGGCAAAAAGTGCTGGGCGGCGAGGGCGCGCATGGCGTTATTATTCTCGGGCCCCGCGCGGTTGAGCGGTTGGAGAATTATACGCCAGCATGGCCGCTGCCGAAGATTTTCCGCTTGATGTCGAAAGGCGCGCTTGCCGAAGGTATCTTTAAAGGCGAGACGATCAACACGCCGTCGATGTTGGCTGTCGAGGACGTCATCTTTGCACTGGAATGGGCAAAGACCGAAGGCGGCCTGCACGGCCTGATGGCACGCAGCAATGCGAATGCAGCGGCGCTGGATGCCATTGTGCAAACACGCAGCTGGCTGGGCCATTTGGCGCAAGATGCCGCGACGCGTTCGACGACGTCGGTATGTTTGACCGTTGAGGGCGCGGATGCGGATTTCATCAAGAAGTTCGCTGGCCTGCTTGAGGCGGAACACGCCGCTTATGATATCGCCGGATACCGCGATGCGCCGGCTGGTCTGCGCATCTGGTGCGGTGCAACGGTTGATACTGCCGATATTGAGGCTCTCGGGCCGTGGCTCGATTGGGCTTACGAGACTCTAAAACCTTAAACCAAAGCCCGTCACCCTGAACTCGTTTCAGGGTCCATCCATTCGTTCAAGGTCCGCCCTTGCTGCACGATGGATGCTGGAATGAAGTTACCGCTAGGTAAAACAAGTTCAGCATGACGGGATAGAATTCAAATTATTCCGTTCCAAGGACAAAACCATGACAAAGCCCCGCGTACTTATTTCCGACAAAATGGACCCCAACGCTGCAATCATTTTTGCTGAGCGTGGCTGCGACGTCGATGTTATCACTGGCCAGACACCCGAAGAATTGAAAGCCATTATCGGCCAATATGATGGCCTTGCAATCCGTAGCTCAACCAAAGCCACGCAAGAAATCCTTGATGCTGCGACCAATTTGAAAGTCATTGGCCGCGCTGGCATCGGTGTTGATAACGTCGATATTCCTGCGGCATCCGCCAAGGGCGTTGTCGTGATGAACACGCCGTTCGGTAACTCGATCACCACGGCCGAACATGCCGTCGCACTGATGTTTGCGCTCGCCCGCCAGATCCCAGAAGCGAATGCACAGACGCAGGCTGGTAAATGGCCTAAGAATGATTTCATGGGTGTTGAGCTTACCGGCAAGACGCTGGGCCTGATCGGTGCGGGCAATATTGGCTCTATCGTCGCCAGCCGTGCGCTTGGCTTAAAGATGAAAGTCGTCGCGTTCGATCCCTTCCTGACGCCAGAACGCGCCATCGAAATGGGTGTTGAAAAGGCCGACCTTGATACGTTGCTGGGCAAGGCCGACTT
>JANOTI010000144.1:0-23370 GCA_031416255.1 Sphingomonadales bacterium | reverse complement strand
CGGGTAAAGGCAGTATCACTCCCACCGACCATAAACGTCAACGTGCCATTATTCGCCGCCGCTATGCCACCGGACACGGGAGCATCGACCATTTCATAGCCCTTTGTGGTCGCGTCAGTTGTCACTTTGCGCGCGGTATCGACGTCGATAGTCGAACAATCGAGCAGGATTGCGCCTTCAGGCGCCGCCCCGAAAACATCATTGCCATAGACGCCATCGACGATCTTTCCGCTGGGAAGCATCGACACGACCGCATCGACACCAGCTACGGCTTCGCGCACAGCGGAAAACACAGCGCAGCCATTACCATGCGCACGCTCCAGCGCCTCGGCGGACAGATCAAACGCGTTGACGCTATGTCCGGCCTTCACCAGATTCGCCGCCATCCCGCCGCCCATATTGCCAAGACCGATAAAGGCTATTTTCATAACGATACTCCATTCCTCTCTCCCCTTGCGGGAGAGAAAGACTTGGCTTGGCAACGAGTTGCCTAGCAAGTCTTGTGAGGGGTCGGCGGTTATAGCTGGCGAGCCGTTGGCTCGCGCACCCTCACCAACTTCACCTAGGCAACACGTTGCCAAGGTTTCGTATCCTCTCCCGTAAAGGGAGAGGAATTTGAGTTCAACGTCCTGTCCAGTTTCCCGCACGTTTCTCGACGAACGCAGCCATGCCTTCGGTCTGATCCTCTGATCCAAACAATCCGTGGAACAAGCGGCGTTCAAATACGACACCCTGCTGCAACGTCGTTTCAAACGCGGCGTTGACCATTTCTTTGCACGCCATTGCCGCAAGCGGGGCCATTCCGGCGATGGATGTTGCGGTCTTCATAGCCTCTTCGATCAAATCTGCGGACGGAACCACCTTCGCAACCAACCCCGACCGCTCAGCTTCCGTCGCATCCATCATCCGCCCGGTCAGGCACATTTCCATCGCTTTGGCTTTGCCGATAGCGCGAGTCAGGCGTTGCGATCCGCCCATGCCGGGCGTTACCGCGAGCTTGATTTCTGGCTGGCCGAATTTGGCGTTCTCGCCCGCGACGATAAAGTCCGCCATCATCGCCAGTTCGCAGCCGCCGCCAAGGGCAAAGCCGTTGACTGCGGCAATCCAGGGTTTGCGCGTTGCGGTAACGCGGTCATAGCCTGCGAAGAAATTACTGCCATACATGCTGGCAAAGCCTTGGCTCGACATTTCCTTAATATCCGCACCTGCCGCAAAAGCCTTTTCACTGCCGGTCAGCACAGCGCACCGCTGGCTTTCATCGGCATCGAATGCGCCGAACGCATCAATCAAGTCAGCCAGCACCTGCGTGTTGAGCGCGTTCAGCGCTTGCGGGCGGTTCAGCGTAATCAGTGTCACTGCACCGCGTTTTTCGACCAAAATCGTCTCATAGGTCGCGTCATTCAAACTCATAGGGGCGTCCATTCATCATTCTTTGGCAGTGGCGCGAAAATCGCGTCCAGCAATTCGTCGGTCACATCCTCTGGCATAGCCGGATCCCATTTCGGCGCGTTGTCCTTATCGACAATAACCGCGCGCACGCCTTCGGCAAAATCGGGGCGGAGCAGGACGCGCGATCCAATGCGATACTCTTGCCGCATATTATCGGCAAAATCGGTCAGCTTTGCCCCCTCGGCCAATTGGCGCAGCGCGACTTTGCAGGTTTGCGGGGATTTGCTGCGCAAGGCCGCCAGCTCTTTCATCGCCCAATCGCTGTCGTCCTTTTCAAGGCTCGCAAGGATATCCTCAAAACGATCCGAGGCAAAATGGCGGTTTATCAGCGGGATATTGCTGACGATCTTCGCCTCGGGCGGGGTAACCGCCAAAGTCCCCAAGATACCGTCGATGCGGTCAATATCTTCACTGCCGATACGCGCCTTCGCCTCACCCAGCGCCTCTGAAGGCAGATAATGCGTGGCAAGGCCAAGTTCATGGCATTCCGCGCCGTCCATCCGTGCGCCGGTCAGCGCCAGAAAAGGCCCGACGCGACCCTCAAGCCGCGACAGATACCAACCGCCGCCGACATCGGGGAATAGGCCGATCCCCGTTTCAGGCATCGCCAGCCGCGTGTTTTCGGTGGCGACGCGGAACTTTGCTGGCTGCGAAATGCCGACGCCGCCGCCCATCGTAATCCCGTCCATAAAGGCGACGACCGGCTTGGGATAGGTGAACAGCAGATGGTTTAGCTGATATTCGTCGTGGAAAAACTGCCGCCCTGATTTGCCCTTATCGCTCAGTGCGGAATCACGCAGAAAGTTGATATCACCGCCTGCGCAAAAGCCGCGGCCCTCGGCATGGTCGATAATCACGCATTTCACGCTGCGCGATTTCCGCCATTTCAGCAGGATTTCGGTCATTGCGTGGACCATGTCCAACGTCAACGCATGGAGAGCAGAGGGCCTGTTCAGGCTGATAATGCCCGCATGCCCATCGATCCGGGTCAGGATGTTTTCCGTCATAGGTGCCTTTATGCAGTCTGGAATTTTGGGAGTCGAGGAAAAGCGGAGTGTGATTGCCACAGCATCGCTTGCTCGCTAATGCTTTGGTCAAAGGAGTAATCGCAATGTCAGATCGTCAATCCGGTACAGTAAAATGGTTCAACGATGCCAAGGGTTTTGGCTTTATCACCCCAGAATCAGGGCAGGATTTGTTTGTTCATTTCCGCAGCATCCAAGGCGATGGTTTTGCTAGCCTGAAAGAAGGTCAGCAAGTGACGTTCAAGGTCGTGCAAGGGCAAAAGGGTCTGCAAGCGGATGAGGTGCAGGGACTTTAGGCGCTTACTGGCGCAACAAATCGCGGCCAATAATCATCCGCATCACCTGATTGGTGCCTTCAAGGATGGAATGCACCCGCAGGTCGCGCCAGAAACGCTCGATCGGATAGTCGCGCAAATAGCCATAGCCGCCGAACAATTGCAGCGCTTTGTTGACAATCTCGCTGCCATTGTCGGTCGCGAGCCGCTTTGCCATGGCTGAAAAACGCGACTTGTCCGGCGCATTCGCGCCCACTTTGCACGCCGCCATATACAGCAGCGCGCGCGCAGCTTCTAAGTCCGTCGCCATATCGGCGAGCATAAACTGCGTGTTCTGAAAATCGGCAATCGGCTGGCCAAATTGCTGGCGCTCTTTGGTGTATTTCACCGCCTCGTCGAGGCAGCGTTGCGCCCCGCCAAGTGAACAAGCGCCGATGTTCAACCGTCCGCCGTCCAGCCCGGCCATCGCAAAGCGGAAACCATCGCCCTCTGCGCCAACGCGGTTCGCGACGGGTACACGGCAATCCTCAAACACGACTTGCGCGGTGGGCGACGCATTCCAGCCGAGCTTTTTCTCCGGCGCTCCAAAGCTAAGGCCCGGCGTATCTTTTTCAACGACAAGGCAGGACACACCCTTTGAGCCCCCAGTCCCTTCAGAAACGCCGCTGGTCCGCACCATCACAACATAAATATCGTTGTAGCCAGCGCCCGAAATAAACTGTTTCGTGCCGTTCAAGACATAATGGTCACCATCCAGCCGCGCCGTTGTTTTAAGCGCCGCCGCGTCGGAACCCGAACCCGGCTCAGTCAAGCAATAGCTGGCGATTTTGTCCATGCTGACCAGATCGGGCAGGAACCGCGCTTTCAACTCCGAGGTCCCGAAACAGTCGATCATCCACGCAGCCATGTTGTGAATCGAAATGAACGCTGATGTGGCCGGGCAACCATAAGACATTGCCTCCATAATGAGCGCCGCCTCCAACCGCCCAAGGCCAATTCCGCCGCTTTCCTCGGACACATAGATCGCGCCAAAGCCCAGTTCGCCCGACGCTTTCCAGACATCGACAGGGTAATGGCTTTCCTCGTCCCACTGCGCAGCAAAGGGCGTGATGCGGTCCGCCGTGAATTTGCGCGCCATATCCTGAATAGCGATTTGGTCTTCGGTCAGATCAAATTGGTTGGTCATACGCTCATTGTCTCCGCTTCAATTTCGACTTTCCATTCCGGACGAATAAACCCGGATACAAGCAACGTGGTTGTAGCAGGACGGGCAACGCCAAACCACCGCCCATGCACCGCCGCCACTGCCGCAAAGTCGTCACGGTCTGTCAGATATATGCAGGTTCGCACTGTATCCGCAATGTCACCACCAAGCTCGTTTATGGCATCGGCAATAATTTGGCAGCACCGCTCCATTTGCGCAGCCGCATCGCCCGGCGTTGATGTTCCATCGGGTTCGATGGCAGCAGTCCCTGCAACAACAATTTGTTTGCCGGTTTTGATCGCACGGCAAAAACCGATAACAGGCTCCAGCGGCGACCCGCTGCTTACACGTTGTTTCATAGCCGTAAGTCGAATGGGTTAGTCATAAATATTCCGGATTCACCCCATCGTCGGGATGATAAAGCTGTTGCCGCCATCGGGCGAACCATCGGGCCAGCGCGCGGTGACTTTCTTGACCTTGGTCCAGAACTTGATGCCTTCCATGCCATATTGGTCGGTATCGCCAAAGCCGCTGCGTTTCCAGCCGCCAAAGCTGTGATACGCAACAGGGACCGGGATCGGTACGTTGATGCCGACCATCCCCACATTCACGCGGCTGGCGAATTCCCGCGCTGCGTGGCCGTTGCGCGTAAAGATGCACACGCCATTGCCATATTGATGCTGGCTAGGAAGCGCCAAAGCCGTTTCAAAATCGGGCGCGCGCACGATTTGCAGCACAGGGCCAAAAATCTCTTCCTTATAGCTTTCCATATCGGTGGTCACATGATCGAGCAAAGTGGGGCCAATGAAATAGCCTTCTTCATGCCCTTGCAGCGTAAAGTTGCGGCCATCGACGATAAGTTCGGAGCCTTCATCAATCGCGGTCTGGATCCACGCTTCAACCTTTGCCTTGTGCTGCGCCGTCACTACCGGACCGTAATGCGCGTCTGCATCAGTGGATATACCCACGCGCAATGCGTGAATCGCGGGAATCAGCTTAGCTTTCAAGCGCTCGGCTGTGTCATCACCCACGGGCACAACTACCGGCAACGCCATGCAGCGTTCGCCGGCCGACCCAAAGGCGGCCCCCGTCAAGTCATTCACGACCTGATCCAGGTCCGCATCGGGCATTACGATGCCGTGGTTCTTTGCCCCGCCCATCGCTTGCACACGCTTTCCAGCCGCCACACCGCGCGAATACACATATTGCGCAATGTCGGATGAGCCCACAAAGCTGACCGCAGCGATCGCTGGATGGTCAAGGATCGCATCGACCATTTCCTTGTCACCATGCACCACTTGAAAAATTCCTGCAGGCATACCGGCCTCTAAAAACAGTTCGGCCAAACGGTTGGGCACGCTGGGGTCACGCTCCGACGGCTTCAGGATGAACGCATTGCCAACGCTTGTGGCAACCGCGCCCATCCACAACGGAATCATCGCGGGGAAATTGAACGGCGTGATGCCTGCGCCAATGCCCAAAGGCTGGCGCATCGAATAGACGTCAATACCGGGTCCTGCGCCTTGGCTGTATTCGCCCTTCATCACATGCGGAAGGCCACAGCAGAACTCGACAACCTCCAACCCGCGCTGGATGTCTCCTTTTGAATCCGCCACCACTTTGCCGTGTTCGGCCGACAGCATGTGCGCCAGCTCGTCCATATTTTTGTCGATCAGCGCCTTAAACTCAAACATCACCCGCGAACGGCGCTGCGGGTTCATTGCCGCCCATAAAGGCTGCGCCTTTTGCGCAGCGGCAACAGCCATATCCAGCACCGCTGCATCGCCAAGGCCCACACGCGCCTGCACGCCGCCATTATTGGGATCCATCACATCGCTGAAACGGTGTGAAACGGGCGCGCCGCCCGCGATGAAATGGTCTATTTGGCGCATGGACAGGTCTTTCTTGGGTTTTGTGACGTTAACGCCTGTGCATTGGCCCATGGTTTTTCATATTGCAAGATGCCGTCCCTGTATTGCCCGCCATATCGCCAGAGCAATCGGCAAAAAGAACTGGCGGAGCGACGCTACGCTTGCTAAGCGGCACGCCCTGTGATGCACCCATAGCTCAGCTGGATAGAGCGCTGCCCTCCGAAGGCAGAGGCCGCAAGTTCGAATCTTGCTGGGTGCACCATTTTCCGGACTAAAGGCAAGACACGGCAGACATCGCTGCCATGCCCCGACAACACGCTTGCCGATTTTCACATATCAATTATGCTGCAATGCACCAAATGCGAATTGCAGTCATCGATGAGAGCCCTGCGCGGGCCGCGGTTATCCGTGAAGGACTGGAGGCATCCGGCCTGTGCGATATACTTGTCCTTTCCGGACGCGCCGGGCTAGTGTCGCGGATCGAGGAGTTTGCGCCAGACGTGATCCTTATCGACCTTGCAAATCCTCAACGCGACGAGCTTGAAGAATTGTTCGCGGTATCGCGCGCGCTTGCCCGTCCGGTGGCGATGTTTGTCGATCAAAGCGATGATGCCGCAATGGATGCAGCGATTGAGGCGGGTGTCTCTGCTTATGTGGTTGACGGGATGAAGGCTGAACGGATCAGGCATATTGTCGATCTCGCCATAAAGCGTTTTAACGCGTTCGCCCGGCTGCGCGCTGAATTGGATGAGGCACGGTCGGCATTGGCGGACCGTAACAGCGTCGATGCTGCTAAAGCGTTGCTTTTGAAAAGGCGCGGACTGGATGAACCCGCTGCTTATGCTTTGCTGCGCAAAACAGCGATGGATAGCGGGCGCAAAATCGCCGAAGTCGCCGATGCTTTGTTAACCGCCGATACAATGATGGGGGGGTTATGAGCTTGGATATTGTACGCTTTGGCTTTCTGCCCTTAGTCGATGCAGCGCTGCCTATATTGGCGCGCGAGATGGGCTTTGCCGAGGAAGAAGGCATTGATCTAAACCTGCTGCGCGATTTCAGCTGGGCGACGGTGCAGGACCGGCTGCTGTATGGCCATAGTGATGCTGCACACATGCTGGCGCCATTGGCCATCGCCACAACATTAGGATTAGGCCGACCAGCAGTGCCACTTTCGGTGCCGTTTGTGCTCGGGCTGAATGGAAACGCGATTACCTTTCGGCCCGAAATGGCAGCAAAGATTACAACTGTGGGCGGCCCGGGAGACATCACCGCAATCGGTGCGAAATTAAAGGCGCTCGCAGCGGAGGCCAAAGCGAACGGCAAACCCCTACGCCTGAGTGTAGTTCATCGTTATTCGAGCCATAATTACATGCTGCGCTATTGGCTGATCGGTAACGGCATCGACCCTAATGCCGATGTTGAAATCGTCACCGTTGCGCCGCCTTTTGCCGCCGATGCTTTGGCCGCTGGAGAAGTTGACGGCATCTGCGTTGGTGCGCCGTGGAACAGCGTTGCGGTGGAACGCGGGGTTGGCGTTGTTGTTGCCACCACTTCGCAAATCTGGCGGCGCGGCGTTGAAAAAGCGCTGGTGATGAAGACCGAGTTGATGGAGCAAGAAAGCGAGCTGTCAAATCGGTTGATCCGCGCGCTGTACAGGGCCGGTATTGCCTTTATCGATCCGGCCAACATCGAACAGATTGGCAGGATATTGTCCAAGCTTGAGTATCTTGACGGATCAGCAGCGGCGATAAAACGCGTGGTTCAGGACCGGGTTTTGTTCGCCCAAGGCGCAGAGCCGCAGCATATACCCGACTTCATGTTTCAGCACCGCGAGGCGGCGAATTTTCCATGGGTAAGCCAAGCGGCTTGGCTTTATGCGCAGATGGTGCAGGCCGGGCATGTTCAACCAAACGCCGCTGATTACGCCACCGCACAAGCCGTTTTCCGTCCTGATGTCTATCGTGTAGCTTTGGGTCCACTGGGCGTGCCATTACCCGGAGCGAGCGCGAAGTTAGAGGGCAGTATCGCCGATCCTTTAGGCGTCGGCACAACACAAGGACGCCTGATATTGGGCGCAGACGGCTTTTTCGACGGGCAAAACTTTGACCCAGAATTGTACAAAATGCTGCTCACCGACTAGGCATCTGCTTAAAATTTGTGCAGTGCAATAATTTCCTTGTCATCTGTATAAAAATTGGGCATTTCATACTTGGTCAGCATAAAGCTGCTGGCGAGTTCGGGTTGCGAAGCGCAATGGCGCGTTTCAATTTGACCAACAACATTTTCAGGGATGGCAGCGCCGCCGCTCAATCGGAACTCACCCGATTGTGGCGGTTTTTTGCGTTTATTTTAGCAAAGATGTGTAAGCGGTATGATTATATGGGGCACAGACGCTGACGAAGGACAGGTGGTTTCACCAGACCAAGGCTGTGACCAGCGCCACCGCCAACAGCAACGCTACGCTCTGCCAGAAACGGACGGGATTTCGCTCAATCAACGGTGCTTTGTTAAGCGATACGCGCACGACAGCAGCCCCCCCTTCCAAAGCACGCAGCAGCTCGACAGTATCGCCAAACCGTTCGGCGGGATCGACAGCAACGCAGCGCATCAACGTGGCATCAAGCCAGGCCGGGATTTCTTCGCGGGTTCGCGACGGAAGCTCCAAAAGGCCAAAACGCGGACGGGCAAAGGCTTCGGTTTCGCCGTACGGATAGTGTCCGACGAAAAGGCGCCAGAGCGTAACACCCAAGGCAAATTGATCGGTCGCTTGGTCGCCAGCGTTCCCGCCATACATTTCGGGCGACAGATAACTTGGCGTGCCGGGAATTTCGCTGGTCGTAAATTCGTCAACACGCGGAAGTCGAGCGACACCCAGATCCACCAGTTTCAAGCCGCCATCACTGGTCAGCATAACGTTGTCAGGTTTAATATCGCGGTGGATGATATCAAGCCTGTGCAAGGCCGCAACGGCACGGGTAAGTCCGGTCGCAATGGTCAGGCGTTCGGCAAAACCGATATGGCTGTTCAACCGCTGTTCCAAAGTCACGCCTTCGTAAAACGGTTGCACCCCATAAAGCCGGGTTTGCCGTTCGGGCTCGACCATGAAGACGCTGCCGACAAACGGGCTGTTAACCCGGCTGCCGACCAAAATTTCTCTTGCAAATGCAAGCCTTGCGCCGTGTTCGGAAAGCAGAGCCGGCTTTGGAAACTTGATCGCAACGGTCTGTCCATTGGCACTATCAACAGCGCGGAAAAGCCGGGTGTAGCGCCCGTCAGACAACAGATGATCGAGCCGAAACCCGTCGATACTCTGTCCTTCATCGGGCGGCGGCAAGATCGGCAATCGGGCAACATCGCCAGCAACAGCATCATGATCGGGCGCAGGCAAAGCAACGATATCGATGATCGCGGCGCTGGCGTTATCCTGGCTTCCGGCAGCGAGCGCAGCCTCCACCACAGCCGCCGCGTCCGCCTCGGCAGAATGGCGCGCACCCAGCAACGCAACGATGCGCTTTGTATCAAGCGTTCCGTGCACGCCGTCGCTGGTCAGCACCAGCCGGTCATGGACATCCAGTGCAATTTCGAGATGGTCAAGCCGCAATCGCTCTTCGATGCCCAACGCCCGATACAGAATGTGGCGTTGATCTGGGTGCGAGTGCGTGTGATCCGTGGTCAGGCAGGTCAATCGCCCGTCGCGAAAAAGCCAAGCGCGACTGTCCCCTACATGCAGGATGTGCGCTTTGCGTCCTTTGGCGATCAGCGCGGTAAAGGTCGTTGCCGCATGCGCCATATTGTCGGATTTCCCCATCGCGTGCAGCCAGCGGTTAAACGGCGCCATCACGCGGAGGACAGCTGCGGCAGGGCCGATGGTATCGGGTTGAATGTACAAACCTTCGATCAGTTCGCGCACCGCCAGTTCCGCCGCGACACGACCGCCTTTTGCACCACCGACGCCATCGGCAAGCGCCGCGATCATGCCGTGCCGAACCCGTTCAGCTTCGGTGGCGGTGTAGATACCGACAAAGTCCTGGTTATCCGCGCGCTTGCCCGTTTCAGAGGCAAAACCTGCAGCCGCCAACAATCGACCATCCGAATTCACAATAAAAATTCCCTCATGCGTATGTGCGCGAAGGGAGCGAACAGGAGAGGGGTTCGTCAAGCCCTTTATCACAACTCTAACAGGAGCATTGCAACATGACTGGTAAATCTTTCTGGCAATCGGGCCATCGCCCGACCTTGATAGCCGCCTTTCTCTATTTCGATCTGGCCTTCATGGTCTGGGTCATCCTTGGACCACTGGCTCCGATTATTTCCGGCGAAATGGGTTTAACCTCCGCACAAAAGGGACTGATGGTCGCTGTGCCTACGTTGGCGGGTGCGGTCTTGCGCTTGGTCAACGGCCTGCTTGTTGACCGCATCGGTCCTAAAACCACCGGCACCATCGGACAGATCATCGTCATGGCCGGTTTGCTGGTTGCTTGGTATTTCGGCGTGACAAGTTTCAACGGCACATTGGCAGTGGGTGTCATCCTGGGTTTTGCAGGCGCGAGTTTTGCAGTTGCTTTGCCCTTGGCATCGCGCTGGTATCCGCCAGAGCATCAGGGTAAAGCCATGGGGATCGCGGGCATGGGCAATTCGGGCACAGTGCTCGCGGCTCTGTTCGCGCCCGGCCTGGCCAAGATATTTGGCTGGAACGATGTGCTCGGCCTCGCAGTGATCCCACTGTTCATCGTTTTCGTCTTTTACCTGATCGCTGCCAAAGACAGCCCTGACCAGCCAGCACCAAAACCGGTCACTGCCTATTTTGATGTGTTGAAGGATCAAGATGCTTGGTGGTTCATGCTGTTTTACGGCGTCACCTTTGGCGGCTTTGTTGGGCTGTCCGCGTCGCTGTCGATCTATTTCACTGACCAGTTCGCTATGACACCCGTGGTCGCAGGCTATTGCACCGCAGCCTGCGTGTTCGCAGGGTCTTTGGTCCGTCCATTCGGTGGGGCAACGGCTGACAAAATCGGCGGCATTAAGACACTGTCGTACGTCTATATTTTGGCGGCCATGTTGTTAGCCGCAATCAGCCTGGCCCCCGCATCGCTGGTGGTCACTTTGGCGTTGTTCCTAGGTGTGATGGCGACTTTGGGCTTTGGCAATGGCGCAGTGTTTCAATTGGTGCCACAACGTTTCCGCAAGGAAATCGGCATCATGACCGGCCTTGTCGGCTTTGGCGGCGGCGTTGGTGGTTTCTACCTCGCGTCATCTTTGGGCTTTGCCAAGCAGCTGACCGGCAGTCCCTCAGCCGGCTTCCTGATCTTTTCCGGGCTGGCGCTCATCGCGCTCATCGGCCTAACCTCGGTCAAAAAGCGTTGGAGAACCACTTGGGGTGCCGCCATCCAGGGAGTGACGATCTGATGCGCCACTTTGCCATCATCCTACTCGGTGCCGGGGCGGTTATCGCCGCCCCGGCCCAAGCCGAAGAGATTGTTCTCAAACCCTTGGTCGATGCCCGCCTTCGTTACGAAGGCGTTGACCAATCCCCACTGATTAAGGATGCAAGCGGTATAACCGCCCGTGTTCGTGCCGGAATAGAAGCCAAAACGGGCGCTTTCGCGTTCTTGCTAGAAACCGAGGCAACGCTGGCGATTTCGGAAAACTACAACAGCGGATTAAACGGCAAAACGCTTTATCCCGTTATCGCCGACCCGCAAAATGTCGAACTCAACCGCGCACAGATCCAGTTTACTGGCCTGCCCAAGACTGTGGTCACGGTTGGCCGCCAACGCATCAATCTCGACGATCAACGTTT
Organism: Sphingomonadales bacterium; assembly: GCA_031416255.1. Classification (GTDB taxonomy): domain Bacteria; phylum Pseudomonadota; class Alphaproteobacteria; order Sphingomonadales; family Sphingomonadaceae; genus Sphingorhabdus_B. The sequence continues at coordinate 11,746 of JANOTI010000144.1, read as the reverse complement.
CGTCGCCAGTGTAGGTTTCCGCCAGAATGAGCAAACTTTTGATGCAGCGCGCATCGAGTATTCGGGCATCAAAAATGTGAAGGCCGATGTCACTATTGCCTGGAGTAACCGCACCATCTGGGGCGTTGACGGCTTTGGCGCGCGGCAGCAATCAGTCTCGGGCGACAATGTTTTTGCCAACCTGTCCTACAAACACAAAATCGGCACGCTGACCGGCTTTGCCTATCTGGTTGATCAGGATGAGGCCGCTGTGTCCACATTCCGCTTGTCGAGCCAAAGTTTTGGCGCGCGTTTTGCTGGGGCTTCCCCGTTGTCGAAAGCCGCAAAGCTGACCTATGCCATCAGCTACGCCAAGCAGAGCGATTACCACAATAATCCGAACAACTACTCCGCAGATTACTGGCTCGCCGAATTGGGCGGAGAGGCTAAGGGCTGGAAGTTGCTGGGTGGTTATGAAGTGCTGGGCGCGAGCATCGGCGGCGCCCTCACCAGCTTTCAGACGCCGCTGGCGACACTTCACAAATTCAACGGTTGGGCCGACAAGTTTCTGGTCACACCAGCGAACGGACTGCGCGATGCATATGCGGTACTGGGTTATGCCAAACCCAAAATTGCCGGGTTTGATAGTGTTGGTTTGACCGCGACCTATCACGACTATCGTTCAGACAGGTTGAGCCTGAATTATGGTGGTGAATGGGGTGCGCAGCTTGTTGCCAAGCTAAAGAAATACACCTTCACACTGAAATATGCCGATTACAATGCAAAGGCCTTTGCGACCGATACCAAGAAATTCTGGGCATCGGTTGATTGGGCTTTTTAAGGAAATATTATGACTGAATCCCCCGTAAACCCTCGGCTCCATCTGATCGTCATCGGAAACGGCATGGCCGGTTGCCGCGCTGTTGAGGAAATCCTTGAACGCGACGCCAACCGTTTTCGCATTACCATTTTCGGTGCCGAGCCGCGGGTGAATTACAACCGTATCATGCTTTCGCCTCTGCTTGCGGGGGAGAAGAGTTTTGAGGACATCATCATTAATGACCAGTCATGGTATGATGATAATGCAATCGATCTGGTCGCAGGGGATGCTGTGGTTGCCATCGACCGTGGGGCAAAAACCGTTACCGCGCGCAGCGGTCGGGTGGAAAGCTATGACAAGTTGATCCTTGCCACCGGTTCCGACCCCTTCATCATTCCCGTTCCCGGGCATGATCTGCAAGGCGTTATCTCGTTCCGCGACATGGACGATGTTGGATCGATGTTGCGGGCGGCCTCAGGCGGTGGTGACGCGGTGGTTATCGGCGGCGGTTTGTTGGGGCTAGAGGCCGCGCATGGGCTGTCGCTGCGCGGTATGAAAGTCACTGTCATCCATTTGATGAACACGCTGATGGAACGGCAGTTGGATGAGGCTGCTGGCTGGTTGCTAAAAACCGAGCTTGAAAAGCGCGGGCAGCAAATCCTGACAACCGCCGACACAGCCGAAATTTACGGCGACGGCAAAGTCGAAGGCGTTCGGTTGAAGGATGGCAAAGACATTCCCGCCAGCATCGTCGTGATGGCGGTCGGCATTCGGCCGAATGTAAAGCTGGCGCGTGACGCTGGCCTCGCCATCGGTCGCGGCATTCATGTGGACGACGATTTGGTAACGAGCGACCCCGATGTCCTATCGGTTGGCGAATGCGTTGAACATGCGGGGCAAGTTTACGGGCTAGTCGCGCCGATCTGGGATATGTGCCGTAGCCTGGCCGATGGTTTGGTCGCGCAGCCCAGTGGTTATTCGGGCTCCGTGACTTCAACCAAGCTGAAAGTATCGGGCATCGACGTGTTTTCGGCTGGCGATTTTTCGGGTGGCGAAGGCTGCGAAGACATCGTTATGCGCGATGCAGCACGCGGTGTTTACAAACGCGTCATTGTTAAGGACGACAAGCTGGTTGGCGCTGTGCTTTATGGCGATACCGCCGATGGCGGCTGGTATTTCGACCTCCTGAAACGCCAAGAAGACGTATCTGAAATTCGTGACGCGCTGATATTTGGCCAAGCCTTTGCCAGCGGCGGAGGAGCGGGAGCGAGCCCTTTTGATGCGGTTGCCGCATTGCCGGACGATGCCGAGATCTGCGGTTGCAACGGGGTGTCAAAAGGCAAAGTTGTCGCCTGCATCAATGCCGGTGCGCAGGATCTGGACGCTGTCCGGTCTGGCTGCAAAGCATCGGCTAGCTGCGGCCAGTGCACAGGGCTGGTCGAAAACCTCCTCGCGCTGACGCTTGGAGATGAATTTGCCGGTGAACGGCAGGTCAAGCCGATGTGCAAATGCACCAGCTTTACCCATGAAGATGTCCGCCACGCGATTGTCGAAAAGGCACTGAAATCCATTCCCGAAGTGATGCAGGCGCAACATTGGACCACGCCCGACGGCTGTGCATCCTGCCGCCCTGCCCTGAATTACTATCTGCTCTGTGCATGGCCGGGGGTGGCGGTGGACGATCAGCAAAGCCGTTTCGTCAACGAACGCATGCACGCCAACATCCAGAAGGACGGCACCTATTCGGTCGTCCCGCGTATGTGGGGCGGCGTGACTACGCCCAATGAACTGCGCGCCATCGCCGATGCTGCGGATAAATATAAGGCGCGTTTGGTAAAAGTGACGGGCGGTCAGCGGCTCGATCTGTTTGGTATCAAAAAGGAAGACCTGCCTGCAATTTGGGCGGATCTCAATGCCGCCGGAATGGTGTCTGGCCATGCTTATGGCAAATCGCTGCGTACCGTCAAAACCTGTGTCGGTTCCGAATGGTGCCGGTTCGGTACGCAAGATTCCACTGGTCTGGGCATCAAAACCGAACAGATGACTTGGGGGTCATGGATGCCGCACAAGTTTAAGATTGCGGTGTCGGGTTGTCCGCGAAACTGCGCCGAGGCGACAATCAAGGATTTCGGCGTCATCTGCGTCGATAGCGGGTACGAGCTGCTCGTCGGCGGCAATGGCGGCATCCATCTGCGCGGGACCGATGCTTTGTGCAAAGTTGCGACCGAGGAAGAAGCTATGGAATATTGCGCAGCCTTTATCCAACTGTACCGCGAAGAAGCACGTTATCTGGATCGCACTGCACCGTGGATCGAACGCGTTGGCATGGACTATGTGAAAAGCCGGATTGTCGAGGATGCCGAGGGCCGCGTGGCGCTTGCCGAACGCTTCGCCTTTTCGCAAAGCGTCTATCAGATCGATCCATGGGCAAAGCGTGCTGCCGGTGAGGATGCCAAGCTACATCAACATCTTGCCGAAATTCGTCCCTTTGCAGGAGCGGTATCATGAACCCCGAATGGCTCGACATCGGTCCGCTCGATCAACTTCCCGCAATGGGAGCGCGCACTCTGCCTGTGCGTGGCGGCGATGAAATCGCTATCTTTCGCACCGCCAATGGCAGCGTCTATGCGTTGGTCAACAAATGCCCCCATAAACAAGGGCCGTTGTCGCAAGGGATCGTCCATGACACCACCGTCACCTGCCCTCTCCACGCATGGAAGATTAGTCTGGTCACCGGCAAAGCATTGGGCGAGGATGAAGGTTGCGTGCCCACCATTCCTGTCAAAATCGACGGCGGTCGCATGTTTTTGAAACGCGATGCGGTGCTGGCTTCGGTTAAAGCGCCTGCGTGACGCCTGTAAAAACCACCTGTGCCTATTGCGGCGTCGGTTGCGGCATTATCGCGACCACAACCGGTGCACGAAGCGCCACGATAAAGGGCGACGAGCAACACCCCGCCAATTTCGGGCGGCTCTGTTCAAAGGGCACGCATCTTGGCGAGACCATTGGGCTGGAGGGACGCTTGCTTTATCCCGAAATGGGTGGCGCACAGGTGGATTGGGACACCGCTTTGAAGGCTGTTGCTGACGGGTTCAAAGCGACTATCGCTGAACATGGCCCCGACAGCGTGGCGTTCTACGTATCCGGGCAACTGCTGACCGAGGATTATTACGTCGCCAACAAGCTGATGAAAGGCTTTATCGGTTCAGCCAATATCGACACCAACAGCCGGTTGTGTATGGCCAGCGCCGTTGCCGCGCATAACCGCGCCTTTGGCGAAGACATCGTCCCGTGTTCGTATAGTGATTTGGAAGAAGCGGACCTGATCCTGCTCGTTGGATCAAACACCGCATGGTGCCACCCTGTCATCTGGCAGCGGATTGAGGCTGCCCGAGAAGCACGCGGCACAAAGCTAGTAGTCATCGACCCGCGCCGCACCGAAACAGCAGAGCGCGCCGACCTGCATCTTGCGATTGCTCCGGATAGCGATGTCGCTTTGTTCGCCGGATTGTTGGCGGAGATGAAAGCGCGCTGGCAGCTTGATGGCCGCTATTTGGCGCAACATGTTTCGGTGCCGGATGGTTTCTGGGATGGACCCGTTATTGACGTCGCCAAGGCGTGCGACATCCCGCAAAAACAGTTCGACCAACTCTGCGATTTGTTGGAGGCGCATCCTCGGACTGTCACTCTTTTCAGCCAAGGCGCGAACCAGTCGGTGTCTGGCACGGACAAGGGCAATGCGATAATCAACCTGCATCTGGCGACCGGACGCATTGGCAAGGCTGGCGCAGGCCCGTTTAGCATCACGGGTCAGCCCAACGCGATGGGCGGCCGCGAAGTCGGTGGATTAGCCTCTACGCTTGCTGTGCATATGGGGTTCAGCGATGCCGAGCGCGATAAAGCGCAGCGTTTTTGGCAATCGCCGACGATCTGTCCCGGGCCTGGATTAAAGGCCGTCGACATGTTCAACGCCGTCGGCGATGGCCGGATCAAAGCGATTTGGGTAATGGCAACCAATCCGGCAGTTTCTATGCCCGATGCGCATAGTGTGCGCGCAGCTTTTGCCGCCTGCCCGTTGGTTGTGGTGTCAGACTGCATATCTCAGACGGACACGACAGCCTTTGCGCATATCAAACTGCCCGCGTTGGGATGGGGCGAAAAGGACGGCGCTGTCACCAACAGCGAACGTGCCATTTCGCGTCAGCGCGGTTTTTTGGCGCCTCCCGGTGAGGCCAAGCCTGACTGGTGGATTGTCGCTGAAGTCGCCAAGCGTATGGGCTGGGCCGATGCTTTCACTTATCCCTCAAACGCCAGCATCTTTCGCGAATTCGCTGCGCAAACTGGATTTGAAAATAATGGCACGCGACTGCTGGATATTTCAGCCAAAGCCGCAACGGACGACGGCGCCTATGACGCGATGGAGCCGTTCCAATGGGGCGGAGTATCTCCCTTGGCCTCCGCTCGGTATTCAACCCCGGACGGCAAGGCACGCATGGTTCCCGTGCGCTATCAGCCCCGAAACGACGCCAGTTCTGCTTTTCCGTTGAGCCTCAACACCGGCCGTTACCGAGACCAATGGCACACTATGACACGCACGGGCCTTTCGCCCAAACTGTCACAACACCGGCGCGAGCCGTTGGTCGAGGTCCATCCCGATATGGTAGCACGCTTTGGCCTTGATGATGGCGGCCTTGCCGAGGTTGAAACTGCGCAGGGCAAGGCCGTGTTTCGTGTTGCCTCCACCGATAACCAGCGCCGCCGCGACCTTTTTATACCCATGCACTGGACCGACCAGACCAGCGGTGGCGGCCGTACCGGACTATTGCCCAGTCAAGATCGTGATCCCGTATCAGGGCAGCCGGGCTTTAAGAACACTGCCGCAACCATCCGCACTTGGTTGCCGCGCTGGACCGGTTTTCTCATCAGCAAAGAACAGCCAAGCGCACCAAGCTGCCGCTATTGGACACGTATCCGCTGCGCGCATGGTTGGCTTGTCGAAATCGCAGGCGATGGCGACCCTGCGGACATGCTGGCGCACCTGCCAACCGGAGAACGTGCCGAAGTCTCCGATGCTAAACGCGGGATCGTTCGCGCCGCTGTGGTTCAGGAAGGCCAATTGCAGGGCGCCTTATTCATCGCCCGTAACGGCGGGCTGCCGCCGCGCGACTGGTTGCTCGAACAATTGGAAGGTGATGACGTCTCCACAGTCGAGCTGCTCGCCGGACGCCCCGCAACCTCGCAGGCAGACCGCGGCCCCATTATCTGTGTGTGCTTTGACGTTGGCATGAAAACTATCCTCGATGCCATTCGCTCCGACGCGCTAACGAGCGTTGCCGAAGTCGGTGCCGCGCTTAATGCCGGGACCAATTGCGGATCATGCCGCCCCGCTATTGCCCGTTTGCTCGAAACCGAAAGCAGCCCAGTCTATGCATAAGCGATAGCCCATGGGTCAGTATCTATTTGATGCCTCTTCGATGTTTGAAGCCATGTTGCAGCTGCTATCGTGACCATCTACATCGGCCGTATTTCGTTATTGTTGATTGGCACTATTGATGATTGAACTTCGCGCAGGCAATTATGAATTGAGCATCGAGCCGAACCGGGGTGGATCGGTTGCGCGCTTTGACTGGAACGGCCTGCCCCTGTTTCGGCAAAGTTTCGGTTCGTCGATGTTACAAACTGCATGCTTTCCGCTGGTTCCGTTTTCAAACCGGATTGCCGACGGGGTTATTGCCAATATACCCGACATACCCCGCCTCGCCCCAAACATGCCCGATGTGGATGCCTATAATCCGATTCACGGCTTTGGTTGGGTTTCGGCATGGACTGCTAGCAAGGCACATGATGCCAATGTGATACTCAATCATAGCCAAGATGCTGGGCCATGGCCTTGGCGCTATTCTGCGCAGCAAAGGTTTTCGTTAAGCCAGGATGGACTTGAAATCGAAATTCTTGTCCAAAATGATGACCACAAACCAATGCCTGCGGGTATCGGATTCCACCCCTATTTCCCCAGAGAAGCAGCGACTGTGTTGCACGGAATGCACACTGGAGAATGCCAGAATGATGCAAGAGGCATTCCGTTTGAGGTGACTAGCCATGCCGCTCCAATCGATTGGTGGGCGGGTGCCCCTGTTGAAACTAGGAATGTCGATACAGGCTATAGCGGCCGGTGTGGTCCCCTGATAATCGACTGGCCCAATCGGGATCTACGCCTTTCAATCGAACCTGACGCACGGCTGAGTGAAACAGTTATCTATATACCGGCTGGCGAAGACTATTTCTGCGTTGAGCCGGTCAGCCATCTGACGAACGCGATCAACCGCCCTGAATTGGGTGGCCCTATGGCATTGCTGCAACCGGGTGAAATGCTGAAAGCTAGCGTGACCTTTAAAGCGTGCTTCCTCAGCCAGGTTTAGGCAAGTTTAGACGCTAGGATTTAGTGCCGCCGGCAATGATTTCCAGTTCAGCAGACGATGGGCACCACGCTGATTCCATCGGTCCGCCCGAACCAAACATCGCGCCAATTTTCGCAAAGCTCGCGCCGTCGCAATAGAAACGCAATACAGAGGCGAGCGGATCATCGACTGGTCCATAACGCTCCGAATTTCCTCCCGCCAAATGCCATATCCACGCGGAAAGTGCCCTTAAGATAGCCGGGCATTGGCGGCCTTGTGCCTGATGCCAAGCCAGAGTTTCCAGCCAGCGTTGCGGGATTTTCTGGCTGCCATCCATCGCGATTTGAATCAGCCGGTGGTTCAGCGCAGGGTTGGCAAAGCGCGCAATCAGCCGCTCGGCATAAATGGCCAAATTCTGCCCCGGGGCACAATCGATCGTTGGCGCGGCTTCATCGCGCATCAACATCTCGACCATCGTCCTCAAATCCGGGTCCGCCACCGCCTCGTGGACATATTCATAGCCGCACTGCAGCCCGCTATAGGCCAGTGCAGAGTGCGCACCGTTGAGCATCCGCAATTTGGCTGTTTCGTAAGGTGCAACATCGGCAACCAATTCTGCCCCAAACGCCTCCCAGCGCGGACGACCATTGGCAAAGCAATCCTCGATCACCCATTGGCTGAAGGGTTCGGAGACAACATGGGCTTGATCACGAAGTCCGCCAAGGACAGCCTGTGCGGCGTCCAGGTCGGCAAGTGTCGTTGCAGGCACAATTCGGTCAACCATCGACGAGGGAAATGTACACTCGGCCTCAACCCAGTCGCAAAGCACCGCATCATGCGGTGCCAGATACTGACGAAGCAACGACCGAAGCTGCGCACCATTATGAGCAAGATTATCGCATGACAGCAACGTCACGCCCGGCAGACCCTGCGCACAACGCAGCGCCAATCCGTCTTTCAAAAAACGATAGACGCTGGCGTCATTGGCACGTGCCGGATCAAGCGAACCGTCACTGCCGCGGCAATAGCCTTTTTCGGTGATCGTGAACGAAACAATCCGTGTTGAAGGCTGTGCGACAGCGGCAATGACAGCATCCGGTTCGGCTGATGCGACAAGCACGCGCTGCACGGCGCCGATCACGCGCGTCGCCACGCCCTCGCCGGACCGCGCAGCAACGGTATATAGCCCATCCTGCGGGTTCATCTGGTCAGCGACCGTTGCAGACCGCAGGGACACGCCGGTGATGGCCCAGTCCGCATCCCCTGCATTCATCGCCGCATCGGTATAGACCGCTTGATGCGCGCGGTGGAATGCCCCGATACCAAAATGAACGATGCCAACGGCTTGACCAGCGCGATCGTAGCTGGGGCGTTGAATATGGGAGGGTATAGTCGGCAGTGTCGCGGTGGTTACCCTCACAGTCTATAGGCCGCTTTAGCCAGATTATAACTAAGATCGACGGCAAGTTCTGCTGCTTCCCATTCTTCCATCCGGTGTTCGGCAACCAGCTGCGCCAAAAAGCCGCAATCCATGCGCCGCGCAACATCGTGCCGGGCGGGGATCGACAGAAACGCACGGGTATCGTCATTAAATCCGACTGTGTTGTAGAACCCTGCCGTTTCGGTGATGCTCTCGCGGAACCGGCGCATCCCTTCGGGGCTGTCATGAAACCACCACGCCGGACCAAGTTTCAGCGCAGGGTAATGCCCGGCAAGCGGAGCCAGTTCGCGGGCATAGGCTGTTTCGTCCAGCGTGAAGACAATGATCGTCATGTCCGCACGGTTGCCATATTTTGCAAGCAGCGGCCTTAGCGCCTCAACATACTCGGTGCGCATCGGGATATCCGCACCCTTGTCGCGGCCGAATTTATCGAAAACATGCGGATTGTGATTGCGGAAAGCACCCGGGTGGATTTGCATGACCAGCCCGTCCTCAGCGCTCATCCCCGCCATTTCGGTCAGCATTTGCGCGCGGAACACTTCAGCGTCTTCAGCTGTGAAGCCATTTCTGGTCACACGCAGAAACAACGCTTCGGCTTCGCCCTTTGTCAAATCGGCGGTCCGCGCCGTGGGATGGCCATGGTCTGTCGATGTCGCGCCATTTTCGGCGAAGTATGCGCGTCGTTTTCGGTGCGCCGCAAGATAGCCTTTCCACGAAAAACAATCTTCGCCGGTCATGTCCGAAAATGCTTTTAGATTGTCGCGAAAGCCTTCAAATTCGGGATCCACCACTGGGTCGGGGCGGTATGCAGTGATGACTCGACCGTTCCACCCGCTGTTCCGAATGGCTTTGTGATGGCGCAAATCATCGAGCGGATTTTCGGTCGTTGCGATCACTTCGATGTTGAACCGATCAAACAGGGCACGGGGCCGGAATGCGTCGGTTGCCAGCTTTTCGGTGATCGTTTCGTAGTAAAGGTCAGATGTCTGAGCGTTGAGCTGTACAGCTATGCCAAAACACTCGGCGAAAACCCAGTCAAGCCACATCCGCGACGGGGTTCCGCGAAAAAGATAATAACGTTCCGCAAAAATCCGCCAGCTTTCGCGCGGGTCAGCCTTAGCGTTGCTGATGCCAAGCGCCTCCAGGCTTACGCCTTGCGAATAGAGCATACGGAAAACATAATGGTCGGGATGCAGCAACAGCTCCGCAGCATTGCCGAAATGGGCATCGGTGGCCCACCATTCGGGATCGGTATGGCCGTGCGGACTGATGATTGGCAGCCCAGCGACCTCTGCATACAACCGCCGCGCAATTGTGCGCATAGCAGGGTCAGAGGGAAACAACCTGTCAGGATGAAGTTTCAACGGACGTGTCATCGCTTGCGGGGTATCCTTTTTTGCTGCTGTCAAACAGAACGAGCCAACAAAGTTACATTTTTCCTAGGCCCATAGTCATGTATCGCAAAGGTAAAACGCGACACAATCTACCGGGGGTAAAGAACTCTGTTCGGCTATCTGATAGCCTGTGCTTTGTCCTCTGCTGCTACAAAAAAATGGCCTGTCTTATCTGGCATCGCCGAGAACGAGCCAATTTTTGGATAGATATGCCTTTAGTTATATAAGATATGTTTTTCGGTGCAATTACTACAGTCTTATTACAGTTTCCGGGATGGAATTTGCGAATCGATTCGGGGGATTTTCGACTCGAAAACCTAGATTTTTTGCAATTTTGGCTCTGCATGCCCTTGAACGTTAACTATTTTAATTAATTTCGGGTCGTTCAATCGGATGATTTAATATTGAAACAATCTTCACAGCTGCCTTTACACAAAGATGTTTATCAATATATTTTACTCAAAATTCATTAAATAACATTAATAGCTGAATACAATATCAGTGAAACTAAAAATAAAATTTCGTTAATTCGGTTTTGTAATATTGCCATACATAATTTTACAAATATGAACCGTTCAAAAAATCACCGCAATCGATTATTCACTGCAAGTTTTGTTAATCCGAATCAGAACTGATTTTAGATGGTTAAAATTGTGTAAAAAAATTGTTGATGTCGGACGTGAATCGGTTGCTAATAGGGAGGAAGAGCAACGTGAGGCGTTAAGGTCGCTGGCGTGAAGGACGAAACAGTCCTCCCTGACAATGCTTTCTGAAAACTTGTTATTAAGGGGAGGCATTCGCATGGCGCGTTTGTCGTGGGCAATCATTTTGGGGGCAGCAGGTTTGGCGTTCGCCAATCCGGCGCAGGCACAGACGGCTTATGCTGCTGGTGCAGGCTATCCGTCGCCATATAACACACCCAACAGCATACCACTGACGATACAAGTTTCAGCCTCGGTTGGCGGTCGTTGCGGCTTTGCCACCGGCAATGCTCCTAACGGTTCGGTCAATGCGCCGAATATTGATACCACAGGATTTGACCAGAGCTTCAACTTCATTCTCGATTGCACTGGTGCATTTCGCGTTGGTGTGCTCTCGTTGAATGGCGGACTTTTGACGGGCGGGTCGGTTCCGACCGGCTATGGCAACAAGGCACCTTATGATGTGCAGCTAAACCTGCGGAATGATGCGAACACTTTCACCGCGACATCTGCCTGTCAGGCCTCTCAATTATTTGCGGCAAACAACGCCGCATCCTGCACAGCGCAATATTTGACTGGCGGGACAAATTTCTCAGGCGCAGCGAGTACCACACGCGGTCTTCGCGTCAATGGCGCCGCGACCAGCCTGGCGACCAATCAAACCATCCGCGTAAAGGCCAATGCCTATGCCGGACCCGATATTCTCACTGCCGGAACCTATACAGATACTCTGACAGTGACAGTGAGCGTGGCCCCCTAAAAGGTCGCAAACCAAGCGTTTTTCCTCAGGGACGTTGGGTTGAAATTTAAGAGGGGGCCCGAAGTTTTAAGGGCAATGTGGCCTAGCCACCAAAGTTTAATCGGAGCCAGTTGCTCCAAAAGATGAATGAAAAAAGGAGTTAGATTATGAAGAAAATTGTACTTTTGGCACTCGCGGCATCCACCGTAGCAGTTGCAACACCGGCTTCGGCTCAAAATGCGACAGGCACAGTTACCATCACTGGTAGCGTTGC